>JANXYJ010000022.1 GCA_025350105.1 Terriglobia bacterium | reverse complement strand
ACGGGTCCATTCGGCGGGCTGGCGGTAGTCGTCAGGAAGCGGGAAATCGGCGTACTCCGCCGCACGGTATTGGCGGAAGGGCCGCTGGGCTCGCAGGACGCCCCAACCGGCCAGCGCAAGCATAAGTAGCCAAAAAACGGGGCGAAAACGCATTCCTGCCTATCAGTCTATATTCCCGCGGTTCATCTTCGGAAGATGCTGGCTGCAGGTCGGCTTCAGAATAGCATAGGCTTTGCGGAAGAGGAGAGTGCCGAAAGGCGATTCGAGCAAACGAATCTTAAGCCCGGAAATGCTTTCGAAATAGAAATAGCATAGCCCCACGATGCACGCGGTAAGAATCGCCCACGCTCGATATTTTTCGTCCCAGAACTAGCGCTCATCGTGCGACAAAACCTATGCTAATCAAAACGACATTGTAGATGCGCTCGAACATGGGTTCCGATCGACAATCCGAACGCCGGCTTCGATATAGACGCTTTTCTCTGTCGCTTAGACGCTGAAAGCAGCAGAAGCAGTAAGCGCCTTCACTTTGACCAAATCAGCGTAATAAGGGGAACCTTAGTCCGTTCCTGCCATCTGTTGATGCTATACGTTTGCTGCGGCGTCGGCATTTTCAGCAGCCCTAAGTCGGTAAGTGATGGAACGGCCTGGCTGTGCATCGGGTTGAAGCAACCCTTTCGCAAAGAGGCCCTTGACCAACTCAACGGAGATTGATGGGACCCAATGGACTCCATTTACGCTGGGGTCACCTAAACCAAACCGTAGCTCTTTGCCTATGTCGCCAAACAGAAAAAAACCCTGCCGCAACCGTTCCACAACTAACTCATGCGTCCACTGATCCAAGGTTCACCTCCGCGAGGCGTACGGCCTCATTCGCTTGATAAGTGTCGGGAAGTTGCGGAAACTCTCAGATTTTCTCGGGAAACCTTTCAGTGCTATTGGGGTGGCAATTCCGTGGTTGGATAAGGATGTTCGATCCGTTGGAGAACCGCCACGTCGGGCACGAAATACTTGGTTGGGCTGAGTTGCACTGTCAGTTCTGGCACCGGCTGAACACCTTGTTTGTGCAGAAGCAGCATCACCTCTGTTTGAATCCCGGCATGCGTTGTAAGTCGGCGTCGCCTTCGCATACAGAACGCCGTCGACGTATTCGCAGTTGGGCTTCTCTGTCCGGCGGAGGTAATCGGCGGCGGTGACCAGAGCGGCGGTGCTCACGACGATTCCAGTTTAGCGTCTTCTCCGGTCTGGCGACCGGAGCTACCTTGGTTGCGGCTTGGTGGTAAGCGACGGGTGAAACACGCTCACTGCGTTCGCAGCTTGGTGCTGGTTCTTGCTACCCACCCGCGCTCAGTGCGTCAAATCATAGACAAAATAGTTCATCGCAATTCGATACGCCAGCGACGCCATTTTCTCCGGATACCTTGGGTTATCGGAGTGCTCCCAGGCGTCGCCCATGTCCATGTTGTGGCAAATGGCGATGACGACGCGGCCTTTTTCATCGTAGATCGCGCGCCAGTGTTCGGGGCGGCCACTTTCGTCTTTCTCGTACGTCACGCCCTGTTGCACGCTGCCCCAGCCGGGAATTTGCACGCGGTCTTCCAGGTCATACAGCACGTGAAAAATGGGATCGCTGTTGGGGATATCCACCCAATCGCGATTAGGGTAGATGCGTTTCAGGTTCTCTTCGAAATTCTTCCATTCGCGGTTGGCGTGGAAATCGTCCACCATCAGAAAACCTCCGCGGTCCAGGTAATCGCGGAGCTGTTGAGCCTGCACCTCAGGCAGGTTCATGTAGCCGACCTCAACGGCATACGCGACCGGCCAGTTGTTGATCTCGTCGGTGCCATCGAGCGAAACCACTTGCTCCAGAGGCCGCGCATCGATGCGGGTGAGGCGCTTCACGCCTTCCAGCAAATGGCGGTCCGAGCGCGGATAGTCCATCGTCCAATAACCTGCGAAACCCAAGTAGCGGGGGTTGGCCGAAAAATTGGGGTAGCCGACCAGGTCGGGATAGCGGAGACGGGCACGGGTCCATTCACTGGGACGGTCGGCACCGGGGGGAATGGGGAAGTTTTCGTACTCGATGGCAGGCCATTCCTTGAAGGGCTTTTGCGCACGGAGTATGCCCCAGCCGGTCACCATGAGAGACCCAACCATCAACCCGATAATGAGGCCAGTACGGAGACGCATGGGCGCGGTCTCAGAATAGCATGAGGTGGCGAGCGGAGACTACGCCCGCTTCATTTTCATGGGCTCGAGTCGAAAGCAGCAGCTTACGGAAGAAAGTTCGAGAGGAGATCCTGGATCCGGTTACCCGGGAGTCCACGCCGCGCCTGGCGTGAGCGCCATAACGAGATGTGCCAGACCCGCGATCCATATTGTGAATAAACGCTCTAAAATCATCGCGATGGACGTAAATATTGGCAATTTCGGCGAGCCCGCGGGCCCGTCGTCATAGTCAGGGTGCCGAAAAGTTGCCAAACGCGTCTGGCGTCGTGCTAGGCACCGCCAAACGAAAAATGTTTTGGACGTTGCATTTGCGAGGCTGGGTCAAAGACCAGTGGTCAAAAACCGGCTCAAAAACCGGGGGCAACTGGCAGTTGCTCCGGGTTTTTGCGTGGTTTCTGGAGCGGTGTTCTGGCCGGCGGGATTCCGGGCAGCGACAGTTAGCGAGGCAAGCTATTGATGACTACTTATCCAGCTTGCCGAGCGAATCGGGGCGGACGGTGTTGCCGTTGGTCTTGGTCTTCCAGGAGCTATCGCCCCACCATGCGTCGGCAGAAGAAGCGTGTTTGCGGCGGCCGGCGCGTTCTTCGATGGTGGTGACGAAATCCTCGCCGTCGGTTTCCAGGACGTCAAACGTCATGGTGCGGGCCAGGCCGTGGCCCTTTTCGTCTTTCTTTTCAACATCGGCGAATTCGACCACCATCAGGCGGCGGACGAGCTTCTTTTGCAGCTTAATCTTTCTTAGGCCGCTGGCCGCGGGGGGCGGAACTTTTGCACCCATTTCGGCGCTGGTGATATTGGAGTAGGGGGCAAAGACGACATTCTTGCCGTCGGAAAAGGCCAGGGTACTTTCCTTCAATGTAAGCCGGCCCTCGGCACCGGAGTTCAAGGTATCGAGGTTACCTACAGTGTAGATGGCGTCAATGCTCAAATCAGCGGCTAAGCCGGCCGGCGCGAACGTTAGGAGGGCGAACAGGAGAGAGACCGCGATTGCAAATGGGCGCATGAACTTTTGTCCTCAACAAGCCATCGGCAGGAATTTTGCGGCTCTTTAGACTTGGACAGGCTCCGGCATAAGCGAAAACGGGAATTCGCGTTAAATTGGTACGAAAAGGCGGAAAGTATGGGAGTAATTCAGAGGCGTGGTACCGGCAAGCAAGACCAACGATAATAAAACGACTATGTCAGTGCGTACCGTACTTTCGGCACTATTTTTGTGTTCGCTGGGCCTGTTCGCTCAGTCCGTTGTTCCGTCAAGTGTGGGGCAGCTTCGCGGGCGGGTGGTGAACTCGCGGGACGGCCAGACTTTGGGTTTGGTGCAGGTACAACTCACCGGCACCAGTTTTCGCGCTGTCACAAGTGCCGACGGTACGTTTCATATCGACGCCGTTCCGGCGGGCAATTATACTTTGCAGGCGTCCGCCGTGGACTTCTATCAGGCGCGGCAGGAGTTTACGCTGGCAAGCGGGGAGACCAAGGAGTTTGAGGTTGTACTGACGTCCTCCAACGCCAAGCGAAGCGATAGCGTGGATGTAACGGCGGGGGCCTTTGAAGGCGCGACGGAAACCAGCGCGTCGGCCATCACGCTGGAAGGCGACGAGCGCAAAAACCTGGCCAGTGTTCTGGCGGACGATCCGCTGCGGGCGGTGCAAGGACTGCCGGGTGTGGCGTCGAACAACGATTTTTCCTCGGAGTTTTCCATTCGCGGGGCTTCGTTTGACCGGATTGGGTTGTATATGGATGGCATTCTGCTGCATTCACCATTTCATACGGTGGACGGGCAGCCCGACAACGGATCGCTGACTATTTTCAATGGCGACATGGTGGATCAGATGACGCTTTACGAAGGCGCATGGCCGGTTAAGTATGGCGACCGGACGGCTGGGATCTTAGCGGTTAACACACGTGACGGGAGCCGCGATGGAATCCGGGCCCGGGTAAGCGCCAGTATGTCGAACGCCGGGCTGATGCTGGAGGGTCCGTTTGGAAAAAACAAAAAAGGTTCGTGGCTGGTGGATTTCCGCAAGAGCTATTTGCAGTACATTTTGAATCGCATCGACTTTGGGAATTCGGCGCCGCTGGCGTTTGGGTTTACAGATGGGCAGGCGCGCCTGAGTTATGACCTGACGGATCGCCACAACGTGAGCTTTAGCTATATTGAGGGCGCCTCGACCGTGGACCGGTCAAAGTTTCAGAGTCAATTGAGCGCGAACGCGATTCTGGACGCGGGCTTTCGCTATTCGTTGGTCAATTTCGGCTCGCGCTATAACGTGGGCAAGAAGCTGCTGGTGACCAACCATGTGGCGTGGGAACGCGAACGCGGAGAGGTGGGCAATCCCAGCCATGCATCGCTTTTCGATCAAACCTACACGGAAGCTACCTGGCGCGGCGATGCTACGGTTTCCTGGAACGCAAAATCCACTTTGGAATTCGGCGGCCAGTTTCGCCACCTGCAGCAGAATGGGCTATCGCAACTTTTTGTACGCACACCGGCGCTGGTGGCGTCGATCGATTCATTTCAAGGCACGGGAAACCGGACCGGCGCTTACGTGCAACAAGGTTTTGGACTGCTCGGGAACCGCGTCCGGTTGACGGCGGGTGTGCGGGAAGACAACGGTGGTGCAAACACCGACAGCTTCGTCTCGCCGTACGCAAGCGTCACCTTTCAGCCTCTGGAAAATACGCGGATTCTGCTCGATTGGGGTCAATACGCGCAGTACCCGGAATTAAGCCAGACTTTTTCGACCTTCGCAAAAACGCGGTTGTTGCCGGAACGGGCCACGCACTACGAATTGGCATTCGAGCAAAAGCTGGATCAACATTTGCGTTTGCGTTTTGAATTGTATGACCGGCAGGATCGAGACCTGATTGCACGGCCGTTGCTGGATGTTCGGCTATTGCCCAATGGGGCGATTTTCAATCCGCTGCCCAATGCCCCATGGCAGAATTCGCAACGGGGGTATTCGCGGGGTGGGCAGATTTACCTGCAGCGAAGATCGGCCAACGGATTCACGGGATGGATCTCCTACGCTTACGGCCGGACGATGGTGAGTGACGGGCAACTGCGCCTGCGTTTTCCATCGGACTTTGATCAAGGGCACAGTTTCAACGCCTATGTGAGCCGGCGGTTGCGGCCAACCATTAATCTAAGTGGACGATTTACGTACGGTAGCGGAATGCCCTTGCCGGGGTTTTATCAGTTGGTGCCATCGGTGCCCGGCGGTTACGCGATTTCGCAAAATCGTAACGCGCTGCGGGCTCCAGCGTATCAACGGACGGATGTGCGGTTGAACAAAGCCTTCGCCCATAAAAAGACCACGACGACTCTGTACGCGGAGGTGATCAACCTTACCGATCACAACAACCGAGATTTTGAGTCACCAGGGCCGTATAACAGTACGGGCCGAACGTTCCCAAATTTCTACAGCATGTTCCCGATCTTGCCTTCGGTGGGGGCGGTGTTTGAGTTTTAGAAACTTACGCGACGTTTCTTACGCGACAGCCAACGACGGCTCCAGATCCACCCGCATCTGATCGTAGATGCTCAAGCTGGTGGAGGAATCCAGGCACACCTTCATGTACTCAGTGAAGCGCGGCGGCGGCGGGACGCCAGCATCCAGTAAGCGCTGATTGTCGAAGACCAAGTCCAAAGAACAGAAGCGGCAGTAAAGTTCCAGCGCATGCAGCAGATGACGGGTGTGTCCGCGGCCCACCGCGCGACTGATGCGGGCGGAGGTCAGTTCCTTAATGCGGCCGATCTCGTAACGATTTTTCGCTGGACCGCCGTGAACACGCGCGTTTTCGGCAGCTAGTTCTTCCCATGTAATGGAACGGCTGGCTCCGGCGGAGACGTGGTAGCGATAGTGGTCCAGATGGGGGGCGAACAGCAACTGACTGAGGGCCATGGCGGCCCAATCGACGGGAACCACATCGATGCGGTTGTGAGGATCCCAGGTGATAAAGCGCAAGGCATCGAGAGCACGTAGGACCCAAAAAATACTTCCGGAAGGCGTGCAGCCCAGGCGGGTGTGACCGACGACAATGGACGGCCGCGCGATCACGATGGGCAGATCGGCGTAGCGTGCGGCCAACTGGCGCTCTGCTTCCGCTTTACTGCGGGTGTAAGCAACCAGGTGCTCCGCTTCCTCACTGGGGTAACTATCTTCGTGAACCACGTGCGGAGGTTTGGCCCCGCAAATAGTGGCCGTGCCGGTGTGAATGTAGCGGGTAAGATCGCGCCCGCGCATGGCTTTTGCCAGGGAAAGCGCACCCTCCACGTTGGTTTTGTGAATGCCGGGTTGATTCCCGAAAGAAGTGCTGGCGGCCAGATGGAGCACGTGAGTGACGTGATCGAGTTCAGGAGCCGAGTGCCAGTCTTCTTTGGTGACATCGCCGCGAAGGACCCGCACGTTGCGCGGCAGGCGCTTGGACCCAGAGAGAGAACCCGCGGGATAAAAACGCGCCAACGATTTGCGAACCCGGTCCTCGGCCGTATCCTGATCCTCGGCGCGAACCAGGCAGACGATATCGTCCTCAAAGGAATTATCGACCAGATTGGACAAAAAAGCGCCGCCCAAAAAACCGGTCACACCAGTGAGGAACAAAGTGGTTAAATTGTGCTTGTTGGGCTTGGTAATTTGTAGACGTGAATTCACGAGTGACTACCCCTGGGTGCATTTGGACAACTTGGTACAACATGCGTCGCGATTTTTGGGTCTGTTAATCGGTTGGTTATTCATGGAGACGTAACACTCTCCTCACAGGTTCCCATTTTGACACTGTTTTCAAAGATTTGGCACGCCCTGGAAGGTTAAAGTACGCTAATGGTTGTGACATCGGCTGTGTGTCGCCGGGCCGCCGTGCGGCCGAATCGTTGGCTCCCTGTAACTTGTTGCGTTGTCGTGGCGTTAGGGTTGCGTTTAAGCTAGTGAAGATGACGGACCAGCAGCAGTGGTTAGCCGATGCCCGCGCGGCTATGGAGATGGAAGCCGAAGCGGTTTTAAGCGCCGCCGGACGCTTGGACAATGGTTTGTGCCGGGCGGTCGGTTTGCTTCAAAGCGCCGGCAAGGTTGTGGTTACCGGCATGGGCAAGTCCGGCTATATCGCGGCGAAAATCGCTGCTACCTTGCGCAGTATTGGAACCCCGGCCGTATTTCTGCACCCTACGGAAGCCATGCACGGCGATTTGGGGATTTGCCAGCAGGGCGATGTGGTGCTCATGATTTCAAAATCAGGTTCGACGGCGGAACTGCTGGATTTGGTGGGCCCGCTGCGCGGGATGGGACTGCATCTGGTGGGGATTTTGGGAAACTTGCGTTCGCCGTTGGCCAAAGAGACGGACGTGGTGCTGGATGCGTCAGTGCAAAAGGAGGCCGACCCCAACGGATTTGTCCCGACGGCGAGCGCGGCGGTGGCGCTATCGGTGGGCCATGCTTTAACGGTGGGGCTGATGAGCGCGCGCGGGGTTACGGCCGAGCAGTTTCATCGCTATCATCCATCGGGGCAGTTGGGTCACAATCTGCGGATGCGGGTGAGGGATGTGATGCATTGCAACGGCGAAGTGGCCTGGGTGGCAGCAGAGGATACGCTGAAACATGTGGTGATCGAAATGTCTCAGCGGCCCTTGGGTGCTGCGTGCGTGCTGTCACCGCGGAAACAACTGTTGGGGCTAGTGACAGACGGCGATGTCCGCCGGGCACTGCAGGCCCACGATGACATCCGCACGCTGTGCGCCCGTGACGTGATGACCAAATCACCGGCAACGGTGGCGCCGGATGCGTTGGTGCACGATGCACTGCGGCTAATGGAAGACCGGCCGTCGCAGATTTCGGTGCTGCCGGTGGTGGACAGGGCGACGGCTGAATGCTTGGGGCTGATTCGGGTGCACGATATTTATCACGTCACGGAAAGCTAGAAAGTCCGCAAATCGCTAAACTAGTCGCATGCGTCGCCCTACTCGAATTCCTGTGGTTGTCTCCGGTGCATTTTTATGTGTGACACTGATCTGGGCAACGAAGGCCATTGCCGACAGGCTGGAAGACACCGACTATATTGCGCTGGACCATCCGGCGATCAATTACATAGACAGCCCGCTGGCGGACCCGGTTGGGTTACTGGACGCCAAGCTTGCAAAAGGGACCGCGAAGCTGGATTTCGCACCGAATGGTTTGGGCTATCTGCCGGCGATCCTGAAGCAGCTGAACATCAACATCGATTCCCAGGTGCTGGTGTTTTCGCACACCAGCATTCAGGCCGCGCGCATTTCACCACGGGCACCGCGAGCGATCTATTTTAACGACGAGGTTGCGGTGGGCTTTGTGCAGAACGGCGAAGTGCTGGAGTTCACGGCGCTCGATCCCATTCGGGGTGTCCGGATGTATGTGATGAACGCTTCCCGTACGGCCAAGCCGGGAATGGCCCAACGTGACGATTGCCGGCAATGCCATCAGGGCGGAATTACGATGGGCGTTCCGGGCATGGTGATCAGCAGCATTCATCCGGCGTCGGAAAAAACGCGCGACATGCACGGCAGCGCGTTCATCACCGATCAAAATACTCCGTTCAAGGAGCGCTGGGGCGGATGGTACGTGACGGGCACCAGCGGCGCGCAGGTTCACCTGGGCAACAACACGGAGCTGGTGGACCCGGTGCGGCCGGGCAACGCGGTACTTGATAAAACTCAAAATGTGACGTCTTTGGCTGATATGTTCGACACGTCGCGGTACCTGGCTCCGACCAGCGACATGGTCGCGCTGATGACGCTGGAGCACCAGAACCGAATGACCAATCTGCTGGTTCGGATTGGGTGGGATGCGCGGATCGCTCTTTATGATAAAGACATTCACGACAAAAAAGAGGATGCCGAGCGAGAAAAGTTGAATGCCGAAATCGACGAGATGGTTCGCTACATGTTGTTCACCGAGGAAGATCAGTTGAAGGAACTGGTGGCCGGCGTTTCGACTTTCACGAAAACTTTTCCACAGCGCGGTCCGCGCGATAGCAAAGGACGATCGCTGCGGGACTTCGATTTGCAGACCAGACTATTCCGCTATCCGCTGAGTTACATGATTTACTCGGCTGCGTTCGACAGCCTTCCGGACTTGGTGAAAGAGCGGGTCTACCGGCGGTTGTATGACTTGCTGACCGGCAAGGAAGAGGTGGGACACCTCTCGGCTGCAGATCGTGGAAATATTGTGGAAATTCTGCGGGAAACCAAGAAGGGTCTGCCAGCGTATTGGACGGCAAATGCTGGACGCTAATACGACGTTTCTCACGCAATCTACTAAAATAGATGCAATTATCGCCGGGGGTGGGCCAGCCGGTTTGGCTGCCGCAGAAACGTTGGCGAGGGCAGGCTGTGCGGTAACCGTACTCGAGAAGAATCACGAAATCGGCTCACCGATTCGGACCAGTGGAGGCAGCTTTATCGACGAACTGGACGCGCTGGGAATTCCGGCATATCTGCACCATCCGATCTCGCGCGTGCGCTTCCTATCGCCAAATAATGGAGCGGTCTATGACTACCAAAACCCGAAGCTATGCGTGATGGACGTGCGAGGGGTATTCCAGTTTTTGGCCGGAAGAGCGACGGAAGCGGGGGCGCAGATTCGCTTGGGTATGGCAGTGGATTCACCGTTGATCGAGGACGGAATCGTGACGGGCGTCAAGATCAAAAACGAGACCATCCGCGCGCAACTTGTGGTGGACGCCACCGGGTATCGTTCCGTCTTATTGAAACAAGCTGGACTGGACCCTGGCATTCGCCGGTTTGGGGTGGGTGCGGAATACGATCTTTATGCTCCGCATTGCGATCAACGGGAAGTGATCTTGCTGGTGGGCAGTGAACTGGCGCCGTCGGGCTACGCCTGGGTTTTCCCGTGGGGACGGCACCGCGTGCGCGTGGGTGTAGGCATTATCCATCCGGACTCCAACGGTAAGCCGGACGATTATCTGGAACGCTTGGTAAGTGGCCTGGATCGGTATGGGGTAAATTTGCAGGGCGCCCAGCCGATAGAACATCACGCAGGACTGATACCGTCGGAATGTTTTGCGCCCAAATTTGCGGGCGACGGCATTCTGGGTGTTGGCGACGCGGCGGGACACGCATCGTCTTTATTGGGCGAGGGGATTCGCTGGGCGATTGAGGCGGGGCGACTTGCTGGAGAAATTGGGGCACGAGCGATTCAACTTGCCGATACGTCGCGCAAAACTCTGGAAGAATTTGAACGGACCTGGATTCAACTTCACGGCAAAGATTTGCGGCTGGCGCATAAGATCAATGAGCGCATTTCCGGTTGGGACGATCGCAAATGGGATCAGCGGCTGGACATGCTGAAGCTGCTGACGCCGGATCAATTTGTGGAAGCGCTGAAAACCAATTTGACCGGGAAATGGCTGTTGCGTTTTTTGACGCGCAATCCGAGGGCACTGGCCGAGGCCGCCGGAATTCTGTAAGCAGCGTCGGAGGCGGCATTCTGGCAGAATAGAGCCATGCGCACTTTATCCATCGCCATTATTCTTGCCATTTGCACATTTGCGATTCCCGGCTTTGCCCAGGACCTGCCGGACGGCGAAGGCAAGGCCGTGGTGGTGAAGCAATGCACCGGCTGCCATGGTGCGGAAAACTTCGTTGACAAGAAGAAGGACAAAGACGGCTGGAAGCGGACGGTGGATACGATGATCGCCTACGGCGCCGACATTAACGACGCCGATGCGGAAGTGATCCTTACGTATCTGACCAAGAATTTCGGCAAGAGCGAGTTCAGCACCAAAGTGAAGTCTGGCGCTCATTAGAACCTACCGGGCGCTAGACAATTTTTCCGGATGCAGCGTGACCTTTTGCACGCGCCAGTTGTTCATGTCGGCCACAAACAGAACGTTTTCAGACGGGCAGGCGATGCCGTGGGTCCAATTGAATTGGCCGACATCGTGGCCGGATTCGCCGAACCAGCCTAGAATTTTGCCGTCCTTCGGCGTGACTTTGTAAATGCGGCCAGGTTCGGTGTCGGCGACGTATAGATACTGCGTGGGCGTGTTGGTCATGCACAGGGCCCAAGGCTGGGTTTCATCGGGAAGATTTTCCGGCGTATTGCCCAGCACGGGATGGCGCTTCTTATCATAGGGAACGTTCAGCACAATCATGCGCAGAAATTTGCCGTCGCCATCGAACACCTGAATGCGGCGATTGGCGCGATCTGCCACATAAATGTTGCCGTCGCGATCCGCCACAATGTTGTGCGGCGTGTTGAACTGGCCCGGCCCGCTGCCGCGCGAACCCCAACTGGTGACCCAGTTGCCGTGCTTATCGAATTTCGCAATGCGCGAGTTGCTGTAGCCGTCGCTGATATAGATGTTGTCCTGGGGATCCCAAGTGACGTCGGTTGAGCCGTTCAAATAGCCGTCGACATGCTTGGGCGGATTCTGGGCGACTTTGCGCGCGTTGTAGAGTTCGAATTCGTCCGCGCCTTCGGTGCGGCGGCCTAAATTCAGCGTGACCAACCCGGCAGGGTTGAATTTGATGGCGGTGTTCGCGCCCTTGTCGACCACCCACAAGTTGTCGTACTTATCGAAACGCACCGAATGCGCGTAACCCAAGCCGTAAACGCCTTTACCCAGTTCGCGGGTGAACTTGCCGTTGGAATCAAACTCCAAAAGCTGGGTGGTGGCGTTGCCGAACAGCGGCCCGGTGGTGGACGAGCCCGGATGGTTCAACACCACCAGAGTGCCTTTGGAATTGACGGCCACGCCCAGCACTTCACCCAAATTCATTTGGTAATTCAGTTTGAGGAATTCAGCGTCGAAGTCGGCGGGGATTTTAGGGGCGTTTTGTTGGGCTAGTAAGGGAATAGCCAGCAGAGCGGCAAGGAGTCTCATATGCATCAACCTTTCGTAGTGAATCCAATAGTCAATCTACTACATATATTCAGGCGCTTCGACTCCCAGCACGTCCAGTGTGCGCTCCAGTTGTGCGCGGAAGTAGTCGGTCATCCATAGAAGGAAAGCCTTCTTTTCAGGATCGGGCTCGTCCAGCACATGGAATTTTTGATAGAAACTGCTGAAGGCCTGCGCGAGATCGAATGCAAAGCGAGCCACATGCGCGGGTTCGCCGCTGGCCACTGCGCGCTCAATCGCCGAATCAGCTTTGGATGCTTGCAGCAACAGCTGCCAGCAATCTTCGTTGGCCAACTGGCGGGACATGGCTTCACGTGACAGCACAGCGGCGAAATCGGGCAAACTCTCGCCACGATCGGCCAGTTTGCGCAAGATATTTCGCGCGCGCACGGTGGCGTATTGAACGTAGGGGCCGGTTTCACCAACGAAACTGAGCGCTTCACCGAAATCGAAAGCGATCACCGAATTGCGCGTGTACTTCAGCATGAAGTAGCGCAGCGCGGCAATCGCGATTTGTTCGGCGGCGCTGCGATTTTTTTCGGGCGCTTCGTCCAGATGGCGAGAGGTGACTTCCTCCAGCGCTTTCTCAATCAGCTTGTCGATCAGGTCGTCGGCCTTCACGCCCAGGCCTTTGCGCCCGGAAACCTCTACGTAGGGGCGTTTTTTGTCTTCGTCAGAAAGCTCAATGCCCATCTCCACGCAAGTACGCGGCGAAAGCGCCACCATCTCATACGAAAAGTGAATGCTGTTTTCGGCCTGCCTCGTGTAATCGAGTGCACGCAGACCGGCGACAACAACGTCCTGCAGATACGATTGCCGCGAATCGATCACGTTGTAGACGCGCGCGCCGCCGCCGAAGTGGTGTTCGTCTTTACTTACTTGAACGCTGTCTGTAGACGCCCAGACCTGGTGTCCGTTTGGATATATATGCCACTTGCGATAGTGGAAATCTTTGCCGAGCAGACCGAATTTCCAAAGCTGATAGGCGATGTCCTTGCCGACGTAAGTGACGGTCCCGTTGGACCGAACGATGACTTTGCTTTCGTCACCCTCGCCCCCTTCGTCGGTTCCGCCTTCGCGAAAAGCCGAACTGGGCATCACCCAACAGCCTTTATTCTTGCCTTGGTTTTCGAAGTAGATGGCCTTGCGTTGTTTCAATTGTTCAAAAGCGGTGGCCCAGAATTGCAGATGCAGAATTTCGCTTTCGCGGGGCAGCACATCGTAAACAATATGCAAGCGCCACATGGTGGCCAGGTGCGTTTTCACGATGGCGTCGGCCACCACGTGCGCCAATTCGGCGTCTTCGCTATGGCCTTCCTCTATCGAGTGCAGCATGTCCAACCGCCATTGTTTGGCTTCCGGATGATCAGCGTAATAGGACGAAATGCGGGCGTAGAGGTCCCAGCACAAATAGTCGAAGCGAGTGGTCTTGGTGAGTTCGCGGACTTCTGTGGCCGTCTTGTGTTCCAGGTGACGGAAGCCGACGACGACGTCGGCTACTTGAACCCCTGTATTGTCGATGTAATTCTGTACTTCTACTGTGCGGCCGGTGGAGCGCAACATACGAACGAACGTATCGCCCAAAATCGCGTTGCGCAGATGCCCGATGTGCGCGGCTTTGTTGGGATTGATATTGGTGTGCTCGACGATAATCTTTTCGTTCGAGCGAACTTCTTCTTCTTTTACACCCGCGAGCAAGCCAGCCGCGTAATAGCCGCGATCCAGACGCAGGTTCAGGTATCCGTTGCCGGCGATTTCAATCGCGGAAACGCCTTCGATCGTGCCTACCGCCGATGACAATTGTTCCGCAATTTGTTTCGGGGCCTTCTTCAATTGCCGGGCCAATTGAAACGCCGCGGGCATGGCGATTTCACCGAAAGTCGTTTGCTTGGGTTGTTCGGTTTGCGCCGGCTTGCCTTCGCCTACTCCATACAAGGCTTCAATGCGTGAGGCTACCGCCTGCGCGATTCGTTTTTCCAAAAGATGAAACATGAAGAACCAGTATGCCAGTTATGCGCAGATCGCTACAATTCCGCCGGAGCCGACCATTACAATAAAGGTGTGCCCAAGGTAACGTTCTTAAATATTGATCGTACGGTGGAATTTGAATCCGGCAAGCTGCCGTATGCCGAGCATGGCTTACCCGAATCGTTGCTGGATATCGCGATCAACTTCGGCATTCAGTTGGAACACGCGTGCGGCGGAAGCTGCGCCTGCACCACTTGTCACGTACATGTGAAACAGGGCGACACCAATCTATCGCCGGCCACAGACGATGAACTGGACCGTCTGGATACGGCGGCGGACCTTACGCTGCATTCGCGCTTGGGTTGCCAGGCAGTGGTGAAGGGCGACGTAATTGTCGATATTCCCTCGTGGAATCGCAATTATGTCAGCGAAGGCGGCGGGTCGATGAATTTGGGCGATGCGATTCCTCCGGCAAAGAATCTGGAGCACAAACCCAAACCGCCAGGGGATCCCGATGAAGGGGGAGCTGCGCCGGTGCCGGTGAGTTAGTCCCAACGCAAGCGCATCAAGCAGCGCATCACCGTAGCTCATCACCGTAGCTCATCACCGTAGCGCATCACCGTAGCTCATCACCGTAGCTCATCACCGTAGCTCATCACCGTAGCTCATCACCGTGTCTCATCACCGTGTCTCATCACCGTAACAACAGGCCCAGCAATTCCGGCGGTGCGTCCAGATGGATGCTCACTTTCGTTCCCTCGCGGTTCACAACAATTCCCCTCAGCAGCGATTGGGTTTTCGGGACCGATTGCGAGAGCGCCAGCAGACTGGCAAACGCACCTTGCACGTCTTGGGCGGCTGCATCACTGACGGCGGTTCCTGAAATTGTTCCTTTTACGTTGGTGGTCAAGTCCAGATCCATGGTGGCGGTGTCCATCGATTGCAGCACGCGGGTGGCGTTGCTCAGGTTGCCGGGCAAAGCCAGATCGACCTTGCCTCCTAACCAAACTGCCCACGCTTGCACTTCGTAGGGGAGTTGTTTGCGAAGCGCGGTGATTTTGGCCGGCGGGGCCGTCGTGACCAGACTTTGGTCTACCAAATGGCGCATCACTGCGGTTTCGCCGATGGCTGCGGTGCTTGCATTAAACACGACCATGGCTTTTTGTTCGTTGCCGAAAAGTGTATAGCCGTTATAAGTGAAGCGTTGAATGCCCGGCTGCCGGTAATCCGGCGCCATAAAATCCTCAGCAAATTTACCGCGGCCCAGCCAGTAGCCAGTCTTGCCGTTGGAGACATAGAGTATTTGCCACAGCTTTTTCTCTGGATCGATGCCGGTTCGCGCGCCAAATTGCTCTATAGCGGGAATGGGCAGTCCGGTGAGATATTTTTGATACACGGCGGTCTTGACTAAACGTTCGACGCTCACGCCCAGCAGGAACGTGGTGTCGGCGGGAATCAGGTTACCGAATTGGGGATCGAGAAACGGACCTTCGTCCTTCGGCGTCAGCGTGCAGGAGGAAACCGCCACGATGGCGAACGTTAGCAACAACAAAAACGGCGCTCGCTTACGCTCGCGGCTAGGAGTAACTATCGGAAGCAGAGAAAGCACCAAGCCGCGACCGTAAGGGAACGACCACCGCCGGCGGCACCTCATTTTCCGGGGGCCTTTGTGTCGGTCTTTGCGGCATGCTTCTCGGCCACCTTTTCCACCGACCGCATTACACGCAGAAAATTGCCGCCGTAAATCTTGCGAATGTCACCCGCCGAGTAGCCTTTCTCCAGCAACGCGCGGGTTAGGTTGGGAAACTTAGAGACATCTTCCAAACCCACTGGCACGCAGTCGATGCCGTCGAAGTCACTGCCAATTCCGATGGCATCGATACCGGCAATCTGGCGAATGTGATCGATGTGCGCGACGACGTCGCTCAGGCTCGCGCGCGGAGGTTTGTCATTGGTCAAAAAATTACAGTAGAAATTCACTTGCACTACCCCGCCCTTCTTGGCCAATTCGACGATCATCTGATCGGTCATGTTGCGCGGAGCGTTGGATAGCGACCGGCAGGACGAGTGTGACGCGATCAACGGCGCACTGCTTACTGCCAGCGCATCGGCAAAGGTCTTATCGGAAATATGCGAAATGTCTACCATCATGCCCAGACGGTTCATCTCCCGAATCACGTCTTTACCGAAATCAGTCAGGCCGTTGTGATGCGTGATGGCCGCGTCGTTGATGTCGCCGGAGGAGTCCGCCCAATTGCTGGTGTTGGTGTGGGTCAAAGTCATGTAGCGGACGCCACGGCCGTAGAACTCGCGTAGTTTGTCTAAAGAATCCTGAATGGCGTGGCCGCCTTCAATACCGATCAGTGCGGCGATTTTGCCTTGTTTGTGCGCGTCCTCAATCTGTGCGGCGGTGGTGGCCAGCACGAAATCGTTGGGATAGCGTTCGACGATATCGTAACGAATAGTATCGATGACTTGCTGAGCGCGGGTGTAGGCGCGATTGCCAAGACCATAATTGGCGGCCACGTAAGCCGCGAAAAAGACGGCGCCAACGCCGCCCTGGCGCAGACGAACAAGGTCGGTATGAGTGGTCGTTTGGCGGGGCCCGATGTCGATTTTTCCCGTGGGGCGGTCATGCCCGGCTTGTTCCGTTGGGAAATCGTTGTGGGTATCGATCAGCAGAGCAGATTGATGCACGCGCCTCACTTCGGCGTCGGAGATTCGCTTTTTCTGTGCGGATAAGGGCATCTGCAGTAATGCAGTTACCAGTGCTGCAACTATTAAGCTCGTTCGCATGATATTACTTCGCATCGCGCCAATTGTCTCCCACTCCCACGTCCACTAACAGCGGGACGTCAAGCCGCTCTACATTTTCCATTTCCGATTTCACGATACTGCGCACTGCGTCCACTTCTTCTGGTGGCGCTTCCAGCACCAGTTCATCGTGCACTTGCAGCAGCATGCGGGCCTGCATGCCTTTTAGTTTTTCCTGAATGCGGATCATGGCCAGCTTGATCAGATCCGCCGCGCTCCCCTGCAGCGGCGTATTCACCGCGGTGCGTTCCGCGAAACCGCGAGCGTTGGGATTGCCGCTCTTCATATCCGGGATGGGCCGCTTGCGGCCATACATGTTGATCGCGTAACCCTTGCGCCGAACCTCCGCAATCGTCGCATCAATGTAACGGCGCACGCCGGCGTAACGGTCGAAATAGGCTTTGATGTAGCGGTCAGCTTCCTTGCGGTCAATACCCAAGGCCGCGGCCAAACCGAACGCCGTCTGTCCATAAACAATCCCGAAATTCACGGCCTTGGCGTCGCGCCGCTGCTCTGGCGTGATCATCAAAGGCGGCACGCCAAAGACTTCGGCGGCAGTGCGGGTGTGAATGTCTTCGCCGTTGCGGAACGCGTTGGTTAAAACCGGATCGCGGGAAAGATGCGCCAGCAGGCGCAGCTCAATCTGCGAATAGTCCGCGACGATCAACTTCCAGCCCGCTAGCGTATTCGGACCCGGCACAAAGGCCGCGCGAATTTCGCGGCCCATCTCGGTTCGTATGGGAATGTTTTGCAGGTTGGGATTAGATGATGACAGACGGCCGGTCGCGGCGCCGGTTTGGTTGAAAGTGGTGTGGACGCGACCGGTGAACGGATCAATCAACGCCGGCAGCGCGTCGACGTAGGTTCCCTTCAACTTGGTAAGCTGACGATACTCCAGCACGCGGGCGGCGATGGGGTGTTCGGCCGCCAATTCCTCCAGGACGTCGGCGGCAGTGGAAGCAGCTTTGGCTTTGTTGGCCATGCCGGCGCCGCCCACCTTCAGATCATCAAACAATACTTTACTTAATTGCTGTGGCGAATTGATATTAAAAGGTTTACTCGCCAGAGAATGGATCTCCATCGTGAGCCGGTCAATCTCCTGTTCCATGCGCTGGCTCATGTGACCCAACTGAATGGGATCGATGCGTATGCCGGTCTCCTCCATGGCGGCCAAGATGCGAATCAGCGGAAAATCGAGGCGGGTATAGACCTCGCTCAGTCCCTCCGATTGGACTTGTGAATACAAGCGTTCGAACAGATCAAACGTAAGAGCGGCCTGGGCGCCGGGATCGCCATCCAACTGCCGGCCGAGGTGCTTTTCGGACAACTTCTTGAGATCGCATGCGGCGGGATCGGGGGAGATTAGAAAGCCATAGAGCATGACGTCGTGATGAAGATGAGCGGCCGGGCCAAATTTGCGAGTTAACGCCTTGATATCATGGGCGATAGTAACCTTCTGGGGTATATGATCCAACGGCAAGGTTCGTGCCTCGCCTGATGTAGCGGAAAACCCCATTACCGGTTGTTCCATCACTTCGCCAACTGCCACGGCGAGCTCGGAACCGGCAGGGAGCATATTCAACCATTGGTTTAATTGTTCACTGGAATCAAATGATTGAACGTCAGTTACCTGCGCGGTTGTGGGCTCCTCACCCAACTCACGCAAGAGTGTGCGGAATTCCATGGTTTGGTACAAAACGCGGAGCTGGACTGGGTCGGGTTCCAGGATGGCGAGCTTGGCCAACTCAAACGGAATTGGCACGTCAGTGTGGATGGTAGCCAATTGCTTACTGAGCAGGATCTGATCGCGGTTGTTTTGCAGGCTTTCGCGATAGCTTTTGCGCTCCACTTCGGCGGCGCGCGCCATGGCAGATTCGACGGAGCCGAAGCGGACGATCAGATCCTTCGCTCCTTTGTCGCCGATGCCCGGGGCGCCGGGGATGTTATCGACCGCGTCGCCCTTCAGGGCTAACAGATCCGCTACCTGTGAAGGCTTCACCCCCATGAAGGTTTCCGTGACTTGTTCGTCGAACCACATGTCGTCTTTCATGGGATTCAACATGCGCACGCGCGGGTTTACCAACTGCAGCATGTCTTTGTCACTGGAAACGATCACCACTTCGGTAATTTCATCCCCAGTTTGCTCCGTGGCCCTGCAACTGAGCGTGCCGATGACATCGTCGGCCTCAAAACGATCGAATTCCAGCACCGGAATGCGCATGGCTTCCAATGTCTTGCGAATCCAGGGAATTTGTTCCAATAGGTCGGGCGGAGTTTCGCTTCGATTGGCTTTGTACTGGTCAAACGCCTCGTCGCGAAAAGTAGGCCCTTCGCTCTCAAAAACGGCCGCCAGATACTCCGGTTTATAGACGGAGCACAGGCGGCGAACCATGTTATGGAAGATGTAGACCGCCTCGGTTGGCAGCCCTGCAGCGGTGCGCATGGGTGGGGCACCGCTGCGGGCGCGGGCATGGTAGGCACGGAAAATGAAACCGAAAGAGTCAATCAGAAAGAGGCGCGCCACACCTCCATCTTAATGCACAACGGTAATGCACAGGCGCAATGCAATGGTCTGCGAGTGTAGGACGGACACCCATAGATAGCCCCGTCGGCAGTGGTGAATCAAGGTACTATTCGTCCCAACAGATCAATGGTACGTTTACCACACGCAAACCTCGACGGCGTGTCTATTATGCCACACAAACGGGAGTCAAGTTCTTTTTTTTCATAGGTGTACCTATAGGGCCCTCCGCGAACGTTTGTTATTATAAGATTTGAATTTCATGGTCGAGTTGGCGTTTCGCAGTGATAGTGTACCGAGCGGCATTGAGGAAATACAGCTTTGCAATTTGAAACCACGGTAAATCGATTGGTGGAGACGTCGGGAGTAGGACTACACTCCGGCGTTCCCGTAAACCTTCGGATTCTGCCGGCACCGCCGGCCACCGGAATCGTTTTCATCCGAACCGATCTGGATGGCTTTCGCATTCCGGCAAGCTGGCAGTATGTGCAGAAGCTCAGCTACGCCACTAGCCTGATGCGGCAGGGCGTGCTGATATCGACCACCGAACACCTGCTGAGCGTGTTCTACAGCATGGGGATCGACAATGCGTTTGTCGAGATCGACAATCTGGAAGTTCCGATCCTGGACGGCAGTGGCAAGTGTTTTGTGGAGATGATCCAGACGGCTGGCATTCGCGTCTCCCGCCGGCGCAAGCGTTTCTTGCGAATTCTGCGGCCCGTTTCAGTAGAAGGCCAAGGGAAGCGGATTGAGATTCTGCCCTCCGACCGTTTTCAACTCACCTGCGACGTGTTCTTTCCGCATCCGTTGGTGGGACAGCAGCGCTTGGAGATGGAGGTTACCCCGGAGCATTATGCCAGTGAAATTGCGCCGGCCCGGACCTTTGGCTTTGAGTACGAACTGCACCAGATGCGCAATATGGGTCTGATTCGTGGCGCCACTCTGGAAAACGCGGTGTGTTTTGACCGGACGTCCATCCTAAATCCCGGTGGGCTTCGTTTCGCAGACGAGTGTTGCCGGCACAAGGCACTGGACCTGATTGGCGATCTGGCGCTGCTGGGGCGACCGCTGCTGGGCAACGTAGTGGCCGAGAAAGCCGGCCACGCCATGCATTTCGCGTTGGTGAAGAGCATTATGTCGGACCCAACGCTGTATGAGGTGGTGAGCTCGGACCAGGTGGCAAAGCACGCAGAGCGGCCGCGCGCCGAATACCTTCGTGGTGAGATGCACAAGAGAGAATTGGACCACAAGGAAGATCCGGTCATGGTAAGTTCAGCGAGCGGTTCCGCGATGGTGTCCTGAGCTGCGGCGTCGCCCGACGATTGGGCAGGTTACATCTTCTACCTGCGCGCTAGCTGTGTCAGATTAGTGGCAGGCCTTACTCCTTGGCTTAACAGGTATCGGACAGATCTGATGCGATCTTATTCTGATCTGCGGGTAGAGATCGGTAACCAAATCATCTGGCCGGGCGCCTACCCAGTCACGTAATACAATTTAAATATTTGGGTTCACAGGATATGGGTAATCACCCCTAACTCATACCTTATGGAAGTGATTTTACCTTCAGCTGCGGTTCGATTTGCGATCGTCCATTACCACATTTTCAAGAATGGGGGCAGTACGATTTCGGCGCTGTTGGAGCGGGAATTCAAGAGCCAGTTTGTGAGCTTACACGGTCCTTGCGCCTGCTCCATTTTGAGGAATGATCAGGTGAGTGAATTCTTCGAGGAAAATCGCCAAGTGGCGGCATTGACTAGCCATCATTTGCGCTATCCCAAACTACAGGTGCCCGGCGTAGTAGTCTTCGACTGGTGCTTTCTGCGTCATCCTCTGAATAGGATCGCGTCCCTGTATACCTATTACCGGGGCATTGTAACCAACGATCCGCTAGGCGCGGTGGCGCGCAACAACAGCGGACGCGGCTTTGTGCGGGAATTGATCGAATATCATCCGAACATCGCCAGTAATACTCAAGTAAACCTATTAGGGCAAGGCGGATGCTTTACGCGGCCGCCCGGCAGTGCGGATCTGGAAGCAGCCCGAGCTGTGCTTACCGAAATGGCAGTTCCCGGAGTAGTGGAGTGCTTCGACGAAGGCTTGATTGCAGCCGAGTATTTCCTGCAGCCAGCATTCCCGTCGCTGAATTTGCACTACGTG
Source organism: Terriglobia bacterium (assembly GCA_025350105.1). Taxonomy (GTDB): domain Bacteria; phylum Acidobacteriota; class Terriglobia; order Bryobacterales; family Bryobacteraceae; genus Palsa-187. The sequence continues at coordinate 53,716 of JANXYJ010000022.1, read as the reverse complement.
CGGATGAATCAGAGTCGCCGCCGGTCTACTTTGGGCCCGACCAACGATGCGGCCAATGACGCGGAATATTGGGATCACCTGTGGGGAGCGGACTTCTCCTATCAATTGACGAAACTGAATCAACTGGATCTGTCCCTGCATGAAGCGGCGATGGCAGAAATCCGGAGGCGATTGAGGCTTGTGCCCAATCTAGCGAAGCGAACAGCCGCGTTTCAGCAGCGATGCCGGGCACTGGAACGCGCTGCCTGAAGCGAATTTCCTGGATTCATTGGAGATTGATTGGAGATTTCATTGGAGATTCATTGGAAATGATGCGGGGCTAATGGGAGCCCGTGGGCACCTGTTCAACAATGGCACTCATTGGACCCTTGGACCGCGGCATTCGCGGGTCCGCACCGTAGGCGTGAATCTGATCGCGGGCAAATTCGGCGTGTTCGCGCTCACAGGTAATGACGATGGTCCGGCCGGTGGTGTCCACTTCCACTGCGTGATCAAAGGCGACGCCGGGCGGCATGAAAAACAGCGCGCCCAGCATCTCAACCACGTATTCATAGGTGTGATCCTCGTCGTTCAGAAGGACGACATGATAGAGGCGTTCAAGTTCCCCGCCCGGTTTGAAGCCGGCATCGGGAGTGAGTGTGGGAACTGGCATGAATCAGATAGTTTGGACGGCGATAATTTAGCTAGCGACAGTTGCCGCCCCGTTTTCTTGGCGATGCCGGGGTGAATCGTTAGCGCTGGCCCTATCATCAAATGGTAGAATGAAATAGAAAGGGGGCGCAACGGTTTCGACGGGATTGTATCCGTCGTGAAGAGTCGTGCCGGGTTCCGAGCTCCCGTAAAACGATCGGAAAACAACAACTGCCAACAATCAGCAGTTCGCATACGCTGCTTAATTAATTAAGCGGCCGCTCCGGGGCTTGAGCCTGCGCGGGTTCCAAGGAGCGTCATTTTGCAGGATAGGGCGAGAGCTTCCGTCTGGAGCCCAAGCCCGAGATCAATCAGGCTAAGCCACTCCCCTCTTGCCGGTTCCGCATGGGGTGGTCGAAAAATACCGAATCGGAAACGCACGTAGTCTTTTTGCGATTGACTTTCTCGGACGCGGGTTCAACTCCCGCCGCCTCCACTAAATTAAATGGTTTATTATCAGTACTTTAAGTGAAATTCATAGATCGCGTACCTGATACGTACCTGCCTCTATGCTAAGATCGCATCATGCTTTGCATTCACCGGCGGCATGAAAAGCGTTGTTCTCTCTCATCGAAAGCTAACCCGAACTGTCCTGGCAAGCTCAAATGCCCGGTATGGTGCGTGCAATGCGCCACGGCCTCCACCACTATTATGTTGTTGTAAAACAGGTCCGCGTCGATGAATCAGCTCCGCCTCATGGTGATGCAGCCTGATCCCGACCGGCTGGCTGAGTATCAAACCCATGCCGATCAGTGCGGTGGGCCAAGGAAATGCAGGATAAAGAGTATACTAGGCTGATGGTTTCGGTGATAAAAGCTGTGGTCGCATCTTTGACGTACAGCGGTTATTGACGTACCGCTATTGTAGAGGAGATATAGAATGAACATCGCGCTGCGTCCAATCGTTCTGGTGGTGGGGCTCACGACGCTGCCGCTCGCAGTTTTCGCCCATTTCAAGTTGCTGGAACCCACGGAATGGGTCAAGACGAGCGACTTAGGCGATCCGCAGAAAGCCGGCCCGTGCGGCCTGCCGAATACAGACGGGGATAACGCGAAGCTTCTGACGAGCGCTTCGACCAAGGTAACCGGCGGGTCGAGGTTTCATTTGAAGATTCAGGAGACGGTCTACCACTCCGGTCATTACCGCGTTGCACTGGCAGTGAATTCACAAAACGACCTCCCGCCGGATCCGGTCACAACGGAGAAGTGGACGGAGAAAGGTCCTTCCTCAACCTGGGCGCAAATTCAAAGCCCGCCGCAGATCCCGGTGCTTGCTGATGGCCTGTTCCCACACTATCCGAAACTCGGCGAAGCGTCGTCGAAGCGTATCGACCCAAAGTCGCCGATGATTTGGGAGGCAGACCTGGAACTCCCTAACATCAATTGTCCGAAATGCACATTGCAGGTCGTCCAGTTCATGGCGGATCACGGATACAACGTTCCCGGTGGGTATTCGTACCATCACTGCGCGGCTCTTGCGATCAGCGCGGATCCATCAAAGCCGATCGACACCAGATGGCCGACGAGCAAATAGTTCTCGAACCGGGAGTTTTGCAACGTTGCCAAGATCCGTGAGACTGCGGACCTTGCGCGTGGCAAGTAACTCGTCTCCTGCTGGGCAAGTGGATCCGCCAAATTCACGAAGAACCCATACAAGGGCGCCGAAATCACACCGCTTCCCTGCTCACCACAACCGAGCGTCCGTAAACCTGCCGGAAAACCTCCGAAACCCGGGCAGCGGCCCAGAGGGTGAGATCCAGTTCATGCGGCGATCGCAATCGGACAGCAACCCGCGATTCTGTCACTTCACAACCCACCCATTGCACTTCCTGCGATCGGCTGGGGTCCAGGTTGTCAGCCAATCGCAACAGCGGAATCAGCCACATTAAGGCTCTCTTGTCTTCCAACGAAAGTGCCGCGAACTCGGCATGGGATTCCTGCGGCATGGCCTTACGATGATACCGGCAAAGCGAGGCGGTAAGCTGGCGTTCCCGATCGGTGAAGCCAGAGAAGTCAGAATTCGCCACCACATAGTAGGCGTGTTTGTGATGTGCCGCATCGTTAATGTAGTGCCCGGTGTCGCAAAAGTAACACGCGGCTTGCAGCAAGCGACCTTGCGCCAGCGGCAGTTGATGCAGCGAATGGGTGGCGTGAAACAGCTCCTTCGCAAAACCGGCCACGGTCCGTGCATCCGGCAAGGCAACTCCAAAGCGGGAAGCTACGCGCTCCACCTCACGTAACTGATCGCCATTCATGCTGGAGAGTTCTCCAATGGCGCCTTGGGCCGACAAATCCGCCAAAATACCATCGCGAACGCCGGCAGCGGAATAATACATCGCCTGGGCGTCAAAGCGTTCCAGAATTCGCAGTAAGGCTCCGCTACCAGCCACGATAATTTCCGCCCGCCGCGGGCCGATCCCCGGCACTTTTCGCCGCCCTTCTAAGTTGAGCGAAGCCAAACGGCGGTGCAACTGCCGAACCTGCACCGTGGTCACTCGCAAGCGATCCGCATCCTCGCGCTTGGAACGCGGTACTTCATTTACCGCGCAAACCACCGCCGCGGCCGTAGAAGACGTCGCAATCACTCGGTCCCATTTGGTGCCCATGCTGGCTACCGTTTCATCCAGCTTTTCGTCGACAAATTCCGCCAATTGATGCAGTGCACGGGGGGGAGGAGGATCGACGGTCAGAAAATTTTCCTGCAAACGCACGGCTCCCAGCGGTTTGGAAACAGCATCGATCAATTGTCCGTCTCGGCTGCCGATGATTTCAGCGCTGCCGCCGCCGATATCCACAATCAAGATGCTCTTGCCAGGCTGGGGCCAACGGCCAATCACACCCTGATGGATCAGCCGCGCTTCTTCGCGGCCCGTAATGATTTCCACGGCAACGCCAAGCGTGGCGCTGGCCCGCGCAATAAATTCCGCTTGATTCGCCGCGTCGCGAACCGCGCTGGTGGCCACAGCCCGCACGCTCACCACGCCTAACCTTCGATAATTTTCCGCCATCCGTCCAAGGACACGTAGTACACCTTCCATTGCGTCGGGTGATATGCGCCCACTGCGGAAAACACTCTCACCCAAACGCGTGACTTCGCGTTCGCTCGCAAGAGTTCGCGGAGCTTCGCCCGGAGTCACTTCCGCCGCCAACATCCGCGTTGAGTTACTGCCGATGTCTACGGCCGCATACCTAGGCATGAAAATCGTTGAGAGGCTGCAAGAGGTTCAACCTCTACTATCGCTTAAACCGCTGTATTCTGACGCTGCGAAGTGGAATTTGAGTTATTCTTTGCGCACATCGGCGGCCGGGGTAGCCACTCCGGGGGCAACGGGGGCTGCAGCCACGGGCACATGCAGGTTGGTGGGCTGCACATTGGCGCGCGAGCCAACGTCCAGGAAGTCGAACATCAAAAAAATACCCAGGAACAAAAATCCTGCGATCGCGATGATGGCGTTGACAGGCTTTTCGTGCAACAAGTGCATAAAGAAGAGTGATACCAGTACGGCCTTGATCGTGGCGATGGTGAGCGCGATCACAATATTGGCCGCGCTCGATCCAAACTGGATGTACGACGCACCCACCGTGATGGCCGTCAAAATCAACAAACCGCTCAACGTGGCGATGTAGACCCTGGCTTCCGCTTTGGGATCGTGCGCGTGTTCGTGATGGCCACTCGGGGCGGCGTCAAGTTGAGAATGGGTGCCAGAGTGAGAATTTCCGTGAATATTTGCGTCGCTCATGAGATTAAGTAGTACAACGGGAACAAATAGATCCAGATCAAATCGACAAGGTGCCAAAACAGCCCCACCAGATCCACCGGTGTGTAATAGGCACTGGAAAATTCTCCCCGATTGGCCCGAATGGCAATCCAGGTGAGCAGACCGATGCCGGCGAGAATGTGAATCCCGTGCAGCCCGGTCATCATGAAGTAGAAGCTGAAGAACGTCGCGTAGCCGTGGCTAGGGACAACTTGGCCAGCGGCGTTAATGATTTTCACTGTATCCGTCGCTTGCGTGTGATAGAAGCTGCCGGGCAACAAGCCTTCTTCGAATTTGTGCGAATACTCAAAATACTTCACGCCCAGAAAGATAAAGGCGCAAGCGATGGTCATTATCAAATACCGGACCGTCTTCTTACTCTGGTTGGTCCGCGCCGCCAGTACCGCCATGACCATCGTAAAGCTGGAAACCAGCAAGACTACCGTGTTCAAGGCGCCCAGCGGACGCTGCAAATGTTCGTGCGCCTCAATGAACTCCTGCGGATAGCGGCTCTGCATCAAGCCAAAACCAGCAAACAAGCCGCCGAAGGTAAGTACTTCCGTTACCAGAAACAACCACATGCCGATCTTGGTGGTATCGGCCTGCTGCTCCATGGTTGTGAAATGGTGCTGGTGATGAGGGTCATGGGCATGCCCTCCGCCATGGTCACCACCATCATGAGGATGCGTGCCGTGCAAATCTACGGTTGAAGAACTCATACGTGTGTCACCGTTCTGTGCCGGTAATCGTAGGGTTCATGCTCCAAAACCGGCTGATGTTCAAAATTGTGGAAAACCGGCGGTGAAGAAGATTCCCACTCCATGGTGGTACCGCCCCATGGGTTATCCGGCGCCCGTTTTCCCGTCTTCAGGGAGACCAGTAGGTTGATCGCCATCATGAAAAGGCCAACCGCCAGCACCCAACTGCCATAGGTGGAAAATGCGTGGATGGGTTGGAACTTATCCAAATAGTTAAAATAGCGTCGCGGCATACCTTGTCCACCCATGATGAACTGCGACCCGAAAGTCATATTGAAGCCGACAAAAATCAGCGCACAGGCAATGGCGCCCCACTTTTCCGAATACATTCTGCCCGTCATCTTGGGCCACCAGTAGTGAATCCCGCCAAAGAAGGCGATAACAGTGCTGCCCATCATGACGTAATGGAAATGGGCCACCACAAAGTACGTATCGGTAAGGTGAATATCTACCGCCAACGTCGAGAAAAAGATACCCGTCAAACCGCCGATCGCAAAGAGAAACAGGAATGACAGAGCGTAGAGCATGGGAGTCTCAAAGCTGATGTTCCCCTTATACATAGTAGAGAGCCAGTTGAAGACTTTTACACCCGAAGGAATCGCCACCAAAAACGTCAACGCAGAGAACACCACGTTGGCCAAGTCGCTTTCGCCCGCGACGAACATATGATGGCCCCAAACGATGAAGCTGAGCAAAGCGAGCGATACGCTGGAATAAGCAATCGCGCGATAGCCAAAGATCGTCTTGCGTGAAAAAGTTGGGATCAATTCGCTGATGATTGCCATGCCGGGAACAATCATAATATAGACCGCCGGATGCGAATAGAACCAGAAGAAGTGCTGGAACAGCACGGGATCTCCACCGTACGCCGGATCGAAAATTCCAATCTTGTAGGTCCGTTCCAACAGCAGCAAGACCAGGGTGATAGCCAGAACCGGCGTGGCCAAAATCTGAATCAGCGCGGTCGCATAGATGCCCCAGACAAATAACGGCATATCGAACCAGCCCATGCCCGGTGCCCTCAACTTGTGGACCGTGGCGATGAAGTTAAGTCCAGTAAAGATCGAGGAGAAGCCCAAGATGAAAGCGGCCATCACCATCAGGCCGACGCTGCCGTCGGTAGTGGTGGAATAGGGCGTGTAGAAAGTCCAACCCGTGTCCACTCCACCTAAAACCATCGCCGTGATGCCAAATATCGCCCCACCTACCCAAAGGTAGAAACTTGCCAGATTCAAGCGGGGGAAGGCTACGTCCTTGGCCCCCAGCATCATCGGCAAAACGAAATTGGCCAGCGACGCCGGTATGGACGGGATGATGAACAGAAAGACCATGACGACGCCGTGCAAAGTGAAAAACCGGTTGTAGGTTTCGGCCGTAACCCAAACCCTACCAAAGAGTGTGTGCTGCGGGTTCAGCAGCGCCAACCGCACCAGCAGCGCGAAGACGCCGCCGATCAGAAAGGCCGTCGACACGCCGCACAGGTACATGATCCCGATGCGCTTGTGATCGATCGTGGTCATCCAACTCCAGATGCCCGTGGTCTCGTTTAGATAATTCTTCTCGGGCCGCGGCCGGTCGCCTAGGACTGCGCCGGGTGTGAGTGTATGTTCCATGTCAGTTAACCATCTGCTTCCGTGACTTGCTTACTTTAGCGACTTGATAAACGCCACCAGACCGCGGATTTCATTTTCTCGCAGCAGGCCTTGGAAAGTGGGCATCACCGGCTCAAATCCTTCGACGACCTTCGCCTGCGGCTGCAGCATGGACTCGCGGACGTACGCCTCGTCCACCAGCACCGTCTTGCCACCCTGCAGCTTCTCCATTTTGCCCCAAATTCCCTTCCAACTGGGGCCTTTGCTCTTGGCCCCATCCAAACTGTGGCAGGTGGCGCAGCCCTTCTGTTCGTACTGAATCTTGCCCCATTCCTCGGGCGTATGCTTCATCCATTCATCGCCGCCCGTGGCCATCCATTCTTCATACTTCTCTTTTGTTTCCACAAAGACTTTCGCATGCATGTCTGAATGCCCCTTGCCACAGTACTCAGCGCAGGTGGAAACATGCTCTCCTAATGCCGTGGGCGTGAACCAGATTTCGCTATAGCGATTAGGAATGACATCCCGCTTCACCCGCATATCGGGAACGTAGAAGTCATGCAAGACATCTTCGCTGGTCATGACGAAATGGACCGGCTTGTCTGCCGGCAAATGTACTTCATTCACGGTTCGCGTGCCATCGGGATATTCAAACTGCCAAAGCCATTTCTTCGCGGTCACTTGCACTTCCATCGCATCCCCGGGAGCCACCGCGAACTTCATGTAACCGTCAATCCCCCAGAAAAACAGACCGACACACAACAAAAGCGGCAAGACGCTCCAAATGATTTCGAGCTTGGTGTTATGGGTTTGGTGCGGAGTCGGGCGGCCGGGTACGTACCGATAGCGCCAGACAAAATAAAGTTCAGCCCCGACAATCCCAACGAACAGAACAATGCTCAACCATAAGATGAACATGTAAACAAAATCGATTTCGCCCGCGAAGGCCGAGCCCTGGGGCGGCAATAGTGCCGATCGAAGCCACTCCATTTATGCGTAACCTTCCTTTGCGATGCGCGCCGTCCGGAGCCGCTCCGCTCGGAACATGAAGCGCAAAAATGTCAACAAAACCACCAACGTTACCATCCCGCCCGCGCGCATTAGATTCTGCGCGAACAGCACATAGCCCTTGGCCTTCGGGTCGTAGTGGTAGCAGAACAATAAAACTTTTTCGAGCGCCATCGTTGAGCGCCCCTCCGACGCCTCGGCCAAGGCAAAGCGCAAATCACGCGGGGAAAAACGCAGCCCATACAGATACCGCGCTAATTTCCCTTCCGGAGTCAGAATCATGATCGCTGCCGGGTGCGCGTACTGCTCAATCGAGGGGTCGTAGCGATAGTTAAAGCCCACTTGAGAGGCCAAGCGCTTGGCGTTGCTTTTTGCTTCGCTATCGGTCAAGTCCTTGGTTCCGGCCGACTGTTCTGACAAGAGACGATCTGATAAATGGTCCGACAAAAAATGCCACCCAGGAGCGGAACGATCGTAGCTCGCCAGATAGACCCCCTTCTTCTTCCGGGCATCCGCAAAACTCTCGCGCGGGTCAATGCTGATGGTCACCACGTCGTATTCTTTACCCGGCGTCCAAGGTATGCTTCGCATGGCCTCGGTCTGTCCGTTCAGCAGAAGCGTGCACAGCATGGGGCAATTGTAATAGACCAGATTCAGGATCACCGGCCGCCCTTTGTTCAGGAACTGGCTGAGGGCAACCGGGTAGCCGTCTTCCCCGGTAAAGAGAAGATTCGGATCCACCTGCGCTCCCAAATGTTCTTCCACTCCAACACCCACCAATTGTGCCGGACGTACATTGGCGGGCAGCGAGCCCTGGTTACCCAGTTTGGGCATACGATACTGGGCGGAAAGACTCACCGCCAGTATCAAACCCAAAGCGAATATGGGGAGGCTACGTTTCATATGCTCTATTTTGCGGAGGTAGCGACCGACACAGCCGCCGGTTCGTCCTTCTTTACCGGCGTTGCTTTCGCCGGATAAAACAGTTTGCCTGCCTGTGCTTCCTGCGCAAAAGCGTTCATCGCCCGCTCCACGGGAATGCGCACGCGGCCACTCTTCTGATCCAAATCCCCGTACATGTAATGATTCAAGTTCCAGGCGTCACGGTTGCGCAATTCAATCAATTGACTGCTTGGCGCCGAAAGAACCTTCCGGTACACCGCCTCTTGATAGACCGAATCAAAGTAACCCGCCACCGCCACGATCGTCAGAACCAACACGGCAACGCTGCCAATTGTAAACGCCCAAATCGCCGGTGTGTGGGGCTCACTCCGATCAAATCCTTCCTTTGGATCGTGCTTGGCGATGGGGTGCTCGTTTGTTTCGTTACTCATATTTTCCCCTTAGGCGTTTTCAAAATGCAGGCTCTGCTCCAGGCGCAAGTCCCCGACCGGTATCATCTTGTGTGCCCGGAATCGGCTCCAGAACATTAACCCACAAATACTGACCGTCGTGAGCAGTGCCGACAAATCGAGCCAGAATAAGTGAAATTCCGGTCCCGCTTTATAGCGAACCGGCATCACCACCCAATAAAGGTCGATGTATTCCACGACCAGACTCCAAATGGCGATGAAGGTAATCACACCCAGGCTGCGCTTGGCTCCCCGGCACAACAGCACAAAGAACGGAATCAGAAAGCGAAGAAACGGCATAGCCAAACTGACCGGCAGCCAATCACCCATCATCCGATGGCGGTACCAGATCGTCTCCTCTGGCAGGTTGGCATACCAGATCAACATGTATTGCGAGAAGGCCACATAGGTGTAGAAAGCAGTGAGCGTGAACATCCACTTGCCTAGATCGTGATAGTGTTCTTGCGTTATCGTATTCTTTAGAACCCCAACTTTTCGGAAACCCAAACACACCAGGGTTAAAACTGAAAAGAAGGAAAGCGACCCACCCGCCAAAGTCACCAGTCCGAAGATGGTGGAGTACCAAGTGGGCTCCAGCGACATCAGCCAATCAAACGCAGCTAACGAACCAACCACCACAGCCAAAAACAGACCAGGCGCGCTCCACTTGGAGGCGATGTGCATTTGCCGGATAGAACGTTCCGCATCCTGTTTCGTCGATTGCCGGTAGATCGAACCGACCCACAAAGACCAGAGTGCGAAATACACGACACCGCGCAAAATAAAGAAGTTTTGCGAAAGAAACCCGCTCTTCGCACGCAAAGCTTCGCTAGCCGCCACCACCTGCGGGTTCATCCACGGATAGATGTACTTCATCCCGATGATGATCGGTACGAACAAAAGCAGCCCGATGGGCAGCGTCATCATCAAATTTTCCATAATCCGGCGCATCGTGACGCTCCAGGCCGAACCGGTTAAATACTGCACCATCACAAAGAAAAACGCGCCCAACCCGATAAAAGTCGTGTAGGCGAAAGCCACGGTGTAGGACAAAAAAAAGTGTTCGGGATTACTCGCGTAGCCCACTAGGCAGCCAATAATTCCGATCAGCGCCGCCAGCGCCAAAGCGTTACGGCCAGCATTCCACCGGCTCAGTTCCAATTGGTAGGAATCTACAGCGGCGCCATGCGCTGCCCCGTGGGTTGTTCCCTGCGTTGTATGTTGATGATCGCTCATGGTGTCTAAATCTACCCGGTTATCTCACGGCAGCGATGGTCGTCCCTGCCGGCACGTCGTAGGGCATGCCATGCGCAGCCCGCTGTAGAACCCTTACATAAGCCACGATGGCCCAACGATCAGCGATCGCAACCTGATACTGGTACGCCGGCATGGTTCTGCGGCCGTTGCTGATGACACTGAATATGTCGCCATCGGCGAATTGCACGACCCGGTCCTCGGTTAAGTTCGATGGTTGCCAACTGGGAACCCGGGTCGGCACAACACCGTGCCCCATTCCTGTCTGGTCGTGACAAGGCGCACAATATATGTTGAATTTAGTCTGCCCCTGCTTGAGCAGGGCCATCGTCACCGGTACTGGGTTTTGCCCGATGTACATTCCACTCGACAGGCCTGTATTCATGGGCGTTTCCTCGCGGTAGCCCGCCCGTGCGACGGTGTCCTCCGGAGCCAGCCGATTGGAACGGCCATCGGCGAAAATTCCGTCGATCGAGGCCTGCGCCTTGAACTTTGGTTGGTGCTTCATGTCATCCAGCATTTGGATGGGCGGGTCGCGCTGAATGCTCGAACAACCAGCGAGCCCGGCCAAAGCAACTACCAGCAGGCTGCTTGCAAATTTCTTTGTCATCCCTCCACCACCTCAACGCTCGATGCACCCACTCCACGTAGATGCTCCGCGCTGGCTTTAGGATCAAATTTCGGATCAGCAGCCTCAATTACCAACAGGAACCTGTCGTCGGAGGCGCGATGAAATTGCGAATAGTTAAATGACGGGTGGTACAGCCGCGGCAATCCATTGATGCCCCACATTCCCAGGAAGGTCGCGAAGGCTGTAAATAGAATCGTCAATTCAAACGTCACCGGAATGGAATAGCTAAAGTCAAACAGCGGCTTGCCGCCAATGACCAAGGGATAGCTCACGACGCCCACCCAATAGATTAGGCCCAGGGCCGTCAATGCCCCCAGCACGGAAAAGAAAATCACAATCCAGCCCAGGCGCGACGAGGGTACACCAATGGCGTCGTCGATGCCGTGCACGGGGAACGGCGACATTGCATCCAACTTGGTATAGCCCATCTGTCGGATTCGCCGTCCGGCGGCTACCAAATCCTCGGGTTCGGAGAACTCCCCGATCACCGCGTATACTTTGTCCGGCCCCAGGCCCAACTGCTCCCGCAATTGCTCTGGCAGCTGTTCTGAAAAATGTTCGGGTGTCATTTCGCCACCAACTCCTGCCCCTTAAACATCTGTTTCTCTTGCGCCCTCACGCCCTTCACTTCCGACAGCGCGATCATCGGCAGGAAACGGGCAAAAAGCAGGAACAGAGTCAGGAACAGCCCAAAGGTTCCAATAAATGTACAAATGTCCACCCACGTCGGTTTGTAGTAGCCCCACGAACCAGGAAGAAAATCGCGGTGCAAGCTGGTGACGATAATCACAAAACGTTCAAACCACATGCCGATGTTGGTCGTGATGCTGAGAATGAACATAACCGGTATGCTGCGGCGCAGACTCTTAAACCAGAAAAATTGCGGCGAGATCACGTTGCAGGTAATCATGGTCCAGTAGGCCCAGGCGTAAGGACCGAAGGCACGATTGATAAACGCATAACGTTCGTAGGGATTTCCGCTATACCAGGCGATAAAGAACTCGGTTGCGTAAGCGTAGCCGACGATTGATCCGGTCACCAGGATGATTTTATTCATGTTCTCCAGGTGCTTCATGGTAATCAGGTTTTCGAGATTCAACAGCCAGCGAGCAATGATCAACAGCGTCATCACCATCGCAAAACCGGAGAACACAGCGCCCGCGACGAAATACGGGGGGAAAATCGTGGTGTGCCAGCCAGGAATCACCGACGTCGCAAAGTCGAAACTCACGATGCTATGAACACTGAGCACCAGCGGAGTCGAGATGGCCGCTAGAATCAAATACGCTTTTTCGTAGTTGCTCCAGTGACGGGCAGACCCTCGCCAGCCCAGACTCAAGATGCCGAAAACCACTTGTTTTATCCGTCCCGTCGCGCGGTCCCGCAGCGTCGCCAAGTCCGGAACCAGCCCCGTAAACCAGAACAACGCCGAGACCGTCAAATATGTTGAAACCGCAAATACATCCCAAATCAAGGGGCTGCGGAAATTTTGATATAGGTTCAAATCCAAGTTGGGGATGGGCATCAACCAATAGGCCCGCCATGGACGGCCAGTATGAAATAGCGGAAAAATACCCGCGCACATCACCGCGAACAGTGTCATCGCTTCCGCCGAACGATTGATCGATGTCCGCCATTTTTGGCGGAACAAAAACAAAATGGCCGAGATCAACGTTCCTGCGTGCCCGATACCGATCCAGAACACGAAGTTGGTGATATCCCAAGCCCATCCAATTGGGCGGTTGTTGCCCCAGACGCCAATACCGCGCGAAACCAGGTAGGTCAGCATTGCGCCTAACAACAGAGTGATCCCCGCGGTAATGGATAGCGTGATCCAATACTTCATCGGTGTTTCGAGAACACCGGCTTCTGTGATGGCGCTAACCTGCTCGGTAAGATCGTGGTACGTATCGCTCTGCACCAGAGGCGGATTGACTTCCATCAATGCTGGATTTTGTGTGACCGCACTCATGTCTATGCCTTGCCTCCCAGTTCGGGATTCGGATTGCGCAACTTCGCCAGGTACGTCGTGCGCGGTCGAATGTCGAGTTCGGCCAGCATGGCATAGTTGCGTTCCTGCTTCTTCAGTTTCGCGACCCGGCTATTGGGGTCGTTAATATTACCAAAGGTAATCGCCTCGGCCGGGCAGGTCTGCTGGCAGGCAGTCTTGATATCGCCATCCTTGATTTCCTTGCGGCCATCCACTTTGGCGGAGATCTTTACCTCTTCAATCCGCTGCACGCAATAGGTGCACTTTTCCATCACACCGCGCATGCGCACGCTGACGTCAGGATTGTAAACCAAACCTACGATTTCCTTTTCTTCGCGGTGGAAGTTCAGGAAGTTGAAGTGCCGTACCTTGAACGGACAGTTATTGGCGCAGTACCGGGTTCCCACACAACGGTTATACGCCATATCGTTCAAGCCTTCTGGGCTGTGGCTGGTTGCCTGTACCGGGCAGACGTTTTCGCATGGCGCATTCTCGCACTGCATGCACGGCAACGGCTGCTCCACCACCGTCGGATCGTTTTCGTCTCCCGAATAATACCGGTCCAACCGGATCCAGTGCATTTCGCGGCCGCGCAGAACCTGCTCCTTGCCAACCACCGGTATGTTGTTTTCCGCCTGACAGGCTACCACGCAAGCATTGCAGCCAGTGCAAGAGGTCAAATCGATGGCCATCCCCCATTGATACCCCTGATCGTACTTGACCTCCGCATAAATACTCTTGAGCTCCGGTACTTCCACCATGTCTTCGATCAGTTTGGGATTTTTTCGATACTCGACCGTGGTAGTTTCCCGCACCAACGCCCGGTCATGCTGGCGTTCGGCGTTATTCCCCTCATCCTCAAGAGTTCCGTGCTCCTGCGTTGTCGCGTGCCGATGAGTTTCCCCTGTCTTAGTCACCGTGAAGCCCGGAGCAAACCAGAACCCGTCGCTCGAACGAATCAGATTGGCATTAAACCCGACGTCTTTACCCGCACGCCCGCAACTCTTGCGGCCGTAGCCCAGCGAAATGGAGATACAGTCATCGGCATGGCCGGGCTGAATCATCACTGCCGCTTCCAGTTTCAGGTTGCCGCGCATAATCGCAACCATATCGCCATCAACCAAACCCCGGCTGCGTGCCATTGCCGGACTGACCATCGCAGCATTGCCCCAGGTCAGCTTGGTCATCGGATCCGGCGCTTCCTGCAGCCAGCCGTTGTTGGCAAAGCGTCCATCCCAGACCGAGGAGCTGGGATAAAAACCAACTTCAACAGACTTCGAGTCACCCGCCACAGCTTTGGGTTCCCCAACGAGCGTCACCGCCAGTTTTTTTGCATCGACACTTACTTTTACCGTCTCACCCGTTTGCGATCCGGCTATCACGCCGTCGTGCAATGCCTTGCGCCACAACTGCTCGCCGTCGGCGCCCTTCAAAGCGCCAAAACGCCCCAGCCAATAATTTTTGACGATGTCGTGCGCCTTCAAATCGCGATTTCCAACCAGTCGGGCCACAACCTCAGCCGCCGTTTTGCCTCCGTAGAGTGGTTCAATCGCCGGCTGCTGAATGGACGCTAAACCTTCGGACGTCGCCTGATCTCCCCATGACTCCAGGTAATGAGCTTCCGGCAGATGCCATTTCGCCGCAGTCGCCGTTTCGTCTTCTTCCAGGCCCAAATGGATCGAATTGGCAACCTTCGACAAAGCCACGGAAAACTGCAGATCGGCAGGAGCCGAATACGCCGGATTGATTCCCAAAATGACCAGGGTCGAAACCTGCCCGGAGTTCATTTCGCCGGCCAACGCCTTTAGCGCATTTACGCCCGTATCTGACCCTTGCATCACCGGCTTGGAATAGCTGACCGCCGCGCTCCCCAACTGCTGATTGATCAGCGACGCGAGCGCCTGCACGCTGGCTGGCTGCCGCGGCCCCGCCACCACCAACGCTTCGGCACCGGCCGCCTTCAGATCTTTGACAACGGCGGCAAGGAATTTGGCACGCTTGTCATTCTTATCGTTGCCGACCACGTTAAGACCGAGCGGAGCCCCCAGCGTAGTGGCTATGTCAATGGCAAACTGGCGCACGTCGCTGCCCTTCATCCGCAAACGATGATCCGCATTGGCGCCGGTTACCGAAAACTGGCTCTCTACCACGTAGAGCCGATTCATCTTTTCCAGATCTTCTTCAGTCTCTACTCGACGACCCCGCGAAAACAGCGTGGTCATGAACGGAGCGGGTGAATCCAAGGCTAGGAAATCATCGTCCAGTGATAAAATGACTTTTGCTTTGTCGAACTTGGGGTGCACATACAGTGCTTGCCCGTAGGCCATCGCCGTGCCTGCCAGTTCGTTCTCTCGCGCCGCGGTTTCGTACTCCACCCACTTCGCTTTGGGGAATTTCTTAAGCGCTTCATTACGCAAGCCTACCAGCGAAGGCGAGGTAACCATTCCACTGAGGAAGCGCAATCCACTGCCGTCGCCAAGCGAAATGGTCTGCAGGGCCGCTTCGTAGGCGTTCCAGCTCGAATCTTTTCCGGACGCAAGCACTTTCGCTGAACGATCCGGGTCGTACATACTCAGGATGCTGGCCTGCTGAATCGCAGTCGCGGCGCCCAAGCTATGAATGTGGTCCGGATTCCCTTCGATTTTAGTGGGACGCCCATCGTGGGTTTCCACCAAAAGGCCGGTCACGTGACCGCCAATCGACATTACCGTCGCATAATGATGGGCTTCACCAGGAGCGTACTCATCCGCTACCGAACCCTTGGAGTTGGGCATGATGTGCTCAACTGGGCGTCGGCAAGCAGTCAAGCCAGCCAATCCAAACGAGGCGGCCATCAGCTTTAACACGGTACGGCGGGAATTGCCGTCCATCATCGAATTGATATTGGCCGGGAAGATTCGTTTGACCCAATCCTTGAATTCCGGCGTCTCCGCCAGATGATTCAAACTGCGCCAGTACTTCTTGCCCGTGACATTGCCCTCGATCTGAAGCGCCGGCGCGCTGGGGAGTTGGGGTTGTTCGATGTTAATTAATGTTGTAGTTGCACTCATCGGTGGCACCCCGAGCAGTTTGTGGGTGGATCTAAATGTTTGGCTGCGATAATTTCCTGCCCGATCACCCTGGGATCCCGGTCCGGCACCCAGTCAAGCTTGGTTACCAACTCCGCGGGCCGTACATTGGGAGCAGGGTCACGATGGCAATCCAGGCACATACCCATATTCAGCGGCTTTTCCTGGCGGACTTCGATCATCTGGTCGATGCGGCCATGGCAACTCACGCAACTCACACCGGCCGCCAAATGAGCCTGGTGATTAAAATAAACATAGTCCGGCATGCGATGAATCTGCACCCACGGCACCGGCTGCCCGGTTGCATAGCTTTTCCGTACCAGTTCCAAACGGGGACTGTCTTTCTTTACCTGCGTGTGGCAGTTCATGCATGTGCTGGTGGCCGGCACCGCAGCAAAAGCAGCCTTATACACGGTAGAGTGGCAATAGTAGCAATCCAGGCCCAATTGCCCGGCGTGCAGCTTGTGACTGTACGGCACGGGTTGCACCGGTTGGTAGCCGGTGTCGATTACCGTCGGGTACGTGTAATAGGTGAAGGCCGCGGCTCCCGCCAGCGCGCCTAACCCCACCACGGCACCCAACACCTTTAAGATGATGTCTGACGACTTGGGAAAAATGACAGCCATTTCGAGTGTTGGTCCCCAGCCCTTGATGCGCCCTTCAAGTACTGGGCGCCTCACGCGATCTGATCTTTTGGGCTCCTTCTTTTTCTATCATAACGGCAGCGGTTACGCAACTGGAGCAAAAATTCTTGTTTAACTGGAAAAATACTGCATCTAGCGTCAAACCGGGTACCACGCCGAAAATCGCTCTGACTGCGGAAATTCTTGAGAACCTGCCCTCTCCAAGACCCTTTGGAGCCGCTGGGCGCCTGTTCGGCAACCTGAAGGTCCGGCCCAAGCTCATGGTACTGCACAACCTCTTTTTCTTAGTGCTGACTGGGGCTGCATATTTCTCTCTCATTCCGCTTTATGAAGGAATGGTAAAAGATGCCCGGAGCCGGGAAGCCGCCATTTTGGAACGAAATGGGAATTCCCCTGCGGGGAACTCTCTTGAGTCTACTGCACGAAACGAGCAGTCCCAACAATCCTACGAGAACTCCCTCACACAAGCAAAAATCAGGCTGTTCCTGCTCCTAGGGGTTATCTACGGGCTCGCCGTTCTGCTGCTGGAATCCACCATTATGCCTCTGTATGTCTATTCCCCCATCCGGCGCATGCTGGCGGCCGATGCGGCGACCCGAGCCGGCGACCGTCAACGGGAACTGATCCCCCAAGACGACATCCTTGGCGACGAAATCGGCCAGATTATGCGCTCGCGCAACGAAACTGTAGCCGCGCTTCGGCGTCAGGAAGATGAACTCGCCGCAGCACTTCGCCGTCTGGAGGAGCAGGACCGGCTGGTCAGCCTTGGGTTGTTATCGGCCAGCGTGGCACACGAACTGAACACGCCGTTGGCCGTGCTGAACGGTTCTATTGAAAAGCTTTTGGAGACTACCGCACAAACGACCAAAGACGCGCCAACACTGGACCGTTTGGCCCGCATGCAGCGCGTGGGTCAGCGCCTGCAACGCATTAGCGAGAGCCTGGTGGATTTTTCGCGGCTACGCAAAACGCAGATGGAACCCACCCCTCTACGCCCGCTGATCGAAGAAGCCTGGTCGCTGGTAGCGATTTCGCTCGCCCTTGACGAGAAAGCCAATGGAGTGCAGTTTACCAACAACATCCGCGCCGAACACCAGGTGTTTGGTAATTCCGATCGCCTGCTGCAAGTGTTTGTGAACCTATTGCGCAATGCCTTGAACGCGCTGGAGGAACATGCCCGGCCAAACCCCTCCGCCGCAATCTTCGTCAATGCCAGACGCGAGCTCCGTGACGGACGCATCGTCATCGTCGCTACGGTTGAGGATAATGGCCCAGGAATCCCTGCGGACGTCCTGCCGGAGTTGTTCGACGCCTTTGTAAGCTCGCGGCTGGATGCCAAAGGGACGGGGCTAGGCCTGACCGTGGCGCAGGGCATTATTACGCAGCACGGAGGAACCATTTCGGCCAGCAACCGGCCCGAGGGTGGCGCTTGCCTGGAAGTCTGCCTGCCCGCCGCATGAACCTAAGTTACTCCCCAGGGAAAATCCTGGGCCGGTAATATTCGGAGCAACTGCCAGTTGCTGCTGGTCTTTGGGGCGTTTTACGGCGCCAGCCGCTCCATACGCCAAGTCTTCTTACTCTTTCGATACACCAAACGGTCATGCAGGCGATGCTGCCCTTGCTGCCAGAATTCGATCTCATCGGGTTGGACACAGTACCCTCCCCAGTGTAGGGGACGCGGTGGGTTGCCGTCCGGATTCATCTTTGCGAACCGCTCCACTCTTTCCTCCAGCACCATTGGCGATGGGATGGCTCGGCTCTGCGGCGAAGCCATGGCCGCGAACCGGCTGGCCAGCGGCCGGCTATTAAAATACGCATCCGATTCTTCCGCCGAAAGCTTGCTGACGCGCCCGGTCACCCGCACCTGGCGATTCAGTTCCTTCCAATAAAACACCAGCGCCACGCGGGAATTCTCCGCCAGTTCGCGGCCCTTGCGGCTTTCGTAGTTGGTGAAAAACTGAAAGCCCCTAGCGTCGGCTCCCTTTAGTAGGACCATCCGTGCCGACACGCAACCCTTCGCATCTGCTGTTGCCAGCGTCATGGCGTTGGGTTCTTGAATACCGGCCCGCTTGGCCGCACGGAACCAACGGTCAAATTGCCGCATGGGATCGGCGTGAAATGTTTTCGGATTCAGGCGAGGAGGTGTGGGCAAATTTCATTTTACAGGTAACCCATCTTTTCAGTTACGAAGGGGCTAGAAAAAACGGTAAGGCTGGCGATATGCCTTCCGTGGTTTCTCTCAAACGTTATCTGGATCCAGGTTCCCACTCCCTCCTGGCGACGCTCATTGCTTCTTATAAGACTTTGCTGACCGCCACCGGCGAATGCGGGTCTCAGGTTTGTCCTCCTGCGGCCGGGGATTTCTCCGAAAGCCTGCAAAAGCTGCAGGCGGCGGTTTCCTCCGATGTCAGCTCGGAACAGATTACCGCCACCGAGATCGCCGTCCAGCATCAGCTGAACAGCTGGCGCGATCGCACTTTCGATTATTATAAACGGAAAACCACCGATGTCCGCGAGTTGCTGATGGTGGTGGCCCGCACCGCCGAATCGCTCGGCGCCCGCGATCAGCGCTACGGAAAGAATTTCCGCGGGCTCACTGAACGTCTGCAGGCCATTTCCGAACTGGAGGACGTCACCAAGCTGCGGAGTAGTCTCGCCGAAAGCGTAGGTGAGCTTCATAAAACCGTGGAGCAAATGAGCCAGGACAGCCAACAGGCAGTTGAAGCTTTGCAAAAGGAATTGTCCACCTACCGCGCCAAACTGGAGGAAACCGAACAGGCTGCCTCCGCCGACGCTCTCACCGGCGTTGCCAATCGCCGCAAGCTCGAGAGCGATCTGGACCTGCGCATGAAACTCAACAAGACCTTTTGCGTTGCAATGGCCGATCTGAACGGCCTGAAAGAAACCAATGACCGCATTGGCCACTTGGCGGGCGATCAGTTGCTAAAACATTTCGCCACGGAATTGGTCCACGTCGTGCGAGCTTCGGATCTGGTGGGCCGTTGGGGCGGAGACGAGTTTCTCATCGTGCTAGATTGCGAAGGGAAAGCCGCCCGCGCTACCGTCGATCGCATCCGGCAGTGGGTTTTCGGTGAATATGCCCTTAAAGTGAATGAGGGTGGTCCGAGCATCAAAATACCGGTGAGTGCGGGTATCGGTCTGGCCATCTGGCGGCAAGGGATGCCCTTGGCGGAACTGATTCAACGTGCCGACGAAGCCATGTATCGCGACAAATCTCTGCAGAAAGCCGAGCGCAAAGCGGGTGCACTTATTCCCGAGCCGATACACCCCTAGGACCCATTTCTCCAACTATTGTCTCTTTTGATTCAATAGGTTGCGACGCCACTGGCCGCGATCCAAACCATCTACGGAGGGCAGCGGGAACGGCGAAAAGCCCTAGCCCAGTTCCGGAAAAGTCTGAAGTTGCTGTAAAGTCCTGAAGTTGCGGAGCCGATCAACCTCCCGAGGATGTCCTTGTGGATTTACCAACAACTTACATGAGCACCGTGATCACTTGGTTAAGCTACGCGATCCTGTTGTCCGGGATCTACCTGCTCTATAGAATTGTCACGGAGCTGGGCGAAATCAAAGAGTTGATGAAGGCTGGCCAGCGCCCCGGACAGTCGTCTTCGTTGCCGCTGTCCGATACCAGCACGCAACTGGGACACGACGTCGACGCCTACGCCGATAACCTGTTGCGCCAAGTCCAGAGTTCGTCACAGAGCTCGTCGTTTTCCAATCCAGCTGCTGGTCCGTTTGCTGCTGCGCCGGGTCAGGGCTCTCCGCAGACAGGGCCCGTAGAACTGGACGACGCATCGGCCAACGCTCATAGCAGTTTGGCTCAACTAGATCGGGCCGTCGAAACGGGCGCTCCACTTACCCATTCTGGTGAGCCAGTTGCCCTTACTGGCCATGGCTCTGCTCCAGCCCCGGCTGGGGTTGATGCTGGTAATCATCTGGACCATGGCGAGGCTGGCGATGAAACCGCCGGAGCGAACCCGAACCGCTTTGAGGCTGCCCGTGCCAAGGCCGGCCGTTCCTTTCAGGGAACCTCTGCCGGGTCCTCGTTAGCCACTGCCGGGTTGCCCGCATCGCTTGCTTCCGCGTTAGCTTCGTCGCCGGTCTCCGGATCTGGTTTCTCAGGTTCGCCGTCGGCCACTTCGGCGATCCGAGTACCGTCTGCGGCGCCGCTGAAATCGGTTGCGTTGAAGGCGATGGACTTTGTCCCCTCGCAGGCCCGTGGTTATCAGGTGCCAATGGGTATTGCGGAATCCGCCATGAACACCCAGGGAGCCATTCGTCAACAAGAAGAAAATAGCACGCACCGTTCGGCCAACCTGGTGCAAAACCCGGCGGCGGACGACGTGGAGCGCGCGGCCGGGCAGGCAAGCCTGGAATCGGCCAGCGCCGCAACGGCGGTTCTGGACTTGCCCGACCCAGAAACTGGCAACCCGGAAATCTTAAACCCAGAACTGCCGAATCCAGAAATCTCACAGACAGAAATGCCAAACTTTGCCGCCCCGCAAGCGACCCACGCTCCCATCGAGAGCACTTTGTCTCAGTTAGCGAAGGCGAGTGCGGAGCATCGGCTGCCGCAGGATTCGTTGCAGGTGGCTCCCGTGCCTTCGGCCAGAAGCCAGCGGGCGGAATTCGCGGACCTGGACTTGCCCACCTTTCTACCGCACGGCCGCCGCGAGGACGATTGGGCGGACCCGGCGCTGTAAGTTTTAACGCCACAAAATAACCCTCATAGAATTTGTGGCATACGGAGGAGGTCTTTGCTACACTGAGGGTTCCTCCCATGCGCTTTGGTGTCGTCGTGTTTCCGGGAAGCAATTGCGATCACGACGCTTGGTATGCGCTTACGCATAACCTGGGCCATTCCGCCGAATTCATCTGGCATGATTCCGGGGCGCTTCCGGCTGTCGATGCCGTCATCTTGCCCGGCGGTTTCTCGTATGGCGACTACCTCCGCTGCGGCGCCATTGCGAAATTTTCTCCCGTGATGAAAGCCGTGAAGCTGTTCGCTGCAGGCGGCGGTTTGGTGCTGGGCATTTGCAACGGTTTTCAGGTCTTGGTAGAAAGCGGAATGCTGCCTGGCGCACTGTTGCGCAACCGCGATCTCAAATTCGTCTGCCGTCCAGTAGGGGTTCGCGTCGAATCGATTCACACGCCTTTTACCGGGTCGGCAAGGGCAGGTCAGATTCTCACTCTGCCCGTGGCGCACGGCGACGGTTGCTATTTCGCTGATTCAGAGACGCTCGCGTCGCTCAAAAATGACGACCGCGTAGTTTTGCGTTATGTGGACAACCCCAACGGCTCTCTCGACGGCATTGCGGGCATTTGCAACGAGGGGCGCAACGTGATGGGCATGATGCCGCATCCCGAACGCGCCGCCGACATGTTGCTGGGCTGCACCGACGGGCTGGTGATCTTAGAGTCCATGGTCCAGACCTTCGGAGTCCAGACCTTCGGGGTCCAGTCCGTTGCCGGTGCGCCCCCACTATCCAGATGAGCGAACTTACAGCTTCCGAACTCGACAAAGTCCGCGCCATTTTGAAGCGCGAACCCAACGAAACCGAAGTGGGCATTTTCACCGTGATGTGGAGCGAACATTGCTCCTATAAAAGCTCGCGGATCCACCTGCGGAAGCTGCCGACCAAAAGCGACCGCGTGTTGGTGGGTCCGGGCGAAAACGCAGGCATCATAGATATCGGCGACAATTACGCGATTGCCTTCAAGATCGAATCCCACAATCACCCCAGTTTTATTGAGCCCTTCCAAGGCGCAGCCACGGGCGTGGGCGGCATTCTGCGCGACATTTTCACGATGGGCGCGCGCCCCATTGCGGTGATGGACGCCATCCGTTTTGGACCGCTTGACGATCCTGAACACGGCGCGCGCAACCGGCGCATTCTGGAAGGCGTGGTCGGCGGTATTTCGCATTATGGCAATTGTTTCGGCGTGCCCACCATTGGCGGCGAAACGGCTTTTGAAAGCTGCTACAACGGCAATCCGCTGGTGAACGTTTTCGCGTTGGGCGTTTTTAAGCATGACGAAATCTTCTTCGGCCGCGCCACCGGCATTGGCAATCCGGTGATTTATGTTGGTGCCAAAACCGGCCGCGACGGCATTCACGGCGCGTCAATGGCGTCATCGGAATTCAGCGAAGACTCCATGGCCAAGCGCCCCAACGTGCAAGTCGGTGATCCCTTCATGGAGAAGCTGCTGCTGGAGGCTTGCATCGAGGCTATGCACACCGGCGCTGTCGTTGGCATTCAGGACATGGGCGCGGCGGGACTCACTTGCTCTACTTGTGAAATGGGCAGCCGCGCGGAGACGGGGATCGATTTCGATCTGTCGCTGGTGCCGCAGCGGGAAACCGGCATGCAGCCATTTGAGATCATGCTCAGCGAATCGCAGGAGCGCATGCTGCTCGTCGCCGAAAAGGGCCGCGAAGACGAAGTTTTTGCCGTCTTCAAAAAGTGGGGCCTGGACGCGGTTACCATCGGCACTGTCACCGGCGACGGCATTCTGCGGGTGAAGGATCACGGCGTGGTGGTTGCGGAAATTCCCAACCGAGAACTGGCCGACGAAGCGCCTCTATATGATCGTCCACATAATGTAGCGCCGTATCGCGCAGCGCCGATGGAAGCGCCGGCCTTCGCCTCGA
Source organism: Terriglobia bacterium (assembly GCA_025350105.1). Classification (GTDB taxonomy): domain Bacteria; phylum Acidobacteriota; class Terriglobia; order Bryobacterales; family Bryobacteraceae; genus Palsa-187. The sequence goes on along the minus strand of JANXYJ010000022.1, from coordinate 30,299 downwards.
AAGATCTGAACAGCGACATGCTTGCCCTGGTCGCCTCCGGTGATCTCTGCTCCAAACGCTGGATCTGGCAGCAGTACGATTACACCGTTCGCACCAACACGCTGGCAGGTCCGGGCGGCGATGCGGCGATTGTGCGCATCAAAGATACCGATACCAGCATCGCCATGTCCGTGGACGGCAACGGGCGCTACTGTTCGCTGTCCCCAAGGGAGGGCGCGAAGTTGCTGGTTGCCGAATGCTGCCGCAATCTTTCTACCGTGGGCGCGCTGCCGGTGGCGGCGACGAACAATTTGAATTTTGGCAATCCGGAACGCCCCGAGATCATGGCGCAATTGGTCGAAGCCATCGAGGGAATCAGCGAAGCCTGCAAATTCTTCGACACGCCCATTACCGGCGGCAATGTCAGCTTGTACAACGAGACTTTGGGTGATGCCATCTGGCCCACGCCCGTCATGGGGATCGTAGGTACTCTCAAAACAGCCCGGCCCATCACCATGCCGTTCAAGAACGAAGGGCGTCCAATTCTGTTGCTGGGCGGTTTGGGAAATTGCGACGCGACCCGTTTCGGCGGCACGCAATATGCCAAAGTTGTTTTAAACAATATGTGGGGACTGCCGCCCGCGCTCGACATGGACTACGAAAAGCGAGTCCAATCCGCCATTCGCGAAATCGTAAATTCCGGTCACGCAGAGTCGGCTCACGATGTGGGTGACGGCGGCTTGGCTGTGGCGTTGGCGGAAAGTTGTTCGGGCGGAATGGGCGCGAAAATTTCGCTGGCTTCCGACTTGCAGCCCGAACTGGCGTTATTTCACGAAGGCCCGTCGCGGGTTGTCTTGTCGACGGCGAACCCGGACGCCGTTATCGAAATCGCCCGGCGTCACAACGTAGAATGCCTGAACATCGGCGTTACAATGAAGAGCAGGTTACGGATTGACAATAGAAGTGACGCTTGGATCGATCAATCCATCGTCAAGTTGGCCGAGGTTTGGGAAAACGCATTGCCAGAAAGGCTAGCGCCCGTACATGCATAAAAATCAGCTCGAACCGAGTATGTTTGAAGCAGATTTAGACGAGAATGTCCCCTTCGACAAGCTCCGCGAAGAGTGCGGCGTTTTCGCCATCTACGGCCACCCCGAAGCCGCCAATCTTACCTATTTGGGTTTGTACGCGCTGCAGCACCGCGGCCAGGAAAGCGCGGGCATCGCAAGTATGGCCTCCACGGGCAAACCCGGCCGCGATCTCTACAACCACAAAAGCATGGGCCACGTGGCCGACATTTTCAGCCCCGAGGTTCTGGGCCGTTTGCCGGGCGATATGGCCATTGGCCACACCCGTTACTCCACCGCCGGCGACACGGTTTTGCTGAACGCCCAGCCGTTTTCGGTGGCTTGCAACAAGGGCAAAATCGCGGTCGCGCACAACGGCAACATCACCAACGCCGGTGAATTGCGCCGCGAATTGGAACAGGAAGGATCGATCTTCCAGGCCAGTAGCGATACCGAAGTGATTTTGCACCTGGTGGCCCGCTCGCGCGAAAAAACCCTGGCGGGGGCGCTGCGCGAAGCCTTGTTACAACTTGAAGGCGCGTTTTCGCTGGTGTTTCTGGCCGAAGATCGCATTATCATCGCGCGTGACCCGCACGGTTTCCGCCCGCTCGCCCTGGGGCAAATGGAAATGCCCGATGGCGCCGTGTGCTACGTTTTCGCTTCGGAAACCTGCGCGTTCGATTTGATTGACGCCGTGCACCTGGGCGATGTCGAACCCGGCGAAATGGTCATCGTCAGCAAGGAAGGCATGACGCGCGAACGTTACGCGCCCGTGCGCGCGCACGCCCACTGCGCTTTCGAGCACGTCTATTTTTCGCGGCCCGATTCCATGGTGTTTGGCAGAAGTGTTCAGGAATCGCGTGAAATGCTGGGCCGATTGCTGGCGCAATTGCATCCCGTCGATGCCGATATCGTAGTGCCGGTGCCCGATTCCGGCGTGGCGGCGGCGCTGGGGTATGCGCTCGAATCCGGCATCCCCTACAATCTTGGGCTGATCCGGAATCATTATGTGGGCCGCACGTTTATTGAACCGTCGCAGGCCATTCGGGATTTCGGTGTGAAGCTGAAGTTGAATCCGGTGCGTGCGCTGCTCGAAGGCAAGCGCGTAATTCTGGTGGACGACTCGCTGGTGCGCGGCACCACCAGCCGCAAAATTGTCCGCATGGTTCGTAACGCCGGGGCGCGCGAAGTTCATCTGCGCATTTCCTGTCCGCCCACCGTTTCGCCCTGCTTCTATGGAGTGGACACGCCCAGCGTGGCCGAACTCATCGCCGCCAACAACACGACGGAAGAAATCCGCCGCTTCGTGGAAGCCGATTCGCTGGCTTATCTTCCGCTCTCCGGCTTGCGCGAAGCAGTGGCCGATCACAATCACGATTACTGCTACGCCTGCTACACCGGCAACTATCCCACGGATCTGGTCAACATCAAGGAATTGATGGCGGCCAAAGACCGTCGTGCGTAGCGCCTAACCCCGTCGCAACATCGCCATCCCCAGGCCGGCTGCAATCAGCAGCGCGCCCACACCCAGCGACGAAAGCGCGAAGTAAAAGGCGTTGGCGGTGAGAATTCCCAGGATTGAGGAAACGCTACGCCACCCGCCCTGGCGCAGCGCGCTCGACAGCACATACAGAACAGCTGGCCCGGGAGTAAGGTCCAGCACCAGCCCCATGATGACGAAAAGCCACCACGTGTTGCCGTTCATGAGAAGAAAAACTAAAGTGCGGTCTCGCCGCGGTCCTCGTTGCGGATGCGGATGGCCTCCGCCACGTCGAAGACGAAGATTTTGCCGTCGCCGATTTTGCCAGTGCGCGCAGCATCGCCCAGCGTCTTGATCACTTCCTCGGAACGAGAGGAGGGAACCACCATCTCCAGTTTCACTTTGGGCAGCAAGTCCACTTGATATTCCATACCACGATAGACTTCCTTGTGGCCTTTTTGCCGGCCATGCCCGCGCACCTCCGTGATGGTCATGCCATCAATTCCGATGCGCTTCAGCGCTTCTTTCACTTCTTCCAGCTTGTGAGGTTGAATGACCGCTTCAATCTTTTTCATGTGTGTATTTCCTTCGTCAGGCTCGCTCTGTTAACAGCCTATGCCTCGAAGTTGTAACCTTCCTCGCCGTGCATGCTCAGGTCCAATCCTTCCACTTCTTCGCCCTCTTCGGCGCGGATGCCCACGGTCATGTCGCAAACCTTCAGGATGATCCAAGTTCCCACAATCGCCAGGCCCCATGCAATAGCCGACGCGATGATCTGATTCATCACCTGCCCGCCGTTGCCTTCCAGCAGGCCCATCGCCTTGCCTTTAAACAGGTCGTTGATCTCTTTGGTGGCGAACACACCAGTCAGGATCGCACCGAGCGTTCCGCCGATTCCGTGTACGCCGAAAGCGTCCAGCGCGTCGTCATAACCAAACAGGTTTTTCACCACGCTCACCATCATGTAACACACCACGCCAGCCAGCAGGCCAATTAGCAACGCGGGCATGGGCTTCACGAAACCAGACGCCGGCGTGATGGCCACCAAGCCCGCGACGGCGCCGGAAATGCCGCCCAACATGCTGGGCTTTCCGGTGCGAATCCATTCCGCGCCCAGCCAACTGAGGGCGGCGGCGGCGGCGGCAAAGTGAGTGGCGATGAACGCACTTGTCGCCAGTGACGACGCAGCCAATGCGCTGCCGGCGTTAAAGCCGAACCAACCCACCCACAACAAGCACGCGCCCACGGTGCTGAAAACCAAACTGTGCGGCCGCATGGGATCGCTCCCATAGCCTTTACGTTTCCCCAAATACAGCGCGCACACCAGCGCCGAAACACCGGATGTAATATGGACCACCGTGCCGCCGGCAAAATCGAGCGCCGGAATTCTTCCGCCGAGCGACGCGTTGAGCAACCCGCCTTTGCCCCAAACCATGTGCGCCATGGGGAAGTAGACCAACAGCGTCCACAAAATCGTAAACAGCAGCATGCCGGTGAATTTGATGCGCTCCGCGAAGGCGCCAGAAATCAAAGCTGGCGTGATGATGGCGAACATCAACTGATACACCATGAACGTTCCTTGCGGAATGGTCCCGGCGTAATCGGGGTTGGGCGCATCGCCTACGCCGTTCATGAATGCATATTGAAGGCTGCCGATGAACGAATTGCCTTCGCCGAAGGCCAAACTATACCCCACCAGTGCCCAAAGCACCGTCACCACCGCCATCAAAATGAAGCTGTGCATCATGGTGCTGAGGACGTTTTTACGGCGCACTAAGCCGCCGTAAAACAGGGCCAATCCGGGACCGGTCATCATCAGCACCAAAGCGGCGCTCACCAGCATCCAGGCATTGTCTCCGGCAGACTGCGCCGCTTTTACGGCCTTTTCGGCCTCCGCCAGACGCTTTTCCAGGTCTGGGGCGGGTTGTGCCGCGAGTATAGAACAGCCCCAAGTCAATAACGATAAGAATATCAGCGATAACTTAGTCATGCGGTGAAATCACGCTCCCTGGTGGTGAAGTTACTTTGGCTAGTGTAGCGATGCTGGCTACAAAACGCTAGCTCATTGTGGATGGTCGATGGATGTTTCTGATGGATTGTTTCGATGGATTGTTTCGATGGACCCGCCGCGCGCTATGCGCCAGTGGTGTTCAGTTCCAGCCCCGTGCCGGTCGCCGTGCTGGCAAGCGTCACGTGTTTTGCCAATAGGGACTGGGGGATGGGCTGGTTTAATTGCAATCCCACCAGATAGCCACGGCCCGCGCGGGCCACGTGGCGGACGGTGGCGCTGCCCGAAAACCCCATGCGTTCAATGGCAATGGAAACCGTACTCAGGCGCGGCACGGGATCGGTCACCAGAACCTTCATCCCGCGTTCGGATGCATCGATGCATTTGCCGCGCGCGAACATTGTCCCTAGTGACGGGTCGGCCCATGACAGCCGTAGTGGTCCCGCTAACTTTTCCCGAACATTGGTGCGATGATTCGCAGTCGACATCCTCTGCTGCTTCTCCCTCCTTGTACTATGCTCTCCCGATTGGTGATTGCCTGTAGGCCACTAGTACAATCAGGAATGGTCCATGTTCTAGTACTTTCGTACATCGGCGCGCTGCTCTCCGGCAGTTTGAGCGCAGCCGAGCCGGTGCAAGCCGCTCATGGCATGGTGGTGGCGGAGGAAGCCGCCGCGGCCGACGTGGGATTGGACGTTCTGAAATCCGGCGGCAACGCAGTGGACGCGGCTGTGGCGGTGGGCTTCGCCTTGGCGGTGACGCATCCTTACGCGGGCAACATCGGCGGCGGCGGCTTTATGTTGGTGCGCTTTGCCGATGGCCGGACCACGTTTATCGATTTTCGTGAAAGAGCTCCCGCCGCCGCATCGCGCGACATGTACCTGGACGCCGAGGGCAACGCGACGCGCGATTCCATTGATGGCTGGCGTTCAGTGGGCGTGCCCGGCTCGGTTCGCGGATTTGAGCTGGCGCAGAAAAAGTATGGCCGCAAGACGTGGCTGGAGGTGCTGACGCCGTCTGTCAATTTGGCGCAGAGTGGATTTCGCATTTCGCCGCGCGCGGCCCGTACGATGAAGAGCGCCTCCAATATGAAACGAGATCCGGAATCGCGGCGCATCTTTCAAAATCGCGGCCGATACTATGCGGGCGAAGCGCGACTGCGACAACCGGAATTAGCGGCGACCTTGAAACGCATTTCGACGGACGGCGCGCGCGACTTCTACGAAGGCTTCACCGCCAAACGTTTGGCGGCGGAAATGGCCAAGCACCACGGACTGATTACTCTGGACGATTTGAAGAACTATCAGGCCGTGGAGCGGGTTCCGCTGACTGGGCACTATCGAGACGGCCGCTATCAAGATTACGACGTTATCACCGCGCCGCCGCCCAGTTCCGGCGGGATTGGCTTGTTGCAAATGCTGGGCATGCTGGAGGGCAGCGGCTACGAAACATCGGGCCCAGGCTCGGCGGCATCGGTACATTACGTTGCCGAAGTGATGCGCCGCTTTTTTGCTGATCGCAGCCAGTATCTGGGCGATCCGGATTTCATCAATAACCCGATGGCCCGCTTGCTGGACCCGGCCTACATTCGTTCCCGCCGCGAAAATATTCAGCTGGACCGCGCTTCATCAAGCGACGAGATTCAACCCGGCTTGCCCGCCACCAACGAAAGCACGGAGACCACGCATTACTCAATTGTGGATGCGGAGGGCAACGCCGTGGCGGTCACCTATACCTTGAACAACAGCTACGGCAGCGGCATTACGGTTCCGGGCCTTGGTTTCTTATTGAATGATGAAATGGACGATTTTGCATCAAAGCCCGGCTCACCGAATATGTTTGGATTGGTGCAAGGCGAAACCAACGCGATTGGTCCCGGGAAACGTCCGCTTTCGGCGATGTCGCCGACGATTGTGGTTCGTGATGGAAAGCCATTTCTGGTGCTCGGCGCGCCGGGTGGTCCGCGCATCATCACTTCGGTTTTGCAAGTGATCCTGAACGTGATCGACTTCCACCTGAACATCCAGGACGCCGTTGATGCGCCGCGTTTTCATCATCAATGGAAGCCCGATCAGTTAACCATGGAAAAAGATTTTGCGCCCGAAACGTACGAACGGTTGCAGGCCATGGGACACAAACTGGATTCGTCGCCGGGGTTGGTGATTGCGCGCGTGGAAGCAATCTTGGTGAACGGCGGCCAGTTGTTTGGCGCCGCCGATTCGCGTTGGGTAGGGAAGGCAGTAGGTTACTGAGCGTGATTCGGGCTCTCTCCACTCATCTGTTCGCCAATCAGAAACTGACCACCGCGCTGCTGGATCAAATGCAGGCTGCTGAATTTCCGGCCATCGAGATCTTTTGCGCCCGCCAGCATCTGGATTATCGCAATCGCAAACAGATTGCCGAATTGGCATTATGGTTCCGCAATTCGCAGATGCGGGTTCACTCCATGCATGCACCCCTGTTCACGGACGAGTATTGGGGCAAGTCGGGTTATGACACGGCGATTAGCATTACCGAGCCACTGAAAGCCAAGCGTATTCCCATGATCGACGAGATCAAGCGCACCCTGGAAATCGCCGAGACCATCCCGTATCATTATTTGATCCAACACCTGGGTGTGGCCGGAGAGTCTTTTGGCATGCGCGCGGTGGACGCTGCGTTTACATCGCTCGAAGAACTGATGATCTTCGCGCGCCACCGGGGCGTGGAGATTCTGCTGGAAAATATTCCCAACGAACTGTCTAGCGCCGAAGGTCTGTTGCGTTTCAATGGACTTACGCACCTGGATTTTAACTTTTGTCTGGACCTGGGTCATGCGCATTTGAACGAAGGCGTGACCAACGCTTACAACTTTCTGCAGCCCCGCATTCGATCCACTCACGTGAATGACAATGATGGTGAAGAAGACTTGCATTGGTTTCCGTTTACCGGAACCATCGATTGGGCCGCCGCGATGACGTGTTTGCGTTCGCAGCCAGAGCAGTATCCTTTATTGTTAGAACTGATGCACATCCCGGAATTGGAAAACGCCGGTGTGCCTTTTAAGTTGGATGAAGTTCGCAAAGTTTTTGACAAACTGGAAGAATTGAGAGAAGAAGATGAGTGAGACTCCGCGCATTTCCATCGCCCGCATATCGATTGCAAATGCCGGCAAGCATGTAGGCGAATCGGTTGAGATCGCCGGCTGGCTGTACAATTTGCGGCGGAGTGGCAAGATTTGTTTCCCGCAAATGCGCGATGGCAGCGGCATCATGCAGTGCGTGGCCGTAAAAAGCGCGCTGGACGAAGCAACTTTTGAAGCGCTGAAGGAATTGACGCAGGAATCGTCATTTATCGTGCGCGGAAAAATTCGCGCCGAAGCCCGCGCGCATGGCGGCTATGAGATGGACGTGGAAAGCGCGACGATCGTTCAACGCGTCCCGGAAGATAAGCCATATCCCATCACGCCGAAAGAGCACGGAGTGGATTTCCTGATGGACCATCGCCACTTGTGGCTGCGCAGCCGCCGCCAGCACGCCGCGATTGGGGTTCGTCATGAAATCATCAAAGGCATTCGCGATTATTTCGACTCCCACGGATTTGTGTTGGTGGATACGCCCATCTTCACGCCCGCGGCCTGCGAAGGAACCTCCACGCTGTTTGAAGTGGACTATTTCGAGGACGAAAAATTGTTCCTGACGCAATCGGGCCAGCTCTACGGCGAAGCCACTGCGATGGCGTTCGGTAAGACATATAACTTCGGTCCTGTTTTTCGCGCCGAGAAGTCCAAAACCCGCCGCCACCTGACGGAATTTTGGATGGTGGAACCCGAAATGGCGTACGCGGACCTGGAAGATGTGAAGCGCGTGGGCGAAGAACTGATCTGCTTCGTGGTTGCGCGCGTTTTGGAAAATCGAAAGGAAGAGCTGAAAACGCTGGAGCGCGACGTCACCAAACTGGAAGCCATCAAGGCTCCGTTCCATCGCATGAGCTACGACGATGCCGTGGTCAAGCTGCAAGCCAAGGGCAGCGAAATCAAGTGGGGGACCGATTTTGGCAACACCGACGAAACGCTTTTGACGGACGACCTGGATCGCCCGGTGATGGTGGATCGCTACCCGGCCAGCGTGAAGGCGTTTTACTTTCAGCCGGCCACAGACCGCCCGTCTGGAATGGGTGATGTCGCCATGGGCGTGGACTTCATCGCACCTGAAGGCTATGGCGAAGTGATTGGCGGCGGCCAGCGTATCCATGACCTGGACTTGTTGCTGCGGCGTTTGCAGGAACACAATTTGCCGCCCGAAGCCTTCGATTGGTATTTGGATTTGCGGCGCTATGGTTCGGTTCCCCATGCGGGTTTCGGCATGGGAGTGGAACGTTTCGTGGCCTGGATGTGCGGCCTGGAACACATTCGCGAAACCATCGCTTTTCCGCGCATGTTGTATCGCACGCGGCCATAACTCAACTGGCTTTGCGCCAACTGCATTCTTGCGACCGGCCTTCGGCGATGTCGGCCAAGGTGCGCGTGGTCTCCGCGAGTGCTTTTAATCCCAGCGCGCGAAGATCCATACCGGCCATGCGCCGCAGAGAGGTGCTGGCGGTTTTCGAAAAAGGTTTTACCGCCTGCAGGCTTTGCGACGCTCCCATTTCGATCAACGCGTTAATCACGGCCGATTCCTGCGCCACCAATTCGATGAACGGGCGCGGACAAAGGTTCACCGAGCGCATGATGTCTTCGGCCCAAATCGGCGCATAGCGCCGTGCTAACGCGGATTTACCAGCAGCATGCAAACGTTGCTCGATCAGCGCCAAATTATCTTTCAACACGCGGCCGGTCAGCCGCCAAGCTGCTTTCAGCGAATCCGGATCCGCCGCGTCGTAGGTGAACTCGGTTCGCGGACGGCCAAAGCAGGGGCGGCTGGCTTGATACACGATGATGGGGTAGGCGTGGGTACGATCCTCGAAACGCGTGATATCGCGGAAATAGATTTCGGAGACCCACTCTCGAAAAGCGCGCTGCAAGGCAACCGACACACGTTGCCAAACGGGAAAGAATTGCAGGTCGCGCTCGCGCGGAGCCATTTGCCACGAAGGGTCCGCGGTTAACAAGTGGGCTGCGCGGTCACGCATAGCCGCGCCGGGACTTGCCGGCACATTGCGGATCAAGTCACCTTCGCGAACGAATTTGGTTTTGCCCAGCACCTCTGCACGGCGCCGCCATTCGCGTTGGTCCATGAAGGGCAGGTGCAGGCGGACGATATCGGTTGCGGAGTCGTTGGCGAGCGTAAGCAGGCGATTGCAGCTGCCTGGGTCCACTCCGGTGGTGGCTAGCTCGGTTGCGGGTAGCAGCGTTCCTGCATGGCAGCCAGTTTCGCGCATCCAATAAAGTTTGAATTGTTTTGACATTTGCGATTTCCCGATTTGATTCTACTGCCGCGCTGCAATACTTCCCGTGTGTGCAATCCGCTAAGCTCTTCCGGATGCAATAGATAGATTTGCTAATCTCGTAGTGATGCCCACCGTCGTGATGCAGAATTCGCTGAAAGAGCGCGGCATAAGGTTGACCCGCCAGCGGCGGATTTTGCTCGATCTGATCGACAAATCCGGGCGCCATCTGGACGCGGACACGCTCTGCCAGATGGCCCAGAAAAAGGACCCCAAGCTGAACCGGGTTACGGTCTATCGCACTTTGAAGCTGCTGAAGATGAGCGGCCTGATTGATGAGTTGGACCTGATGCATGTGGGCGGCGATCAACATTATTACGAAACGCGTTTAAAACAAGAACACGCACATTTGGTTTGCCTGCGCTGCGGCAAAGTGGAAGAATTTTTCGGCGAGCCGCTGCAAAAAATGCGTAAACAAATCGAAAGCAACTTGGGTTTTCAAATTGTTTCGGCGCGAACCGAGATGGGCGGCTACTGTCCCGATTGCCAGTCCGTGCGCGCGCAAGAAGCCAATCCGGAAGTGCTACCCGAAGAAGTAGGCCAATAATGGCTTCGTTCCCGCAAGCGTCGCTGACCGTGCTGGCGCCATCGGGCCAAAAAACGCGAGCCGTGATCCGGCCCATTCCCTTCATCATCGGACGGCAATCCGATAGTGATTTGGTGTTGCGCGACAACCGTGCATCACGCAAACATGCGCGGATCCTGTTTGAAGGCGGTGCCTACGTTGTGGAGGATTTGGACAGCCGCCACGGAGTGTGGATTAACGGGCAGCGCGTGCACCGGCAAGTGCTGCGCGAGGCGGACCGCATCGATTTGGGGTTAAACGATTCCTACTCGCTGATCTTCACGCGCGAAAAAGATCGTTTCCGCAAGGTGCTGTCTCACGTGTCATCTTTCTTGCGACCCGATGCGAGGACCGGTGATCTGGCCAAGCTACGTTCGCTGGTGGAAGTGGCGCGAGCGCTGGAAAATTCCCTATCCACCGAAGAAGTTTTGGCGGCGGTGGTGGACGCGGCATTAACCGTGACTGGTTGCGAGCGCGGGTTTTTATTGCTGCGCGGAGCCAACATCGGCGAGTTGGAAATTGCGGTGGCTCGCGACCGCGCAGGCCGCAATTTGCCGCAAGATGCGTTGCAAGTGCCGGTGGCAAGATTGTGGAATCTGCTGGCCACGCGGCGCGAATTGTTGTCGATGCCGTTTGAAAACTCCGCTGGGCGTGCGCAGCAGGGGTACGTATTGTGCCTGCCCTTGGTGCGTTTGCGCAGCGAGAGCGCGGAGGAAACGCGGGCGACGACGACACAAGAAGAGACCGTGGGCGTAATCTATTTGGACTCCGATGAAGCCGCGGATCTATCATCGGGGGGCCGCGAATTGCTGGAGACGCTGGCGATTGAAGCGTCGACGATTTTGGAGAATGCGCATTTACTGGAAGAGCAGCGCTCAAAAATCCGGATGGAAGATGAGCTGAGAATTGCTCGCGAGATTCAGCGCGGATTGCAACCGGTTTCCTTTCCTGCGTCGGGATGGTTTCGGGCGATGGGGTCGAGCAAGCCGTCGCATGAGGTGGGCGGCGATTATTACGACGTGCATTCCATTCCCGGAATCAGTGGCAACACGCCGGATGTTTGGACCATCGTCATGGCGGATGTTTCGGGCAAAGGCGTGAGTTCGGCGTTGTTGGCGAGCTTGTTGCAGGGGGCGTTTTTGATGGCCAGCGGCGATGCATCGCGCATTGCGCCCAGGATGTCGCAGTTGAATGAATTTCTACTAGAACGCACCAAGGGCGAAAAATATGTCACGGTATTTTACGGTGTGCTCGATTCGTCGGGACTTCTGAGTTATACCAATGCCGGACAATGCTCGCCGGTGCTGGTGAAAGCCGACGGCAGGATGGCGACTTGGGAGCCGACATCGATGCCGGTGGGCATGATCGAAGGCGCGACGTTCCAGATGATTCAGGAACAACTGTCGCCGGGCGATAAAGTGGTGCTGTACACCGACGGGGTAACGGAAGCGGAGAGCGCGGCTGGCGAATTTTTCGGCGGGCCGCGGCTGAGAGAGATCATTCGCGAAAACGCCACGCGCAATGCGACGGAATTGCACGCGGGGATTTCGGGGGCGGTGGAACGCTTCATGCAGCCCGCGGGCTCTGGCGAAGGCGGGCGCATGGAAGATACTGATGACGGGGCGGCACGTGATGATATTACTTTGTTGGTGATTGAGTACGCGGGACGCGTTTGAGTGGCCCTCTTTTTGCAAATTGTGTTTTCTCCAGACTGCTTCTACCGGCGTCGTTCAACCAGAACCTTCGAGTAAGCCGTTTTTTGGCGTTGCCGAACTTGCGTTGCTTAGCGGAGTGTGACAGGAGACGCAAAAAATTTCCTGATTCGCGCCGCTTAAGGCCAAATCAACCACCAATCGGACCGTTGATCCGAATAGGCCGCGGCATTTTGCGGGACTTCACTCCGTGACCTTATCCGAGGCTTTGGAGGTTTGCCCCAGCGTGGCATCTTGAAATAGCCCAATTGGCAAGGGCGGCCATCCCCAGCCCCTTGGCTGCCGCCCAAGCATTATCTTTGAGTAAGTCCATCATTGCTGCTCTATTTCTGAAAACACTTCGTGCTCCCGCGATTGCAGGAGAAGCGCTTGTAAGTCCGTCAACCCTGCAATTGGGTTCTGTTCGGCGGCCGCAGCCTCACAGGCGCGCGCGGCAAATCCGGTAATGTTGGCCACCGCGAAACTGATTCCGTTCAGGTTCTTTTCCGCCGGGCGGCCCGGCAGGGGACGCGGGTAGCCGGACGCGCAAAAGAACACACTGCTTCCCGATTGTTTTACGCGATAGCGATGGCGCGGACAATCCCAATCCAGTCCTACGCCCAGCACGCCTGGAAGGCACCCAGGCAAGCATGGGGTGGCATTGCCTTCGCGGCCAAGGGCTTCCCGGGCAGCCAGCAGAATGGTTCCTTTCGCCGCGGCGTCTCGAACAATTGTGTTGAAGGCATCGGCGAAGTCCAGGCGCACCGTCCCCAGACTGAGATTGATCAGGTGAACGCCCTTCTGTAACGCCCAGTCGATCGCGGAGAGCAAATATTCTGTGCGGGTTCTCAGCGAAGCGTCAAATAGTTTGATAGCGATGTACTCGGCCTCCGGTGCTTTTTCCTGAATCGCGGCCATCACCGCGGTGCCGTGACCCAGATGGTCAGTAAAGTCCGCTGCATTGAACTCACCGCCAGCACCGACCGACGCTCCCGCCACGGGCTTGACGATGATATGCGGGTGATTCATATTCACGCCGCTATCGATCACGGCGATGCGTATACCCTTGCCGGTTCGCTTGGCGAACCGCTGAACAATTTCCACCGCTGCTTCAGGCGTGCCACTGGTCTTGGATCGCATATTGCTGCTGGCTTTCTCGTCCATTGGTGCTCACGTTCGCGGGCTCACGCTCCCGGCTTCGATCTTCAATACGCCTGCAGTGACTCTTACTTGACCTCCCTCGAGGGTGACCACTAGGTCCGCGGCATCGGCCAGTGCAGGACGATGTGTAATGGCGATGATGGTCATCTTTCTTGTTTCCCGCGACGATTCTCGCGCGATCAGGAGCTCGCGCAAATTCGCCGTCACCAACCGTTCCGTCAATACATCCAGCGCGGACGTTGGCTCGTCCAAAATCAGCACGCTAGGCTTGCGAAGGAACGCGCGAGCCAATGCGATTCTCTGCCGCTCACCGGCGGAAAGCGCCAGCCCCCGTTCGCCTGTTTTTGTGGCATATCCTTCCGGCAAACGCATAATCAGTTCGTCTAAACCTGCAAGAGTTCCCGCGCCCTCAATGTCGATGGCGGTGGCGCTCGGATCTGCGTACGCGATATTTTCCGCAATGGTGACGTTGAACAAATACGGCGCCTGATCTACTAACATCACCTGCGAGCGCAGGTCATGCAGCGACACGTCGCGCAAATCCAGCCCGTCCATCAAAACCCGCCCCGGATCGGGATCCTGATAACGTACGAGTAAATCGGCTAACGTCGACTTGCCCACTTCGCTCGGTCCCAGCACCACACACAGACTGCCCGCCGGAATCTCCAGCGTGACGTCATTCAATATGGTCGAGCGGTCGTGACTGAAGAAGACGTTTTCCAGCCGGATGCTTTGCCCAACCGGAGGCAACGGCACAGGGTTCTCCGCCTCCACCACATCTGGTGTGGTGTCAAACAGTTCAAAGATGCGGCCCAACGATACCCGGGCCGAGGCCAACCCGGAACTCAGGGTCATCAGATTCTGCAGGGGAGATAACAAGCGTGCGTGATAAGCCATAAACGCCACCAATGTTCCAATGGTCATTTGGTGTTGAAAGATCAGCCAGCCGCCGTAAAGGAACACTGCGCTGGTGGCTGCGGTGAGCAGCGTTCCCGGCAACGCACCCGTTAAGAACGATGCCACCTGCGCCTTCAGCATGGTTGCCACAAACGCATCGTTGCGTTCGCGAAAGCGTTCTGCTTCAAACTGATGCGCGCGCAGGGAGATCACCACGCGCATGCCCAGAATGCTTTCTACGAATAGGCTTCCCAGGTCGGCGCCCCGCTCGCGCAGAACTTTGGTCAAGGCGGTAAGCCGCTGCTGATAGTGCCAAAAGATCCAGAAGCAGAAGGGCACGAACACAATGCTTACGATAAACAAACGCCAGTTCAACCAAATCATCACGCCTACGCTGCCGAAAAAGAAGATGGTATTGCTGACGATGGAGAGCAGCGTATCGGCGGAGATGCGCTGCACCTCGCCCATGTCGGTATTCAGGCGCGACATCAAATCGCCTAGCCGGAACCGGGCGTAAAAACGCGGCGACAGTTTCTGCAAATGCTCAAACAATGCCAGGCGCATATCGAAAAGCATGGCGGCGGAAACGCGCACGTAACGGTAACTGGAAACGATGTTGAACACGAAGCCTAAGACCGTGGCCGCGAACATCATGCCCGCCATCCACAGCAATACGCTCATGTCGCCGCGCAATAAAGCACGATCAATCAGAATTTTGGATATGTAGGGTTGAATCAATCCCAAGATGGTGGCGGCCAAACTTACCCCAACCACTACCGTGAGTTTGGCCGTGTACGGACGCACGAATACCCACAGCCGCCGATAATCGTTCCAGTTGGCGATGGAGCCCGGGTTGTGGTGATCGGGTTGCATGAGATCAGATATTCAGGGCTCTTCACTCCCAGTGAGGAGGGCCCCAATCCTGCGCGTCAAAAGCAGGCTAACAACTATCCCACCAACAACTGGGGCGACATCTGGGTGGCGGCGACCTTCAATTCTCCAGGAGGACGGCCACTCAGGGCGCGCAGCTATTTGGTGGTAACGATTCCTGTTTACGTGCGCTACGACCAACCGGAGGTGGACCAATGAGCACTGCCGTAATGACGCCGGTCGAATTACCGTATCGGCTTCGTGAAGCGCATTCCTTTGAAGCATCGGGAGAAAAATTCCTTTACCTGGTACCCAGTGGAGCGATTTTCTCCTTAGACAAAATCGGCAAGGAAGTGCTGCATGGGCTGGCCGACCGGGATTTGCACAAAGAAGAATTAGTGCAGATGTTGCTGGCGCGCGGCCATTCTGCGCGTGAGATCGAAGTTGCGCTGGCTGAACTGGAGCAATCCGAAGTCATTATGCGTGGCACAGCAAAGCAGAAAATGCCCACGGTTCCGGAAAAAACGTTTCCGCTTCAACGGATCGTCTTGAACGTAACCAATCAATGCAACCTGGCGTGCGGCTATTGTTACGAATATAGCGACGACAAAATCAGCCAGACCGCCGGCAAGCCGAAATACATGGATCACGCTATTGCGGAGGCTTCCATTGATCTGCTCATCAAAGAATCGGCGGACCGGCCGTCGATTCACGTCACATTTTTCGGAGGAGAGACGCTGCTGAATTTTCCGCTGCTGCGCTCCACGGTGCATTACGCGAAAGAAAGATGCGCCCTGGCGGGCAAGCAAGTGGAGTTCAGTCTCACCACCAACGCAACGCTTTTAAGCGAACCGATTGTTGATTTTCTTGCCGAGCACCAGGTGGGGGTGACCGTCAGCATCGATGGCGACAAAGAACTGAACGACAAGATGCGCATTTTTCACGACGGGCGCGGCAGCTATGAAGTGATCGTCCCCAAGATCAAAATGCTGCTGGAACGGCACAAGACCAATTCCATTGGCGCGCGCGTCACACTTAGTTCCGGGGTTTCGCATGTCCGCCGAATCTACGAACACCTGACGCAGGAAGTTGGATTCTACGCGGTCGGATTTTCTCCGGCTACCGCCAATCCGGAGCGGCTCTACAGCATCGGTCCGCAAAAGATGAGCGCGGTGCTGGGCGGCTTCGAGGATCTGGCATGGGAATATCGCGACTATGCCGTGACTGGCCGCCAGCATGGTTTCACCAACGCAAATGACACGCTGAAGGAGTTGCATTCCGGGATGAGCAAAGCTTATCCCTGCGGCGCGGGGCTTGGTTTGTTGGGTGTAGGCACGGCGGGCGACGTTAGTCTTTGTCATCGCTTTGTGGATTCGCCGGTTGGAAAGATGGGCCACGTGATGGAGGGCGGCGTGGATCATGAGGCGCGGCATGAATTCCTGGAAACGCATCATTTAGGTGCTCGCTATGACTGCCATACCTGCTGGGCACGGCCGGTTTGCGCTGGCGGATGCTACCACGAAGCTTTTGTTCACTACGGCGATACTTCAGCCGCCACTTTGCACTATTGCGATTGGATTCGCGGCTGGAACGATTTGTGTTTGCGGATTTACGGCGATATTGCCGTGAAGAATCCGGCGTATTTGCAACGCTTTGATGGAGCTTGATAACCGAAGAAGAAACAGAAAGGACTAGGAGACCATTGCGATGAATTCCTTGAAATCGATCAACCGGAAAGCCCGCCGTGTGGAAGCGAGCGTAATTGCCGCCACTGGTGACGTGCAAGCCCTCCAGGCCAGAGGCGGCGAGGGAAAGATCTACTATCCGATGGGATGCACTTTGAACTTCACTCCGGGCTGGGAAGTGGATGTGTCCGGCGGGACCGCCGGGCTTTGTCAGCCCGTGGAACGAGATCTGTTTGATTGCCATTTGGGTTGTGGCTGGCCAGCGCAGGTTCCCGATCACCTGAACAACGCGGTGGATTGGACCGACAAGTGCGCCTCCGCGGCCAATGACTGGCGCAAAGTCGACATTGTATTTCCGTAAAGGAGATTTTCATGAAGACACTCGCCGTTATCATACTCGCGCTAGCCAACTGTGCGGCCTTTGGCCAAGCCCCAACCGGGCAGTTTATGTACATCGGGACGCTCGACAAGAAGTTGCTGATCCTTGATGAGAACAAAGAGGAAGTGGTGGGAGAGATTCCGCTGGACGGCATTCCTCGCACCACCGCCCTTTCGGCGGACCGCAAGACACTGTTTGTATTCACCACCAGAATGCTGCTGGAAAGTGTGGATTTAGAAACCCGTAAGGTGACGAGTAGTTTCGATCTTTCCGATCAGAACAGCCGTCCGCGCATCCAGGCTATAGCGCCTGACCGCATGCTGCAGGGCGGTAATGCCCGCTACTCGGGGCTTGCCGTAGATCCTCTGGGACGCTACATCTATACCACGATGAAAGTGGCGGTGAAGGACATCGATCAATACCGCATCGAGCCGCCGAAGTTCATCGCCATCGATGTGAAAGACAAGAAGATCGCTAAGACCTGGAATTTCCCCAAAGAAATGGACCAGGGCTTTGGCTTCAACGCCACCTACAAAGTGTCGCCCGACGGCAAGTTGCTGTATGTTTTTCAGGACGACATCCTGATCTTCGACCTGGCGACGTTCACGCAGGTGGACAAAATTGATCTAGCGCAACCGCCCTACCCGGGCGCCACGCCCTATCGCTTAGCTGCTAACGACGATTCGATGGATAGCCCAGACACGGTCACTTCCGTTTTCACAACCGTCGACCCCATCGTGCACAAGGGCACGTTGGGCATGGCCACCATCGATCTGAATACCCGCAAGATGGAATATTTTCCCATCGGGCCGCTGCTTCCCATGACTAATTTCCAACTCTCGCCGGACCACAAGCGCGGTTACTCGGTGATGCCCAAAATCGGCATCGGTGCGAACCGTCTTACCGAATGGTGGGTATGGGATGTTGAAAACCACAAGGTGATCAACAAGAAGGAGTTCGATACACGCCCCACCTTCCGCTTCAGCGTGGGCGGGGACGGCAAGCGGCTGTACATGTACGGCGCGGGATCGACCCTGGAAATCTTCGACGCAGCGACACTCCAATCGAAGAAAGTGATCTATCTGAACAAAGACACCACCACCAACTTGGTTACCCTGGCCGCAAAATAGGGTGCGTTCTGCGCGCGGGAAGTGTGAGTTGTGGCGCACTTCCTTCGCGTGAATTGCTGACCGTCGCTTGCCCGCCACGCTGGTTTCACCCGCAAAATTGCCCATGATCCTGCCGTTAGTAGCTTTCTTCCTTGGCGCCACCCTGCCGCCCGGGAATCTGCCTTTTCGTGTGACTGCCACGGAAGACGTCAGCGGGGAATATCCTGGTGCGCCCAGAATTCAATCCTTTTCGTTTGCCCAATGGAAAGGTCGCTGGGTGTTCATCGGCGGACGCATCGCGGGTTATCACGGTGTAGGCGGGAGCTCCGCCGACTTCTCCCGTCTCGACGCCAATCGCGACGTCTGGGTAATGGATACTACCGTCCATCCCGCGCGGACCTACCACGTTCCACTCGATACCTTGCCCGCATCATTCAGCGCCGTGAAAGATCAATGGAGCGCAACGGCCCAGCTCTATGTCCAGGATGGCCCAAAGCTTTACATAAGCGGCGGCTATGGGCAAAATCACGCGGGCAACTGGACTACTTTTCCTTTGCTGTCACGGGTAGATCTTCCGAGTTTGATTGACGCGGTGATGCGCGGCCGGCTTCCGGCGAAAGGCATCGCTTACACCGAAACGCCGCTTGCAAAAGCCTCCGGCGGGGCGCTGATCAAACTCCACGACGGATACTTTTACCTGATTATGGGGCATGCTTTTGAAGGAAGCTATTCGGCGTTCGAAGGCCAACGCGAACGCAACGCACCCGTTGCGGCGCAAAACTATTTGCAGGAAATTCGCAAGCTGAAGATCACGGATGATTCACCGGGCCAACTGAATGTTTCGCTGGTGGAGAAAGACGAGGACCCGACGGAGTTTCATCGCCGCGATTTCACTGCCACTCAGACGCTTTCGCCCAAGGGGCTCGGCTTGGCCGCCTACGGTGGCGTCTTTACGCCGGAGACGCAGCTCAATTTTAGCCGGCCAATTTACTTATTTCCAGGATCGCATCCGACCATCGACACCAATTTCGAGCAGAAAATGAATTCCTACAGTTGCCCGGCGCTGTTGCTCTACGATCGAGCGTCAGCCACTGGGTTGGTTCAGGTGCCGTATTTGTCCCTCTGCCTGAACTAGCGCGGGCGCTACCCGGCACCGACATCCTTGATCTGAACGTCTTGAACGGAACGCGAACGCTGGTGGGTTACATCTACGGTGGTATTCGCGCATTTCCCTACCATTTTCCCTATAACAAGACGGCACAGCCCTACAATTCGGGAACGGTTCCTACCAGATCCAGCGAGTTCATCCTGAAAGTTTACCTGGAAATTCCGCGCTCACTTTAGTGGTTAACCGTGCCCATGGGAAGTTCCTTGCCGTTGGCCAAAAGCACTTTCCTGATCCGCAAGACATGCGATCCGTTTTTGGCGGGATAGCCGGTGATGGCTACCACGTCACCGGCGTCCAGCGAGACTTTGCTCCATCCCTTGGGGATCAGGTGCATCGGGCTGGTCAACTCCCCTTCCCACGCCTGGATATTGCCCTTTTCATCCGTCACGTCGAACTCGATGACCGAATGGGGATTGACGAAATGGAAGTCGGTTACAGTGCCTTTCAGGGTGATTGTTTTCTCACCCTCGAACGCAGCCCACCCATGATGCGCCAGGCCGGGCATGACCAGCAGGGCCGCAAACGCCAGCCCGCTAAAAAAGATAGTTCGCATGCGAAATTCCCCCTACTTCGGTTGGTCTGCGGTAATTTGCGCCGGTCCATCGTCCACCCAGTGTTCCTGGTCGCGCACGTAACGGCGGCCGTTGAAGGTGTAAAACGGAACCGTCACCACCAAATACCCTTTGCCCACCAGCGGCTTATTCTGTTGGTCTTTCTCCGTCTTTGCCGTGGCGATGGCCCACACGTCGAAATTGGTTTTGGGGCTGGTCGATGCTGGCGTAAAAAGGCCGGTTGCATTGATGCTGCCGACGAAATCCGCACGACTCCCTTCTACCGAATAGAAAATTCTTAGCGTCCAGTTCACGTCCACCGGACCAAGTTCCAAATCGTCATCGGTGTGCCGCTTCCCATCCGGGCCCCGCTGATAGCCAACTGCCACGAACTGCTGATAGCCCCCGGGCTGTGCTCGTGCGCCTGTGTCATCACCAAAAGACGCAAGCGTGGTGTCGGGAATTACCTTGATGTAATCTACCCGATCATAGACCGTAATCGCGCCGCGTAAGGCGGACTCACCCAGTGTCAGATCCCTTTTCCCGGGGCTGGCATCGGCTTCGACGGCGACCTCGGCGACAAGTTCTGTTTCGGTCTGAGAAACGATGCTGCGAACGACGACTCCACCGCCCAGCTTCAACTGAGCCGGGGCCACTTGCGTCAGGAAGTGATCGCCCATAACGCGAACGCGGTTGCCTTGTGAACCGGTTTTAAGTGCCGCTCCCTCGATGCCCATCAGCGTGGTTTCTAAGGAAGCTCGCTGCAACTTCACGTCGAAGCCGAACTCCTGATATTGTCCCCAGAACCAGCGTCCTTCGGCTTGCGTTTGATCCGGCGAGAACGACAGCACTTCGCGGGCGACACTTTCCAAGCTGTCGGGTTCGAGATTTGCAGTTGCACTTCCAGCCACCGCCTGCGATCGCCCGCGCCAGGCATATCCGGCGTAAACCACCGCCAAACCGGAACGCACGATCAGGGAACCGTCTTTCGCCGAACGCAACGTTACCCGTGTTCTGAATTCGCCTGCAGCTCCCGCGGTTTGCACTTCCATCTCACCGTAGTAGTTGCCGCGGCCCGCTACCGACGCCGTCACCAACCAGCGGCCTGTCAGGTTCGCCGGGGGCAGGTGCGCGCTCCATCGGGTCCATTCCGCCGTATGCAGGGGTGCGGCTTTTGCAAGATCGGCAATCGCCTCTGCATTGCGATCGGCCTGATGGCGATTGACGTGTACTTCCTCAAGCCGCGTCCATTCATCAAGGGATCGCCGCGATGTAAAAGAGCGCGCCATTCCGTGGCACCGGGCACAGGCCTTGCGCAGAGTTTCGTTCGCTAGATCGCTCTCATCGCGAACCCGGTGTTCCGGGTAGTACAGAAACGGCTGGGCCTCTTCCGGCGCCAACCCATGAGAGCTGGCCAGATACTTCAACACACTGCGTGCCTCTCCCGCGTTCAGCGTGGCCCCGTTGATCACAATCGCCTGCTTGATCACGTCCTGCCAGCCCTCGGGTGAGTATCGCAGCCAGGAGACCCGCTGCATGTTGCCGTGATCGTCGCTCGCGTGGCACTTCGCGCACTTGGTGATCACCAATGGGTCGGTTACGGGAATGCCTTCCTCAGCACCCTGGCCGTAACCCAATGCGGCGGCGAAAGTCACACAGGCAAAAATAGCAGACGCCTTCATCCTCATGGCGCTTTCACACCGGTTAACAAAGTCTTCGGGATCATCGCGTGCACACCTTTGGTGCCATCCACCAACTGGGTGATGCTCAAGTCGATGGCCACGCTGATTAGCGCATAAGCGTCTTCGCGGCTGAGGTTCATTGTGCTGGATAGAAAATCGATGGTCTGCAGAATGCAAATGCGCGTCGCTTGGGTCAGGTCCGGGTCCAGACCCATGGTGATGTAGTGTGTCGGCGTCTCCGCGCGGGGCCAATCCAAATGCATATCGTGATGCACGATGAACTGGAATACACCGGTCAAGGAAGTTTCCATCGCGGTGATGTTCACTTCGCCATTGCCTTGTCCGGCGTGTCCGTCGCCGACCTCAAATAGAGCACCCATGGCGTGCACAGGGATGAACAGCGTTGTGCCCGCCACCAGTTCTCTATTGTCCAGATTGCCCGCGAAGATTCCCGGAGGGCCACTGTTGATTTTGCCCATCGCTACGGGAGGCGCCACGCCCATGCTGCCGAAGAAGGGCTTCAGCGGAAGATCGATACCTGGCGCAAAGTGGCCGATGTTCTTCTCGCGGTCCAGCGAAATGATCTTAGTCTTGTTGGGAGGAAACAGGTCAGCCAGAAAACCGGCTCTGCCTGCCGTATTGTAAGCGTACGGCACATCCAGGCGAATTTCACGGATGCGCACTTCCAGCACATCGCCTGGCCGCGCTCCTTCAATCGCCACTGGCCCGGTCAGCAGGTGGCCACCGGGACCGCGGGTTTCGCGGGGAACATCGGTGTGAATCTTGCGCAGTTCGGGCTGGATTTGATCCGCTGCGACACCTGCGGTTTCCAAGTTCGCCGGGTTGCCGGAGACGGTTTGAATCTCCACGACGTCGCCGGATCTAACCGTAAGGGCAGGCTTGGCGCCCGCCCAATAATATCCCCACGCGAGTGTCTCGGGGGTAGCCTTGAGTTTATAGTCTGCGCCAAGCAGCGAGGTTGCTGCGAAACCACAGACCAGCCAATGCGTGATGGTCATTCCTGCTCCTGATAGAAGTGGGAGAGAGACAGTGCTGATTGTCTCTCTCTTTTACCCATCCACTTTAGAACGTGAAACGCGCGGTAAGTTGTATCTGTCGTGGGCCCGCTCCTTCCGCCGATTGTACGTTGGAGATCGTGCCGAAACTGGCTGTGTTGAAAGTGGTATTCGGCGTGGCGTAGTTGGCATGATTGAACAGATTCGCTGCCTGCGCGCCGAACTGAACCTTCATGTTTTCCGTGAAGGAAATCGACTTCATTAGGGACAACGAAATCGCTTGTGTTCCCGGCCCAATCATGTTGCCCACAGGTGCGTAACCGAACCGGCCGATATTGTTTGCCGGTACGGCAAAGGCGGCTTTGTTCACCCAATTGGCGATGGTCTGGGTGGCAGGCACCAGCGATACGCCGGCAACCGTATCCGGCCGTCCATTCCCAATCAGAGTGGGGAATCCAGTACCGGACGGATCCGCACCTGGAACCGTAGCCGTTAAGAATGGGCCGGTTTGGAACAGCACAACTCCAGCCAAATCCCAGCCGCCGATGGCTTGGTTCAGCATCTTGTTCCCCTTCAATACGGTCCGTCCAAAGGGGAGCTGATAGAGGAAGGTGGAAAGGAAGCGTTGGCGCCGGGTGAATGCGACGTTGCCGTAGTCCAGCCCAATGTCGAAACGGTTCGTCACCAACCCGCCCGCTTCCGTGGCGAAACTGGTCGGATTCCAGCTTTGACCACTGGACAGATTCCGCGCAAAAGTATAACTGCCTTGGTACTGCATGCCCTTGGAGAAGCGCTTCGCCAGCGAAACGGTGGCCGCATGGTAATTGCTCCATCCACCGTTATTTTCGGAGCCAACCTTGGCCCACAAGGGGAACGGAGCGCTCAACTTGGCCACGTTGTAGCCTACCGTGTTGGGTTGGACCTGATCCAGATTTTCCTGCACGCCAAGTTGGCTGCCGTGGTTGCCATCGTAGGAAACGCGCAACGCCGTACCAAACCCTAGGTCACGCTCAAAGGTGAAATTCCATTGATGAACCCAAGGGTCTTTATAATTGACGTCGCCGGCCTGTTCGAAGTCCTGCACGCCGGGTTGGGCCAAATTCGAGGGGAACGGATAGGGGAAGTTGAGAGCAGGCTTCCCGCCCGATAAACCATTATTAAAGATGGCCAGGTAGCTGGTGTGGACGCCCCAAGCAGCGCTGATCAGCGAACCCAAAGGCGCCTCGATAAACCGCCTGTAACCACCACGAATCACCGTCTTGTTGTTCACGCGCCAAGCGATTCCGATGCGCGGAGCAAAGTCGTTTTTCACCGAATTGCGCAAGCTCTCCGGAATGCCCGCCTGTGCCGCGGTTAAGATCGGCGTTGGCGCAATGGAAGCCGCAAACAAAGGATTCAGAATTTTGAAGGAATCCTGATTGGGAATGACCGCGACTCCTTTCACCACCTGGCCGTTCACTGTTGACGTGAAATCAGGTAGAAAATTGGTCACGTTCAGCAGGTGATCCTGAAACATGGGATGGTATTCCCAACGCAACCCATAGTTAATGGTAAGGTGCAAGGTTACCTTCCAATCGTCCTGTACATAGGTGGCGTAATGCCTCGCGTAGGCTTCGGCATTGGGCTGGATCACGCTTGCCAGCTGGGTCTTGTCAGGCACCCCCAGTAAGAACGCCGCAAAGGGATTACCAATGTAAGGATTTCCGTTGATGACGGAGCTGGTGAACGACCCGTTATAGGTGTACTGTCCCAAACGTGAACTGGAAAACACGTTGGAATAATAGCCCGTCAGGTAGCGGAAGTCACCGCCAAATTTCACCGAATGTGCGCCCTTGGTCCAGGTCAGATTGTCCAGAAGTTGAAACGTGTTGTTGCGCGCGATCGACGAGCCGGTTCCACCGGTCTGCTGAAATCCTGCGATGTTGAAATTCGGTACCGCGTTACCATCCGGGTACGGCGGCAGGTTCACCAATCCCACTTGGCTGGCGATTTGCGCGGGTGAGATCCCGAAGGTTGTGGCCTGGTGCACGCCGTTGAAGCCCGTGCGAACTTCATTCACCAGCCGCGGCGTAAAAATGTAGTTGTGCGCCACGGTCAGCCCGAAGTCGATTTCGGGCTGTTGAATACCGCCAATCAAAGCGGTACCTGTAGGAGTGGGAGATCCCCCGGGCGACGGCGCGGTGACAGACACAGCCACCGACGTAAGCTCCGTAATTGTTCATTTTGAGTACTGGCTTTACGGCGTTAAACGGATTGCGGGCATTCAGCGCTGTATCTTGCAGATTTTCAAAGGCGCCGCCGTCAAAGCTGTTGGTGCCGCTCTTGGAAATTGTCGTGATATCGCTGATGCCGCCGAACTCCGCACTGTTGTTTACTTCGCTTACCCTGATTTCGGCAATGGAGTTGAACGACGGGAAGAGTTCTGTCAGGGGCCCCGCCGCCCGTGGGCCCATGCTGCTGATGCCGTCGATGCTCATCGAAAGCATGCTCGGTTTCGCGCCCGCTACCGAGATGCCGCCGCCGGCGTCGGTTTGTACGCCCGGCTGCGTGGTCAGCGTTGACATCGGGCTGGTGGAACCCGTGCCCCGCGACCCAATTGCGATCGGCAGGTCGACGAGTTCGCGCCCTGTCTTGGTCTCAGCGATATTCGACACTTCCGTGTTGATCACCGGCGCGGCCTCCGCCGTCACGTTCACCGACTCGGTTTGCGAGGCAACGCTCATCTGTCCATCCAGACGGGCGGTTTGCCGGGCCGTCAATTCGATGGTGAAATTCACCACCTGAAACCCAGGCGCCTCCATGGTTACTTTGTAAGCACCCGGTTCCAGGTTGGGAATCGAGTACGATCCAGTAGAGTCGCTGATGACGCTGCGGCGTGCGCGCGTTCCTTGGTTTTCAACACTCACCGCACAACTGGCCAAGATGGCGCCCGAAGTATCGTGCACGGTTCCCACCAGCGACGCGAAGGTGGATTGGCCAAAGGCCAATCCACCAAAGAGAAACAAGGTGGCGATCAGGGCCAGGATTGTCATCGCGGTGATGACCAGCGGGGGCGTACGGCCGTAGAGTGCTGCAGGACTGCAGGGCTGACAATCCGGCAAGCGTGTATCCGCCACTTGCGAAGGATATGTGAAAAAGGGTGAAGACAAAGCATACATCCTCGTAAGGTTGTCCCCGTTAGCGATCGAGCGAATTGCGTTACGAAATCCCCTGCTAGTCATGTGGCTGCTCCTGAATAGAAATTCTCTGTTCGCACGCGCCAATGGGCACAATAACGCCCGGCAGCGGCGAATCAGATTGAATTTGGACGTGCGCTTAGAGTGGCAACACTGCCAGGAAAATGGCGGGGAGCGAGGCCCGCAGAGACTCTTCGGTCGACTGGGGTCAAATTCCAACGTGGCTTTGCAACTTGGAAAGCGGGTCAATTCCCGGAAGCCCAATGGAGTGAAGGCCACAAGGGAAACCGGTTTGTGTTAAAGATTGTCGGGCAAAAGCGACCCTCAGTCAAGAACAAAGTTGCAAAACCAGATGCAGGATTCATTTCCGCTGCCTAACTCTCTCCTAACTCTGTGACGATGAAAGCATTTCCCTGGCAGCCGGTTACGGTAACCGCCGGAAGTGCCGGAAAATGTCTTGAATTTTCGTTGGCAAAAGTGATCCATCTGTCTTACTATTTTGTCAGGCTCTGTTCCGCACGTCTCAGTGGCCCGCCGTGTCTTGCGCGTTGTGTGTGATCAGCCGCCCCGCTTTTGGGGCTGACACAAATAACCCGCGACCAAGTTTGAGCTGAGACCCTGAACACTTTTCCCGCCCCTGTCAGGCCTTTAAATGCTGTTTCATTTTTGAAGGAGATTACTATGCAGGGAATGTTTGGGTCTAGACGTGACTTCCTAATGCGCGTTGGACAGGCTGGCGGGAGTGGTGCTGCGTTCGCCGCCATGCAGGCGATGGGTTTGCATGCCGCGCTGGCGGCTCATCGGGCCATTCAAATGATCGCCGAGCGCATGCAAAGCGAGAAGCTGATACAACCAAAAAAGAAACTGACTGCTGCTTAAGCGAGGAAATCAAAAATGACGAAGCTGACCAAATTATCGTTAGCGCTGGTGTTCCTTATTGCTGGCAACGTGGCGCAGAAGCAAGCCCAAGCACAAACGATGGTGAAGCATGTTCAAACCGCAAAGGCCGCGATCGCCTCTGCCGTTTGGGCCGGCGACACTCTGTACGTATGCGGCCAACTGGCAAGCCCCATAACTCCGGCGGACCCGGCAAAAGGCACTACCGCCGTTTATGGAGATACCAAAGCCCAATCGATGAGTGCGTTGACCAAGATCGAGACGCTGCTGAAAGAGCAGGGCTTGAGCATGGGAGACGTGGTGATGATGCATGTCTTTCTCGCCGGCGATCCCGCCAACGGGGGCAAATTGGATTTCGCTGGAATGATGGCCGCCTACACCCAATACTTTGGTACGGCGGAGCAGCCCAACAAACCTGCGCGCAGTGCCATGCAAGTAGCTGCGTTGGCCGCCCCCGGCGCACTGGTGGAGATCGAAGTGATTGCAGTAAGATCGAAGCCCTAGCGGTTTGCTTGACGGCGAATATCCGGGGCGGGTACAACAGTATGATTCTCAGCTTGACGCACCGGTTAGCGCGCAACTTCAACTCCACCACCAACTACACTTGGGCGCACTGCATTTCGGATCTCTACACGCCTGGCTTGGGCTTCGAACCCTTCGATACTTCGAATCCCAGCAAAACACGAGGCGATCGTGGGAACCTGGTCTCGCCGCTAAGGGAATGATCTACTTCGGCGCCAGCGGGACGGGCCAATTGCCATCGTACGGCGGCCAGTTGGGCACCAACGCGTCCTGGTCCGGATAGAACATCGAGGAATAGATGTCGCGCAGCTTGCTTTTATCAATGAAGAACCACTCGCTGAACTGATTGCGGCGCATGGCCACGCCGGGCTTGCGCAGGAACACGCCCAGTCCCAGCACGGAGCCGGCTTCTTCATCCACCACCGGAAAGCGCCGGGCCACCACCGCGTAGATGTTCCGCATGGCTCCTTCGTTCATGCAATCGGTCTGGCCTTTGAAAATACCGGCGGTGCTGACCGGCGAATTCGCTGGCGCGTCGCGTTGCGTGGTGAGCACACCGTTCTCCAGGCGCACGCAGCCGGGATGCGCCATCATGATGTGCCCGTCGCGAGCCGAAAGCGAATCGAAATAGCTGTTGGTGATGGAGATCAGGTCCTCGCGCGAAACACGCTCGGCCTTCGGTACCACACGCTCCACCGGCGGATGCGCCGTCAGATACTCAGGATCCCAAAAAGCACTGTCGGACTGGGCGCCGGCTCCCACGCCAATGCCCGGGTCGCCTTTTCGCGCCAGATACCATTCGGCCTCGGCCACTTTGCGGTCGGTCACCCTCAGCCGTAGCGTAACCACGGCTGCGTTGCCCGAGGTTTCTTCCAGCGTGCCGAAAAAAGCAGCGTTCTGCGTGACCGGGTCAAAATAGCGCCGTTGCAATTTGCCAAGCGCCTTGGCCGTCTGCCAGATTCCCTGTCCCGGCAGCCGGACCACGGCGTTTTCGGTCTGCCGATAGCCCGGTGTCAACGGAACCGCCGACGGGCTGTGCTGCATAACCGCATTCAAATACTGGTCGAGCACGCCCTTGAGGCAAGTCCGGTCGCAATCGGCAGCGACCGCCGCCGGTATCGAAACTGCAGCCAAAAAGACAAGAAGGAAGTAACGTCGCATAAGTAGCATTCTACTGGAACCGGCCAACCAGCAAGGTCTCCGTTTTCTGCTTGGCTTCTTCTTTTTCGCAAATTCTTGCCTGTGCGCTATGATCTTGATTCGGGATATGCTTTTGAGAATAGGAATGTGTTCCGGAAAATTTGCCTATGCAAAAGATCATCTTTACCGCAGCCGCAATGCTGCTGATTGGCGCAGGTGTGTGCCGTGCGCAACCGCCCGGTATCACTCGTGAAATGATCGAGCGTGCGTTGCCGCTGGAAGGCGCGCCGCTGGCGGAGCCTGGACCGTATCAGGTCACTTCGGAAGGGGCCTTCGGCTCACCCGGATTCCTGGTGTTTCACCCGGCCGCGCTGGATGCGTTTCCCAAGAAGGACACCTTGCCCGTGATGGTGTGGGGCAACGGTGGTTGCGCGATTGACAGCAAGCGCTACTCCGGCTTTCTGACGACCATCGCCTCGCATGGCTTTCTGGTGTTGGGTACGGTGCCTTTAGAAGGGGCGGCACGCCGGCAAGCCACCGCCGACGATCTCCGCGCTGCCATTGATTGGGCCGGGAAAGAAAATGCGCGAACCGGCTCGCCGCTTGCGGGCAAGATTGCTTTAGACAAGGTCGCAGTGATGGGGCAATCGTGCGGCGGATTTCTTTCGATTACGCTCGGCGCCGATCCACGCGTCAAGACGATCGGCGTGTTTAATTCGGGCGTGCAAAAACCGGCAGTGGGAGCTCCGCCGGGGCTCGGTCCCACATCTGACGCGCTCCCCCGATTGCACGGCCCCGTGCTGCTGATCAACGGCCACGAACCTGACTTCATGATGGGGCAATCGGCGGCGACGTTCGACCTGCTCGACCACCTGCCCGCGTTCT
The DNA here is from genome assembly GCA_025350105.1 of Terriglobia bacterium. Lineage (GTDB taxonomy): Bacteria > Acidobacteriota > Terriglobia > Bryobacterales > Bryobacteraceae > Palsa-187. The sequence goes on along the minus strand of JANXYJ010000022.1, from coordinate 947 downwards.
ACGGTGCCCGGCACAACGCGGGCCACACCGCGACGGTGTTTCATCCCGGCGGCGGCGAATTCGCCAACGTCGCTACGCAGTGGCTGGAGTGGACTCTCAAAGGGGACAAAAAAGCTGGGGCGATGTTCGTGGGCAAGAACTGCGGCCTGTGCACAAATTCGAATTGGGACGTGAAATCGAAAGGGATTAAATGATGAAAGGGATTAAGTAATGAAGAGGCCAATTGCTCTTTTGATGATCGCCGGGTGCGCGGCGGTTGTCTCCGCGCAAAGTTTGCAACCATCCTCTTCTTTTCCTCGCGGAAGCGGCCTGCAGAGCTGGCAGAATCCAGGAATCAAGGACGTGCTCGCCAAATGCAAAAATCCGCCGAAGCCATTCCAAATTCCCATTGCCGCGAATGCAAATGCGAGCGCCGCGCCGCCGGATCCGGCCCTTCCCGCCACTTCCGCGATTCCCGGTGTGCTGGCTGCGGGGCAAGCGTGGAAAGTTGTCTGGTCCTGGCAAGGCAATAACGTCGATGGCCCCATCGCCAGCGACAACGGAACCGTAATGTTCGCCAACAATGACGCGGGCAATGTCATGCAGATGGACCCCGCAACGGGCATGGCCAAGGTCCTCTATAGCAACATCAATACCGCCGGCGCAGTCTCCCGCAGCAAGAACGGCGCGCTGTTCGTCGCTGAACGCGGACTCGGTTCAGCTATCGAACAACTGGAGCCTCAGCGGAAACTGCTGGCCAACTCGTTTCATGGTGAGCCGCTAGAATGCGCGGGTGGTATCGTCAACGATTTGATCGCCGACGCGCGCGGCGGCGTCTATTTCTCGGTCACCGGCGCCACCGGCAGCGGAGTCTTCTACACCGACCCGAAAGGCGTGGTCTCGAATTATGGAAAGGATGTTCCGTTCGCCAACGGCATCATCCTGAGCCCCGACGAGAAGACGCTGTA
>JANXYJ010000201.1 GCA_025350105.1 Terriglobia bacterium | reverse complement strand
CTTCGTCGCGTTTGACGATGACCGGTTGGGTCTTAAAATCAGCCGCCAAACGCAGGACGGTCATCTGCCGTTTCGCCACGGCATCGGCGGGGTTCAGTTCTAGGCGCTGCTGATACCATGCCTTGGCTTTGGCCGCCATGCCCCGTTCCACCAAGAAGTCGATCCAAACTTGATGCCCAAGGTCATCATTGTCGTCGAGCCTTAAGACTTCGGTCAAAGCCGTTTCGGCTTGATCGAGCAAGGCCGACTGGCCGTTGGCGCCTTTACGCAGCCAAGCGGCCCTTTTCCGCCACAAAGCCTTCTTCTCGTTCACCGGAAGGTCCAGGCTCAGCGGCAATTCCAGGCCGCGCGCCGCGTCGACATAGCGTTCTTGATCGGCGAAAGCTTCCGCGCGGGGCAACAGGATGGCCAAACGCTGAAGCGCCGGCACGGGCGTCGCGCAGACCGAGCATTGCGCATCCGCTAGAGCCAGGACCTGCCCGCATTTTTCGCATTGCAGTGCGCTCATCGCGCCCCCATCTGGGTTAAGAAATTTTCGAACAAGTCATCACTGCCGAATCCACCGGGCTTCGTGGCCACCCACGCCTGGCCGCCGGTGCCGAGCTCCCGCCGCAGCTTGGGATTGTCCACCAAGGTACGCAAACCGGCGCTGAAAGCCTTCAGGCTATCCATTCCCGAACCATCAAAACGGCCCGTGAAGATGCCATGCCGCGAAACCACGAAGCCGGGATTTTGACACGCCAACAAGGGGGTCTGGCAGGCCAGCGCTTCCAGAAAACTGATCGCCAGGCCTTCGTGGATCGAAGTATTGACGGCCACCCAGGCGGAGGAAAGCACGCGGCGCTTCTCTTCCTCGTCCACGTGACCCAGAAAACGCAGATTGGGCAGACGGTTTTCCGCGCGCCATGCCCCCGCGCCTTGAAAATGCGCTTGCCCCATAAACAGAAAATCGACGTCCGGATGGTGGGCGGCCAATGCGGCGAAAATCCACGGCCGTTTGATGGGGTCCAACCGTCCCAGAAATACCACCAGCGGCCGTGCACTTTTGACGATGGGAGCGTCCGGCACGGGGATCACGTTGGGTAGAAACCGCATGTCCCAGGGTTCCATGCCGTAGGCCGCCTCCAGTTTGCCGATCAAATGCGGCGCAGTGGTGGCGAACTGCAGTTTGCGGCCCAGCCAGGTTGCTTCCTTGGCGATATCCGCCATAGAGGACCCGTCGGAATGCCCCAAGCCCTGCGGCGTTTCTGTTGCCGCTTCTGTTTTCTGACCGGTCGTTGTAGGGGGGATGCGCAAGGTCTGGATCTTTCGGACGTCATCGGGGGTACGGGGATCGCGCACCCAAATGATGGCAGGCGTGCGGGGAGCCGCGCGTAAGTACACGGTATCGGCGTGATGATAGTCGACAGTCAACAAAAGATCGAACCGCTCGCGCTGAACGGCGCATAGATTTGCCAGGCGCGAATGACGGCGCAGCAGCAGCCGGGAGCCGTGCACTTGATCTTCCTTTTGTTCTGCGGTCGCATGCAGCCCACTGGCCAGGTACACCAGTTCCACCTGAGACCCCTGTTGCTGGAACACCTGCGACAGCATCCGCGCGGCCCAGCCAAAACCGCCCATCGGGCCTACGCGTGGGTCGAAAAACTCGCTGGCGATCACGCCCAAGCGCAGGTTCTTCACGAAGAAATTCTCCTCTCTGCAAAAGGAGCCCAGAAGTTCTCGTGCAACAGGGCGCGCCCCCCTGGAACGACGATCCAGCACAGAGCGTAGGTTGCCGTGAAGATTACAGCGTGAAGGGCCAACCCGCCGGCGCCCGCTGAAGCATTCAACATGACCGAAACCCCCATTGCCGCGAGTGCCGCAAATGCGGGGCGGGCGGAGGTCCGCAACAGGCTGGTCCACATGACCGGAGTTCCTGAACACGTGATGATCAGCGTAGGCAGAAACAGCACGGTACGCGAAATACTCAGCGCCGCAGCCACGCCCCAAACCTTCCAATGCAAACCACCAACGAACGCGGCGATGGTAACTGCCGTACAGAAGATAGCCCACGGCAACTGGCGGCGAGCGCGGCCCAGCGAAAAGTAGATCCAACTGGTGGAGGCGGTGATGGTCATCAAAAAAGCGGCGGGAGCCAAGGCCCGAAACACCGGTACCGAAGGCAGCCACTGTGGCCCGAATGCCACACGCACCACAGCATCGGTATGGGCGAACAGGAAGGCCGTCAATGGCATGCCGAGTGTGGTGGTCACCAACAGAAACCGCTGCAGCGACGCACGGTAGAGATGCGGAGCGTCTTGCGCCAGGCTCATCGCCGATTGCGCCACGCCCGAAATGGGCCCGTTGATCTGATTGATGGGCAGCAGTAGAAACTGATAGGCCTTGTCGTAGAAACCGAGCGCGGCGGCTCCCAGGTAGCGGCCCACCAGAAGATTGTCGAAGCGATAGTTCAGGTAGCCGATGAAATCGAAGGCAATCACCAAGCCGCCGAAGCGAAGCAAGGGCCGGATGCCGGTAGCGCGCCTGGGCCAACCTGGCAGCCAACCCAGCAGCCAGCCGGAAACCAGCACCGTCAGCAACGTTTGCACAATTTCGGTGGTGAGATACAACCACACCAGCGCCCAGTAGCTGCCTCCGCGAATCGCCGACACGATAGCCACCGCGCAGCCCGCGGCCGCGGCGGCACATTCACACCGTGCCAGTACGGTGAATCGCATTTGGCGGCGCAAAAGCGCCCGGTGCGGGGTGGACAGGCCGCTGATGAAGAGCGTCAACGCCAATGTCTGCGTCAGCGGGATCAGCCGGGCATCTTTATAAAATAGTCCGGTGAGAGGGGCCGCCAGGAGCGCCGCCAACATCAGCAGCAGTCCGCCGCCGGCGGTGAACCAGAACAGCGTATCCAACTGGGGCCGGCTGAGGGTGGCGCTTTGAATCACCGGCGCGATCATACCGGCGTCTTTCGCGATGCCCAAAAACGCGACAACGGCCAGCGCAATTCCAAATAATCCGTACGCCTCCGGCGTAAGGATGCGGGCCAGCACAACGGCGGTTCCGGTGTAGAGAACCAGTTGAACCGCCTGCGCGACAAGGGCGGCCACGCCACTACTGATTTCCAGTTTGGCGCTGAAGTCGAGTTGTGAAAGGTGGGAAGGAGCGCTCCGTGCAGCTGCTTCCACCGGTTGGGCGATCATCTAAAAATCGAAACCAAAAGTCAAAACGGGGGAACCGAACCCGGGTCTCCGGCCGGGCGGACGCAAAAGCAGGCGCTTTTGACGAGTGATTTCACTACGATAACATGGCTTGGATAACAGAGCTCGGCCGAAGTTCCGCTATGATGCGGAAGAGGACGGCGCAGTTGGCGGGCGATGACTACTGGTCTCGACTGTGGTTAGGCCCGTCGGCGAAACGGACTGGGGAAGCTGGCCTTACTTGTGATCGCCGTGGCCGGCATGCTCGGCTGCGGGCGCGGCGGTGGTTCCGGTGGCCGCTCCAATTTTGATCGCGTGCGCGACCCGTTCCTTCGCCGGCGCGCTGCCTTCGGGGCCTTCGGGAATGTCGATCACCACGCGGGTACCCGGTGTCAGGTCGCTCACCGTGGCCTTCACTTTGTTCTTGCTCACTTCCGTCTTGGCGTCGATTTTGACATCCACGTTGCCAGTGGATGTCTTAACGGTCAGCACATTGTCAGCGACTTTTACCACGTTGCCGATGACGTGTTCAAAGCCGCCGTGCGCATAGGCGAAGGCAGCAAGCAAAACGCTGCCACAGAAAAGTTTGGTGATGAACTTCGTGACGAACAGTGACCGGATCCGCATTTTGATTGTTCCTTCCAGTTTCTACAATACACGAACCGGCCGGTATCGCAGCAAGCCGTGCCGCAGAAAACCATCATCACCGGCTGGCCCGCTGTAGACTGGAATCGCCATGTCTGACATAGCCAAGTCTAAAGTCGACCCCCGCCACCCTGATCACCGTCCGCACACCGCCGTGCTTACGCGCGGTTTCGATCCCAGCCTTTCGGTAGGATCGGCGCGGCCTGCTGTGTTCCGCAGCTCCACTTATGTTTTTTCTACTCCCGAAGCTGCCGAGCACGCCTTTGCCACAGCCACCGGAAAGATCGCGGTTCCCGAAGGCCAGCGTCCGGACCTGATCTATTCGCGCATTTCGCATCCCAACGCCGAAATTCTGGAGGATCAAATTGTCCCGCTGGAGGCCGGTGCGCGCGCGGCGGCGGTTTTCAACTCCGGCATGGCGGCCATCATGACGGCCTTCTTCACCTTCGGCCGTTTGGATGGAACCATCGTGTACACCACTCCGTTATACGGAGGCACCACGGGTTTGATTCACCAGTTCCTGGGCCCTTTGCACATGAAGGGGATCGCGGTGGCGTCGGGCGATACGGCGGGCCTGGATGCGGCTATTGCCGCCGCGCCCAACTGTTGCATGGTGTATTTGGAAACACCCGCCAATCCTACTTTGACGATGACCGATATTGAGCGCGCCTCCGCCGCTGCGGCGCGCCATCCGGATCGCCCGATGGTGATTGTCGACAACACATTTCTGGGGCCCGCGTTTCAACATCCTCTGAATCTGGGCGCGCATCTGGTGTTGTACTCCGCCACCAAGTATCTGGCGGGTTTCAGCGATATGCTTGCGGGCATTGCCCTGGCCAACGATCCGGAAATCATTCAAACTTTGCGCAATCGCCGCGTGATGTTCGGCAATATCCTGCAACCCGACGAATGTTGGATGCTGGATAGCCGCCTGCCCACAGTAGGCCTGCGCATGAACCGGCAAAGCAAGAACGCGCAGAGGTTGGCAGAGGCGCTGCACGGTCATGCCAAGCTCCACCGCGTCATCTACCCCACGTTGTTTGAAGATGGCGAACAGATCCGCATCTTCAAAAAGCAATGCGATTTCCCAGGCGGAGTTTTCTCGTTGGACTTCAAGGGCGGCAAGCCCGCTGCGTTCGATTTTCTGCGCAATCTGAAAATCGCACGTAACGCGGTTTCCTTGGGCGGTGTGGAATCGCTGGTGTGCCATCCGAAAACCACCACGCACTCCGGCATGACGGTGCAGGAACTGGCCGAATCCGGTGTTACCGACGGCCTGGTCCGCGTCTCGGCGGGAACTGAAGACTGGCGCGATCTTCTCGCCGATTTTGAGCAAGCCCTGGCAGCCTGCTGAGGCCCAACCGTATCAGTTTTCCTCAAAGCACTGTAACGGTTTGCGCTTTTTAGGCCTCTTTTCAAATGGAGTCGCCAGTTGTATGCGTACTGTGCGGGAAATTGGGCGGCTTTGGGTGTAAGCTACGCCCTAGCCATGTCTTCCCGCTTGGGTGAGTCTTTGACTGCGCAATCGCCGCGCCCAATGAATACAGGAATGCTCCACAGAGAATAGGCAGAGAATCGCCAGACAAACGCCAGACAAACGAAATGATGCGGACATTTTCGGAGGAAATATGGAACGCAACCAGAACCACACGATCACCCGCCGCGGATTAACGAAAGGGGCACTCGGGGTGGCCGCCGCGCTGCCCCTGCAGCCGCTTTTGGCAGGCACCACGGAGGCTCAGTCAGCAGCCTTCAGCTCTGACGGCGGTTCTTCACGAAAGCGCGCGAGGGCAAGCTTTGAGTACCGCTCCTCCGCCGCACGTGACGAGGCTATCGACGTTGGCATTCAGCCCAACAACGGAGACCTCACCCGCTTCAGCGACTTCAGCGGTAACTACAGCAAGGCGCTGTTACACGATGCGCTGGGCGTGCCCAATCGCAACGCGGTTAAAAGTCTGCAAACGGCGATGCAATCGGGAGACGCTTCGGACTTCGAGCGGATCCTGGTAGGAACACCGGGCGGAGGGGGGAACTCCCGGCAAAATGGGCCGCAAGGCGCATTGGCGTTTGATCTGGAAGGTCTGGATTCTCACGCCACCATCATTCCCGCATCCCCCAGCGTGGCCAGTGCGCAGACGGCTGGGGAAGCCGTGGAAATGTATTGGGCTGGTTTGCTGCGCGACGTTCCCTTCACTGACTACGGGACCAATCCGCTGGTGGCCAGCGCGGTGGCGGAACTGAACGATCTGTCTTTTATAAAAAGCGCCGGCAACAACCAGTTTCCCTATCCAGTGCTTCCGCAGAATCTTTTTCGCGGACAGTTCATGGCGGGCGCCGGCAATGTGAAGGGACCGTATCTGTCGCAATTTTTGCTGCAGCCCACGTTTTTCGGTGCTCAGCCCTTGGGACAGCAGTATCGAACCTACCTCCCGGTTGGTGCGGGTGGCAGTGAGTACATGACCTCGGCCAACGAGTTTCAACTGGTCCAAAACGGTGGCGATTCGGGCCGCAAAATCGTGTTTGACCCCACACCCCGCTACTTGCACACCGGCCGCGATCTGGCTGCGTATACCCGCGTAGACGTACTCTATCAGGCCTATTTCACGGCGTTTTGCCTGCTTGCTGAAATCGGCACGCCGCTAAATCCCGGGAACCCGTACCTGAATTCGAAAACCCAAAAAGCCTTCGGAACTTTGGGTGGACCCGATGCCGCGGCCACGCTTGCCGAAATGGCCACGCGCGCGCTGAAGGCGGCCAGGTATCACAAGTGGATCAAAGACCTGCGCCTGCGCCCGGAAGAATACGGTGGGCTGGTTCACGCCAATCGCGCCAAGACGCAACCGCAACCGCAAGCCGCCGCCGCGCTGCACACGGATGTGCTGAACTCAAACGCGGTGGCGCAGGTTCATTCGTTGTACGGCACATACTTGATGCCGCAACCCTTTCCCGAAGGTTCTCCCACGCACCCCTGCTATCCAACCGGCCACGGAACGGTTGCCGGTGCGTGCATCACGGCGCTCAAATTCTTCTTCGATTGCAGCCAAAAACTGCGGCCCTTGCTAGCTGCGGCGGGAAGGGACCTGGTGGTCCCCAGCTCCGACGGGCTTTCGCACAACACCTATACCGGTTTCGACCGCGATCAACTGGACATCAACGGAGAACTGAATAAGCTGGCCTTTAACATCTCCTTCGGCCATGGCATTCTGGCGGGTATTCATTTCCGCAGCTCCACTTATTGGTCAATTCTGCTGGGGGAGCAAGTGGCTTTAAGCGTCCTGCGCGATCGCGCCGATTCCTACAATGAGCCGTTCAATATTTCCTTACGCAAGCTGGACGGAACCGTCACGGGCATTTCGAACCAGCACTAACCAGGAGACGATTGCTTGGTGTGCATTCTTACTGCTTGGGTCACGGTTTAGTGTCACTGCTTGGTGTCACTGCTTGGTGTCTAGGGGATGCTTTGACGCTTCGAAGAATTCTCTTTGCAAACGCGGCCCGGCCTGATCGGCTTTGATGGAGCGGATGGCATTGGCGATCGAGTCCGCGCGGGCTTTCATCGCCGCTGTGCCACGCACCGCGTTGGCTCCGCTCGAGTCGCCCTGATAATGATTCGGGAAACTGGCATACCACCAGATGCCGGTGTAAACGTTGCGCGGCATGTCCAGCCGTTTCAGGTCCGCACCCGATTGCGTGCCGGCTCGCTCCGGATGAACCAGGTCTGGCCGGTGCGCCATCACGTTTGACAACTCACCTTCGCCGGCATGTCCATCTACGCCTGGTTTGGAAGGGCCCGGCACGTTGGGATTCGGACCATCGTTCATCACCGCGTACAGTACCCAATCCTTCGGCGTCTCCAACTGCGTTTGCGCGAAAAACTGAATCAGGTTGGTGTTGCCGCCATGTCCCGAGATCACCACAACTTTACTGCAGCCGTTGCGCGCCATCTCCGCCGTGGTCTCCTGCAGCATTTCCAGTTGAAGATGCGTACTGTAGGCCACTGTACCGGGCTGATGCTTGGCTTCGAAAATCTGGCCTACAAAATATTCCGGAAACACCACGGCGTATTCCTGTTTCGCCGCTTCAAACGAAGCATAGCGGACGTTCATTAAATCCGTTCCCATGGGTCCGCTGGGGCCGTGCTTTTCAATGATGCCGAAAGGCAGCAGACACACGCCTCGCGCCTGCTGAATGGCTTTTACGAAATCGGGGCCCGTGAGCTCCGCCCAATTGGACGACAGCGCCTGGCCAAAGCACGCGGCACCGAGTACGGCGAGTAAAAGAATACGTTTCATAGAGAAATTCCTTTGATTAGGCCTACTGCAATACGAAAGCATACAGTGTATCGCCCGCACCCACCACCACATACTGCTTGCCGTCCAGCATCCAGGTGGACGGCCCGTTGCTATGGTTCACGTTCAAGCCCGCATGCCACAACGGTTTCCCGGTTCTGGAATTGAACGCGATGAAATTGCCGTTGCCGTCTCCACCGAATAACAGATTTCCGGCGGTTGACAGCAGGCCCTGCGCACCGGTGTTGGTGGTTCGCCTCCACACCGGGTTACCGGTCTTCACGTCGAAAGCACGCAGCGAATTGTTCACCGTGGCCACGTTTCTCTCCGCCGCGCCATAGCCTTGCGGATGCGCGTCGGTATCGGTCAAATAGAAAAGACTGAAAGTGTCGTTGGTGCCCACGTAGAACAAACCGGTGTCGGGCGAATACGATGGCGGCGGCCAATTGGTGAACCCGCTGGAATTAGGCGACACCAGCGTGCCGGGTATCTGCGGGTCTTTTGACGGATCGCGCACGGGTTGCCCCTTCGCGTCGATGCTTTTCTGCCAGTTGGCGAAAGCGGAAATCATCTTGGTGGTAACGTTCTTGCCGTTGGTGCGGTCCAGCAAGAAGTAATAACCGTTACGGCTGGCCTGGGCCAGCAGTTTGCGGGGTTGCCCGTTCAGGATGGTATCCACCAGAACGGGCACTTGTGTGCCGTCCCAATCGTGGGTATCGTGCGGAGAGACCTGAAAGTACCACGCCATTTTTCCGGTGTCTGGATTCAGCGCCACAATCGAGGCGGTCCACAAATTGTCGCCCGGGCGGCTCTGCGCCGCCATCACCGGATTCGGATTTCCGGTGGGCACGTATACAAGATTCAATTCCGGATCGTAGGTTGGCGGTTGCCAGGTCATGCCGCCGCCGTGTTCCATGGAATATTTATCGGGCCAGGATTCGGCTCCCGCTTCGCCTGGACGCGGAGTGGCAAACCACTTCCACTGAATCACGCCCGTTTCCGGATCGCGTGATTCCAGCCAGCCGGGCACGTCCAGCGAATCGCCACCCATGCCTACCAAAACATGATTGCCAATCACCAGCGGAGCCGGCGTGCAAAAATATTCCTGCTTCACATCGGCGATTTGATGATGCCAGCGCTCCTTGCCCGTGGTGGCGTCCAGCGACACAATGTAGCAGTCCGGCGTTTCAAAGAACAGCCAGTTGTTGTACATGCCGAAGCCGCGATTGCCAATGTGGATGCCGCCCAGCGTTTTCCAGTAGTAATGCCAAATCTCGCGGCCGGTGTGCGCATCCACCGCATAGGCGTGATCGGGCGCCGTGAAATACAGAATGCCGTTCACCATCAACGGAATCCCTTTTATACTGGGTCCGCCGAACCCCGAATTGGAGCCCGGCGCGGGCGTCTCCGGTCCCTCGCCGCCAAGGATGGCGCCCCCGCTTGAAAGATTCATGCGATAGGTCCACGCCAAGGTGAGGTGATTGACGTTGGTATCGTTGATCTGTTTCAAGGTGCTGAAATGGCGCCCGGAATAATCGCCGTGATAGGTGGGCCACGCGCCGGTCGGCTGCTGTTTCAAGAGGCTGGGATTCAGCGGACCTTGCGCGAAGGCGCCGCCGGCCATTGCCAGTAAGGTAAACAAACGCATTCTCATTTGAGCGTCACCAGATACGCCGTCATATTATGCATGTCGGTGTCCTTCCACTTCGGCAGTTGATCCAGGTGCGCCTGCAGCGGATCTTTGCGTTCGATCTTCGGGTTCATTTCCGAAACCCGAGTGAACGTTCGCACAGCACCACTATCCTCTTTGATCGTGACGTCGAAATCGGTCATCCGCAGCAGTACTCCCTTGAAACTACTTCCTGACGATGTTCCAGACGATGTTCCAGACGATGTTCCAGACAAGGTAACCGTTGCGATCACCGCAAATCTGCCCTCGTTTCCGCGAGAGGGCCGCGGCATCACGATGCGCCCTTGCAGGGTTTCGGCATCGTATTTGGCTCCAATCCCTTTTAGGTCGCCAGTCACCGAATGGCAGCTTTTGCAGCCGCCTGCCGCATTAAAATACGCCTCGCCGGCCTTGGCGTCGCCCACCAGAATGTTCAGAATCTGATAGGCCTGCCGGAATGCCGCGTCGGAGATTTTCTGGTGCAAAAAATTCGCGATGTCCGATGTCTCGCGCGGCGTCAGCTCGAACCGCGGCATGCCCTGGTTCTCGCGCCCGGTCTTCAGCAACTGGCCGATCTGTTTGCCGCCCTCGTCATCCAGAACCAGAACCGAGCGGATCAAATCCGGTCCACTTTCGCCGCCCTTCGCGTTGGAGCCGTGACAGAAGCCGCACCGCGAAACAAACAAACCCTGACCGCGTTCCACCGAAACCGGATCAAGCGCCGGAATCCGCGACGGCTCCGCCGGTGGGGCTTGCGCCCTGACCCGGCTGCCCGGGAATGATACCGTCGCCAAGAATAGGACTGGGATGGCTAAAACATACTTGCCCGTTCGCACAATCACCTCTATCTTCCAAACCTTAACGAATCTAACGCCTATGAAACCAGACTCGCAAGCAGGTTGGCGTAGCGGATGGCGGCAAAAGGCGTACTGCGCCGGCCGGTACGTACCCGATACGGGGCTAATTTCACGCGAGCGTTCGCCATTCGGCAGTGGTATACTTACGCGACAGTACAATTACAAATGGCCACGACACCACACCGACCGGTCTCTGAAAACGCAATCAAAACTTGGCTGCCCGAAACCGACAACCAACGAGAAGCGGTTCGCCTTCAGCTGCGCCGCATTCTGACAAGTCCTTTATTCTCGAATAGCAAACGCTCCGCCAACCTGCTGCGTTTTGTTGTGGAAAGCTTGCTGGATGGCCGCATTGACCATCTGAAGGAGCGCTCGCTTGGCGTGGATGTCTTTCAGCGGGATCCGGACTACGACACCAATCGTGACCCCGTGGTCCGCACCACGGCGGTAGAGATCCGTAAACGTATCGCGCAATACTACAGTTCGCCGGAGAGGGTAAATGAGATCCGGATCCTGCTTCCCACGGGCTCCTATTTGCCGGAATTCCGGCTTCCCGCAGAGTGGCCGCCGGCTACTCATGTAACTCCAACCGAGGTTGTAGAGACGCCGGAAGTGGCCGCGGCGGTTCGGGACCCTGCGCCGCAACTGGTGAAGTCCTTTCCCTGGAAATGGGCAGCCGTTGGGTTGGCAGTTTTGAGTTTTGCCGCTTTATTCACCGTAGGTGCCCTGCTCGCGGGAACAACTAGGTCTTGGTCCGCGCCTCCGAAGACGGCATTGGACCGTTTCTGGGACCCCGTACTCGCTTCCTCGGAGCCTGTCCTATTCCTCATTGGGGGTGCGGCCAGAGCGGGCACCGTCGAGCGGATTGCGCCGGTCTCGGTAGCCGATCTGCAGCGCCAAGAGCAAGTTGCCTTCGCCGATGCCACCACCATGGCGCGCATCACCGGCGTCATGATTGGAAAAGGGAAGACGTTTCATTTCCGCCAACATAGGTCTGCCAAGCTGGAGGACCTTCGCGAGGGTCCCACCGTCCTGATCGGTGCGTTCAATAACGATTGGACCGTTCGGCTGGTGGAGCAAGGCCGGTTCTATTTTGCCTCCGACCTGGAGACCCACGACAACTGGATTGGCGATCGCGAACATCCGCTGGACCGGCCTTGGGTGGTTCACCAAGCCAAGCCGTATAAGGAGGTTATCGATGATTATGCCATCGTCGCCCGCATTCTGGAACCCACCACCGGCCATTTGGTGGTAACCGCTGCCGGAGTGTCAAAATTCGGCACTGCGGCCGCAGGCGAGTTCCTGTCCGATCCCAAATACATGGCAGACGCCTTGCGCTCGGCCCCTAATGGCTGGGAAGGCAAGAACATCCAAATTGTTCTGGCCACCAAATTGGTGGGAGAAAGCTCCGGCCCGCCACGCGTGCTGGCATCCTATTTTTGGTAGTGGGAAAATCCCTTTTTCGGGACGGCAGTACGTAGCCGTAAGTATCTAAATCAAAAGCGCGATACCGTACTGTCGTTGCAATCCATTCAACACACTTCTATCCTTGCCTGAAGCGGTTATGCTTGCATAGCCACAGTCCAGCCGTCAAAGGGGAGTTCTAAAAGTGATCAGAAAACTTAGCATGCCGATGTTCGCATTTGTGTTTGTTTTGCTGGGCCTGACAAATCTGTCCGCCCAGGTGACCACCGCCGATGTGGTAGGCCGGGTGGTGGACGCGTCGGGCTCGGTGATTCCTGCCGCCAATGTGACGCTCACCAACCTGGACACCAACGTCACCCGCATGATTCCGTCCAATGAGGCGGGGGATTTTGTTTTCAATCTGCTGTCACCCGGGCGTTATTCGGTGAAGGTTGAAAAGATGGGGTTCAAGGCTTACACTGTTACCTCCCTGCAACTTGCGGCGGGCGACCGCACGCGTTTGGACGCGCAAATGGCGGTGGGCGCCGCCACCGAAACCGTGGAAGTGACCGGGCAAACGGCGTTGCTGCAGACGGACAGTTCCAGCATGGGCACTTCGGTGAGTGGCAAGTTGGTGCAGGATTTGCCTTTGAATGGCCGCAACTATATTCAGTTAGCGCAATTGGCACCCGGCGTGAGTCCCGGTCCGGCGAACGGTCTGGCCACCGGCACCCGTCCGGACGACCGCCGCCTGAACTCGTCGTTCTCGGTGAATGGCCAGGACCCCGTGGCCAATAACAATATGATCGACGGTATGGATAACAACGAGCGGGTGATCGGCACCATCGGTGTGCGTCCGTCTATCGATGCGATTCAGGAATTCAAAATACAAACCAACCTTTACAGTGCCGAAGTGACGCGCACCTCGGCTGGTGTGATCAACATTTTGACCAAGTCCGGCACCAACGCTTTCCATGGTACGGCGTTTGAATTTTTGCGCAACGACAAAGTGGACGCGAACGGGAATTTCAATCTGACCGGCGGCGTGCAACAGAAGAAATCGCCCTTCCGCCAGAACCAATACGGCGGCAGCGTCGGCGGGCCCATCAAGAAGGACAAAACGTTCTTCTTTGGAGACTACGAAGGATTGAAGATTCGCCAAGGCGTCTTGATCACGGCGCAGGTGCCGACCGCGCTGCAGCGCATCGGTAATTTCTCGGAAGGCTGCACCTCTGGTTTCAGCAGCGCTGGTATTTGCAATACTGCGTCGCAGCAAATCAACATCGCGAATTCCGTCGGCGGTGTCGCCACCGGTGCGGTGCCGTTTAACCGGCTGGACTTGGCCCCGTATAACACGCAACTGGATCCGCTGGCATTGAAGATTGCTGCGTTGTACCCGCAGCCCACCAGCTCGATTGTGAACGGCGTGAACTACGCTACCGCGCCCACCCGTCCGCAGGACGCAACCACCTTTGATGGCCGCGTGGACCATAGCTTTTCTCCCGCATGGAATATGTTCGGCCGGTACTCGTTCAACGATGTCAGCACCACTCAACCAACGGGCTTTCCGAGCGTCGGCAACATCAATCCGGGCGGGCTGTTCGCTTTTGCCGGAACCAACAAAACCCGGGCGCAGAACATTCAATTGAACCTGGTGCATATTTTCCGCCCCACGTTATTGATGGAGCTGAAGGCGGGCTACACTCGCGCGGCCATTCAATCGCGCACCATCAACGACAACCAAGCCACGGGTAACACCATCGGCTTCCCCTGCAACGCGGTTAGCTGCGTAAACATTGGCGACGACCAGACGTACGGGCTGCCCCGGCTCATCATGAACAGCGGCTTCCAGGAACTGGGCGACGCGGTGTTTGTGCCGCTGCTCCAGTTCGACAACACGTTTCAGGAAAACGGAGCCATCACCTGGACCCATGGCGCGCACAACATCAAGTTCGGCGCCAGCCTGATCCGCCGCCAGTTTTCGATCGTGCAAAGCGCTTCGCCGCGCGGCCAGTTCACTTTTAATCCGTCCAGCACCAGCGCTCCGGTGCCGTTGAACAATGGTTTCGCCAACTTCCTGTTCGGCGCGCCCAGCACCATCGCGCGTAACGCGGCGCTTTACAAACCCGGCTATCGTACCTGGGAGCCCGGTATGTATGTTCAGGATGACTGGCGCGTGAATCGCCGTTTGACCCTGAACCTGGGTGTTCGCTACGACGTGTTCCCGCCCAAGGTGGAACAGCACGATCGTTTGGCCAACTTTGATCCGGCCGCGGGCGTAATCCGCATCGCCGGCGTGAACAGCAGCCGCACCACGGATATCCAAACCGACTACGGCGCCATCGCGCCGCGCATCGGCTTTGCGGCCAGCCTGCCCAAGGGTCTGGTTCTGCGCGGCGGTTGGGGCTTGAGCTACTTCCCCGGCGATTACACCTCTGGCGTAGCATTGAAGAATCCGCCCTTCGCTGGCGCCTTCAGCTGTGGACCTTCCACCACGAGCAGTTTCACCAACAACGGTTGCCCCACGGGAATCGGCACGCTTTCACAAGGTGTTCCGCTGCCGTTGCAAATCAGCAGCTTCCCGACGGTTCAGGGACCGGGCGGAACCACGCTCGATCTAAGCAAGATCGTGCCCAGTTCGCTGGGTGCCGTATCTACCGATTTCCGCACCAGCTTAAATATGCAGTACAACGTGATTGTGGAAAAGCAAATCGGCGCCAACGTGATCAGCGCCGGTTACGTGGGCATGCGGGGCAGCCGCCTGGTGATGGTGCTGACCGATATCAACCGCGCCGTACCCACCGGTACCGCCACTGCGTCGCCGCGGACATTTGCGGCGGTGGCACCGCGCATCACCTCAATTGGCGACTACGTCACCCAAGGCGAACTGCACTTCAATTCTCTGCAGCTTGGCTTTAACCGGCGCTTGAGCAAAGGACTAAGCTTCACTTCCGGAGTCACGTTCTCGCACGGCGAAGACGACGTAACAGGCCTGGGCACCGGCACCGGCGGCTACAGCAATTACGGCGGTGCGAACGTGGCCGCGGTGGTGGCCAACGCCCGCCAGTATGATTGGGCCACCAGCGATTTCAACATCAAACGCCGCTTGTCTTTCGGCGGTAATTACGTATTGCCCGGCAAAGGCCTGAAGGGTTTACCCGGACAGGTGCTGGGTGGCTGGCAAACCAACGGGTCCGTCACTTGGATGACCGGCCTGCCGTTCACGGTAATCGACGCGACCTCGGTGAGCGGCGTGATTGGTCTCACCACGGAACGCCCTAATCTGGTGACTCCGGATGTTTACACCGCCAACCGCACGGTGGGCGCGCAGGGGTTGTACTTGAATCCTGCGTCGTTCGCTCTGCCCACTTCTTCCGCGAATGGGAACACGGCGTTGGGTACGGAACCGCGCAACGTTGGCGTGGGCCCCAATCAGTCGGTGATCAACCTTTCGTTCTTCAAAAGCTTCAAGTTTACGGAAAGCACCAGCCTGCAATTCCGTATGGAAGGTTTTAACGTAGCCAACCACCCCATCTTTGGCAATCCGAACGCGACGTTTGGCAACGCCAATTTTGGGACCATCACACAGATGGCCGGTGGCTACACACCGCGGCAGATTCAGTTCGCGCTGAAGCTGTTGTTCTAGTTCGCTGTTTTTGCGATGACGTAAACGGGGGCCTCCGCGGAGGCCCCTTTTTTGTGGGAATCTGAAACCCATGTCAATTACGCGCAGAGAATTTTTGGGCAGCGCCGCCGCCGCAACGGTTGCGGCCAATTCAGCATCCGCCCAGGACCGGCGGCCGCCCAATCTCGTCCTCTTCATGGCGGATGAGCTCCGCGCCGAAAGCATTGCCTGCTACGGCCATCCGCTGGTGAAAACTCCCAACATCGATAAGCTGGCGAGCGAAGGCACGCGCTTTGCGCAGTGCCACGTGCAAAACACCGTCTGCGAGCCATCGCGCTGCAGTTTTCTTACGGGATGGCCCGTGCACGTGCGCGGGCACCGCAGCTTGTATTATGGGCTGCATCCGGATGAGCCCAATCTCTTCCGCTATCTAAAGGAAGCCGGTTACGATGTGTATTGGTACGGCAAAAACGATTTGCTTTCGCCGGATTCTTTCGCCTCCAGCGTGACGCATGCCGAGGCCGGGCCGCCTTCTGGTGTGTTCACGCGCAACCCCTGGCCGAAGGACGATCCGCGCTTTTACTCTTTCCTGTGGGAAAAAGGGAAAGATAAGCATAAAACGGGCGATTACGAAAATGTTCAATCGGCCATTCGCATTCTGGAACGTAGTTCCGCCAAACCGTTTTGTATTTTCCTGCCGCTGATCTATCCGCATCCACCCTATTCCGCGCCGGAGGAATTTCACGAAATGTACCGGCCGCAGGATTTGCCGCCGCTGCGCCCAGCCAACACCAAACGCCTGCCGAGCTTTCATGCCGCGTTGCGAAAGAAGGCGCGCTGGGATCAATTGAACGATGCTTTCTTTCGCCAGATCCAGGCCGTGTATCTGGGGCAAATCAGTTACTGCGATTGGGTGTTGGGTGAGCTCACCGCGGCGATTGACCGCACCGGCCACCGCGACGACACCGCGCTGTTTTTGTTCTCTGACCACGGTGACTATGCCGGCGATTACGGCCTGGTGGAAAAATGGCCCAACGCGATGCACGATGTGCTGACCCGCATTCCGTTGATCGTCCGCGCACCGGGTATGTCACCAGGGTTTGCGACGGGCAAAGTCGCCACCGGGCAGGTGGAACTGTTCGACGTGATGGCCACGTGTCTGGAGCTGGCTGGCATTAGGGCTCGCCATACGCACTTTGCGAAGTCACTCATGCCGCAATTGCGCGGCCCGAACGGAAACGGTGATACCGGGGACGCATCCCGAGCGGTGTTTTGCGAAGGCGGCTACAACGCAAATGAGCCCCAAGAGTTCGAACCGCTGAATCAATTTGCCGATGCCGCGAATCCCTACTATCCGAAAGTGGCGTTGCAGAATGAACAGCCCGAAACCATCACGCGCACGTCGATGATCCGTACGCTCACGCACAAGCTGATCTACCGGCCAGACGATCAAAGCGAACTGTATGACTTGGCGAAAGACCCTCGGGAACTGCACAATGTCCACGGCGAAAGCGGGTACAGTAGAGTGCAGGCGAGTCTGTTCGGGGAGCTGATGAACTGGTATGTGCGAACCTCCGATGTCGCTCCGCTTGAGAAAGATGCGCGCGGATTTCCCACCCCAAATTAAACCACATGAACCGCCGCAAATTTATCAGCGCATCTTTCACATCTGCCGCGGCATTGCTGGCGCTGCAACGCGCCCGCGCCGCCGTGGAGGGCCGCTTGCGGGTAACCGCCAATCATCGTTATCTGGAGTACGACAGCGGCAAGCCGTTCTTTTACTTGGGCGATACGGCATGGGAGTTGTTTCACCGGTTGAATCGCGAACAAGCCACACGCTATTTAACCATTCGGGCGGCAAAGGGTTTCACGGTGATTCAGTGTTCCTTGTTGGCGCAGTTGGGCGGGCTGACGATTCCGAACGCGAATGGCGACTTGCCACTGAACGCAAATGATCCAACCAAACCAAACGACGCCTATTTCAAACACGTGGACTTCATCGTCGATAAAGCCGAGGAAC
This sequence comes from Terriglobia bacterium, assembly GCA_025350105.1. Taxonomy (GTDB): domain Bacteria; phylum Acidobacteriota; class Terriglobia; order Bryobacterales; family Bryobacteraceae; genus Palsa-187. The sequence continues at coordinate 48,576 of JANXYJ010000201.1, read as the reverse complement.
TGGGGCTCTACGTTGGCATGCTGCCCACCTGGGGCACTTATTGGTCCACGGAACGGTCTATTTTCACGCTGGCCTCCGCGCGGCAATATGGCGAATATCTGGGACGCCGCTTCAAAAGCAAACCCATCATCTGGATTCTGGGTGGCGACCGCTCCATCACCAACGCAAATGAACGCGCGGTAATCGACGCGATGGCCGAGGGACTTGGCACCGGTGACGGCGGTGTGCACCTGAAGACGTTTCACCCGGTGGGCCCGGGCGCGTCGTCGTCGCAACTGCACAATGCCAAATGGCTGGACTTCAACATGTACCAGTCATCGCACGCGGCGCGCGATCATGATAACGGCCTGTACGCCGAGCACGACTATGTTTTGACGCCCGCCAAACCAACCTTGGACGGCGAGCCGCGCTACGAAAATGTTCCTGTAGGATTCTATCTAAAGGGCGCCGGACACATCGATCGTTTCGATGATTACGACGCACGCCAGGCGGCGTATTGGTCTGTGTTCGCCGGGGCCTGCGGCCACACCTACGGCAATAACAGCGTCTGGCAAATGTACCAGCCAGACGCTTCGCCTGGGGTGCCGGCAAAAAACACACCTGCAGGTCCGCCCTGGGGCTTGTATACCAGCCCGGGTGGCGGCGCGATTGGCGCGAACATTTCCTGGGAACAGGCGCTGGATCATCCCGGTGCCTTGCAAGTGGCGCATTTGCGGCGGCTGATGGAGTCCGTGCGTTTCACCAAATTGGTGCCCGATCAAAAAATCATTTTGAATGGCCCGATGAGCGGCGGAGCGAAGCTGCGCTCGGCGCGTTCCAGCGACGGGAGTTTCGCGTTGGTCTATTCTCCGCGTGGCGAAAGTTTTACGCTGGACAAAAGTGTAGTGCAGGCGGAGCGCCAGCGCCAAGCCTGGTTCGATCCGCGCTACGGCGTGGCTTACGTGATTCAGGAACCGGACGGGCAGGGAATTCAGACATATACGCCGCCCACCAATGGCAGAGGCCAGGATTGGGTGCTGGTGATTGTGGATGCCGATGCCGGGTATCGATTACCAGGGGAATAGGCGCCAAGGGACTAAGATCAAAAAGGAGAAGGCGAATGTACACAAGACGACAATTTGGAAAAACGGTATTGGCCGGGGTGCCAGCCGCGATGGCGCTGCATGCAGCCAGTTCAAAATTCGGCGGCGTGCAGATTGGAACGATCAGCTATAGCTTGCGCGCCTTGCCGGTGGACCAGATTCTACCGGGCATGGTGAAGGCCGGCATTAGCGAAGTGGAACTGATGTCCAATCACGCCGAAGCGCTGATGGGCGCGCCTGCGGTGAAGCGTAGTCCGGGAGGCCTGCCGGATACGGAAGGCATCGCCGCGCTGAAGAAATGGCGCGCTGGCGTTTCCATGGATCAATTTAAAGACCTGCGCAAGAAGTTCGACGCAGCCGGCGTCAATATCGAAATCCTGTGCTACAACCTGCCGAAGGGCGTCTCCGATGAGGAGATCGACTATTCCTTCCAGATGGCCAACGCCTTGGGAGCGAAGGCAATTTCGTCCACGGCGCAGATGGTCACCGCAAAACGGGTGGGTCCTTTTGCCGATAAACACAAAATGATGTGGGGCGGCCACGGGCACGATAAGACGGAAGATCCCGAAGAGTTCTCCACGCCGGAAAGCTTTGCCATGATCATGTCGTTTGGTAAATACATGGGCGTGAATTTGGATATTGGCCACTTCACCGCCGCCAATTACGATCCCATTGCATATATCAAAGAACACCACGCGCGCATCACCAATCTGCATTTGAAAGATCGCAAGAAGAATCACGGGCCCAACATGCCGTGGGGCCAGGGCGATACCAACATCAAAGGTGTGCTGCAGCTGTTAAAGAAAGAAAAGTACGGGTTCCCGGCCAACGCGGAATACGAATACATGGGCCAGGACGATCCGGTTACCGAACTCGCCCGCTGCGTCGAATTCTGCAAAGCAGCGTTAGCGTAAGCGCAGTCTACGGCAACGCGAACGCAATTACGTGATCGGTGGCATCGATCACCACGTATTGCTTGCCGTTCTTTCCCAAATACGTAATGGGATTGGCGTAGGCGTGATCGGGAAGCATGGCTTCCCACATCAGTTTCCCGGTCTTCGAATCGTAAGCGTGAAAGCGCTTGTCGGGCGTTGCGCCGATGAATAACAAACCGCTTGCAGTGGCCACCGAACCGCCAATGTTATACGACCCGGTGTCCTTGAACCCCAGCGTCTCCAGCGATTCGATGCGGCCAAACGGAATCCGCCAGGCAACTTCACCGGTGTGAACATTGATGGCGAACAATTCACCCCACGGCGGCGATTGGCACGGCCACCCGGTTGCCGGATTCACCGGATTGCCCGCGTTCTTGCGCACATAAGGCGGCCGTTCCACGTCACCGACAATGGCCGCCTTCTGCGTATCTTCCTGGGATCCGCGCTGCACCATTTTCGTAACTTCGCCCTGGTCATGCGAGTTGGTGAAGAAGTAACCCAGCTTGGGATCGTAGCTGCCCCCACCCCAATTGAAACCGCCGTCGGGCCCCGGAAAAATCACCGTGTCGGTTAAGCGCACGGGCGAAAACGGACCTTCATTGTGCGCATTTTGGAACAGATCCTCGCAATATTTTTTGTGTTCTGGCGTGAAGGCGGTTAATTCCCCCGGCTTCCAGCTATTGCGCGCCAAGGGTGGCGGCTTCAGCGGAAACGGTTGGGTGGGCGAATACCACTCACCCGGAACGTCGCCTTTGGGCACCGCGCGTTCTTCCACGCCATAAATGGGCTTGCCGTTGCGCCGGTCCAGAATAAAGACCAAACCCGTTTTGGTGGTTTGGATCAGGGCGGGAATCTTTTTGCCGTCGTGCATCACGTCCACCAGTGTTGGCTGCGGCGGCAAATCGTAATCCCACAAATCATGATGAACGGTCTGGAAATGCCACTTCAGTTTGCCGGTTGCTGCGTCCAGCGCCACCAGAGTATTCGCGAATAGATTGGCTCCCGGCCGGTCGCCGCCATAACGGTCATCGCTGGCGGAGCCCAACGGCATCAGCAGCGTACCGGTTTCGGTGTCCAGCGTAAACGTGCTCCACACGTTCGCACCCGAACGATCTTTCCAGCCATCGTCCAGCCAGGTTTCATGGCCGGTTTCACCAGGCTGCGGCACGGTGTGAAAAGTCCACACCAGCTTGCCGGTGGCGGTGTCCCAGGCACGCACGTCGCCGCGGCCGCCACGCGTGCCCACGTCCTGCACGTGCGATCCGGTAATCACCAGATTCTTAAAAACAATCGGCGCGCCGTTCAGCCCGTAGAGCGCAGTGGGAAATTTGTCCTTCATTCCAGCTTTCAGACTAAGCTCGCCTTCCTTGGCGAAGCCTGGCACCAGTTTGCCCGTTTTCGCATTCACGGCGTACATAAAGCCATCGTCGGTTCCAAAGAAAATGGTCGCCGGGGCGTTGTTTGCTCCCGTGTTGGCGCCCGGCCAATACGCCAACCCTTTCGCCGGCCGCCCCGCGTGACCGTAGCCGAAACTCCACAACTTTTTGCCTGTTTCCGGTTCCACCGCCACCAGTTCCTCGAAGCGGGTCAGGAAATACATCACGCCGTTAATAACCAGAGGCGTGGTGCGCGATTCCGCACGGTTATTAACCTCCACCTGCGGTTTAGTATCAAAACTCCACGCCTGCTTCAGCGTGGCAACGTTCGCCGGCGTGATCTGCCCCAGCGGAGAGTACCGCGTCGACCCCGGATCGTGCGCAAACATAGGCCACTCCGTCTGCTGCTTGCTTTGTGCAAAGGCCACCGGGCTTGCCAGCGCAAGATACATCACGATACCGATGGAAGTGAGAAATCGCCGCATGAAAGACCTCGCTCTTATGAACGTGAACCGAAACTCTATCATAAGGCCACTTCCCCGGCGCAAGCTTTAATATGGCTCAAGTTTGGGTAACTAATTACTTGACTAACCAAGCAAATTCAGGCATACTTGGTTCATGGCAAGCGCAAACGAACCCAAAACCCTACAAGAGGCGATCATTCATTTCGCCGATCCGAAGAACTGCAATTCGTTCTTAGCGGACTTGCGGTGGACGGACGGCAAGGTCCTGTGCCCCATCTGTTGCTCTGATCGCGTTACCTATCTCGCCACTCAGAACCGCTACAAATGCTATGGCGGTCATTCCAAGGCGCAATTCTCGCTGAAGGTTGGCACCATCATGGAAGATTCCCCGATCAGCGTAGACAAGTGGCTTGTCGCACTGTGGCTCATCGTCAATTGCAAGAATGGCATTAGCTCTTGCGAGATGGCCAAAGACCTCGGAATCACTCAGAAGTCCGCATGGTTTCTGAATCACCGCATTCGGATGGCGCTGCACACTGGCAGTATCGAGAAACTTTCCGGCCATGTCGAAGCAGATGAAACTTTCATCGGCGGTAAAGCCCGCAACATGCACGTAGCTCAACGCGAACGCCGCATCACTGGCACTGGAACCAAAGACAAGACTGCCGTTATGGGCGTGTTGGAACGCGCCAAAGATGGCAAGAGCAAGGTTCGCACTTCAGTTCTGCCGAACCGCAAAAAGCACGCCATCCAAGGCGAAGTACGGAAGCATGTAGAAGCTGGTTCCGCGCTCTATAGCGATTCGCTGCTTTCGTATGATGGCTTGGCGGGTGAATATGCCCACAAAGTTGTGGATCACGCTGTAGAGTACGTGGACGGCGAATGCCATACCAACTCGCTGGAGAATTACTGGAGCTTGCTGAAACGCACTCTGAGCGGCACCTATGTTTCGGTCGAACCGTTCCACCTGTTTCGCTACTTGGACGAACAAGCCTATCGCTTCAATAACCGCGACAAATCCATGAACGATCTCGACCGCTTCAAAGCAGCGGCCTCCAGCATCGTAGGCAAACGTCTCACCTGGAATGAGGCCACGGGCAAGAATCATGAACCGCAAACGTATCCTAACTGAGAAGGAACGCAAACGGCAGGGACGAGGGAAGAAAGCTAAGCCTTAGGGTTTGGCTTTTTCTTTTTGGGCTTGCCTTGGCCGAATGGGTTCGCCTGCTTTTTGGCCGCGAGCATTTGCGCGGCAGCATCGCGGAAGCGCGCGAACGCCTCGGGGCCTTCAATCATCTCAGGGTTACTTTTCATTTGACTCCATTATGTCTCCGTCTCCAAGCCCGAGACTTCCTACTTTATACCCAAATTTCCTTTCAACCCGATCTCGTGAGCTAAAGAGCTCTATGAGCTTAGTGACCACGGGAGATTCATTCCTGCGATCCTTGAGCTGCTCGGCCCTAGCGCAGTAGGCGATCATATCGGCTGCTTGCAGTGCGTACGAATTTTTATCATCCATGAAGCTAATGCCCAACCCGCGGTTTTTTACCAGCGGGTTTCTGGCCCGTATTTTATTGAATAATGTAACGCACTGCTCTGCATACTCCTCTGACAAGTCGCATATGACGCTTAGCGAAAAATCGTCTCTGCCGCGCAGGGATTCAACTATGCAGCCCTCAAAGCAACAATATTGCGGATTGATAAAAATCTTTTGTTCGGATTCAGGAAGGGCGCTAAAATCCTCCGATGCTACATAGCTACAGGTCCGCATAACCCGTGAGGTTAAGATGATATTCCCCAAATCGAGAAGCAGTCGTTCCCTACGCTCAGGCATATTGGACCAGGTAGAAAACGGCCCCTCCCAGCGCAGGGCTTCTTTCATGCTGGTGTAGTCTAGGCCATCCTCTTTCAGTCGTTCGCCCCATCTTCCGGAGAGAAGAGCGTTCTCGTTCGCCAATCCTATGAATCCGGCAAACGCAACAATATCTTCGCGCTTAGACAGCTTTCCGCTTTCATCAAAAAAGCCAAAAGCGTGATATTTGAAAGGGGAGTTATTCAAGCAAGCACCTCCCCAAAATATTTCCAATGCCCGCATTGCATGCGAAGAGGTTATCATGTCTGGTTAGCGAAGTAAATAGTTGCCCAAGTTTGACCTGCGCCAAGCATCCTTGCTAGCATCCCAGTCAGAACCCACAAAGAAAACATGATCATCGATTGCCACGGACACTACACCACCGTACCCAAAGACTTGCAAGCCTACCGGGACGCGCAGATCGCGGGATTGAAGGACCCGTCACACGTTCCTGCCAAAGGGAAACTGAATATCAGCGACGATCAGATTCGTGAGAGTTTAGAAAATGCCCAATTGAAGCTGCAGCGCGAGCGTGGCAGCGACGTGACGATCTTTTCGCCCCGTGCTTCCGCCATGGCGCATCACATTGGTGACGCCACCACCAGCCTGCATTGGTCGCAGCACTGCAACGATCTCATCTATCGAGTGTGCGAGCTCTATCCCAGCAATTTCGTGGGTGTCTGCCAGTTGCCGCAATCGCCGGGCGTGCCTCCGTCCAATTGCATCGCGGAACTGGAGCGCTGCGTGAACGAACTGGGCTTCATCGGCTGCAATCTGAATCCGGATCCCTCGGGCGGCCATTGGACCGCTCCCCCACTTACCGACCGCTATTGGTATCCTCTCTACGAAAAAATGGTGGAGCTGGACGTGCCGGCCATGGTGCACGTCAGTTCTTCGTGCAATCCCAACTTCCACGCCACCGGCGCGCATTACATCAATGCGGACACCACCGCGTTCATGCAATTCCTCACTGCAGACTTGTTCAAGGATTTCCCCACGCTGCGCTTCATCATTCCCCATGGCGGCGGTGCCGTGCCGTTCCATTGGGGACGCTATCGAGGGCTGGCGCAAGACATGAAGCGGCCTTTGCTGCCGGACTTGATGCGCAACAACATCTTCTTCGACACTTGCGTGTATCATCTGCCGGGAATTGAGCTGCTGTTGAAAGTGGTGCCGCTGGACAATATCCTGTTTGGGTCTGAGATGGTGGGCGCGGTGCGCGGCATCGACCCCGAAACCGGGCAATATTACGATGATACCAAGCGCTATATCGACGCGCTGCCACTCAGCGACGCGCAGCGCTACCAGCTATTCGAAGGAAACGCACGTAAGGTTTACCCGCGAATGGCGGCCAGGCTGGCGGCGAAGTAGATTTGTAATTACCGCCAGCGCACGGGAACATTCCGCGCTTACGTGGTGTCTAAAACCAAGTTGTAAGTAGTGGAGGAAACCATGCTTCCCGTCTCAATCTGTTTGGCTTTGCTGTTCCCGGTCCTGGCGTTGGCAGAAACCAATTCCGCCGATTCGCCGCTTGCCCAATCGATGCTCACCGAGATTCGTCTGCTGCGGCAGGATCTGCAAGGCGCAGCGGCCACCATTCAAAGAGTGCAGATCGCGATGTATCGCGTGCAGGCGCAATCGTCACAACTTGATCGCGCTACTCAGCGCGTGGAACAGTCGCGGGTCGGCTGTATGGGGATGCAGTGGCAGCAAAAGAACAATACTAGGCAAATGGAACAAGCCCAAGCTCGCAAGGCCAATGCGCAAAACCCGCAAGAACAGAAAGCAGCTGAGGCAGAGCTCCAGCAGCTCCGCTTGTTCACCGAACAACTGGCGAGCCAAGAGCAACAATGTCAGATCGAGCAAGCTGAAGCGGACAACCAATTCCGCCAGGAACAAGCCAAGATGAACGATTTGCAGGATCAGTTGGACAAACTCGACAGAGTTCTTGCTGGCTATGGCAAGAAGTAAGAAGCACTTGTTTTAGGGCCCGCGCGTCGCCCTGCTTGGTTGCTATAGACTTACTTAAGTTAGGAACTCGCAGCGATGTTACGTCCATTCAAACTTTTCTTATTTGCCGCGTCAATCTTTGTCGCACCCGTGTTTAACCAACCAATTTTTGCCCAATGGCCGGCCGTGGTTTCCAAAAAACTTCCGCGTACCGCCGACGGCAAAGTGAAGCTTGGCGCACCCGCTCCGCGCAATGCGCAAAATAAACCTGATTTTTCAGGCTTGTGGGAACAGTATGGTGAATATGATCGCCCCAAATATCTGATCGACATCGCCGCGGACCTGAAGCCGGGCGAGCTGCCCATTCAGCCTTGGGCCGCCAACCTGCTGAAGCAACGCCAGGCAACCAATAGCAAAGATCATCCCGGCGCGCGCTGCCTGCCCTCCGGTATTCCTGAAAAAGATGCCGTTCCCGCGCCCTTCAAAATCCTGCAAATGGACGACCTGATCGTCATCCTTTACGAATCGCGCACCATTTTCCGGCAGATTTTCATGGATGGCCGCCCGCTGCCCAAAGACGCCGAACCAGCATGGCAAGGCTATTCGATCGGGCATTGGGAGGGCGATATTCTCGTCGTCGACACGCGCGGGTTTAAAGACGACGGTTGGCTGGACATGGCGGGTCACCCAGGGACCGATCAGCTACACGTCGTTGAGCGCATTACACGCAAAAACGTGGGCACGCTGCAGATGGAAATCACCATCGACGATCCGAAAGCTTACAGCAGGCCCTGGACCATCCGCGAATCGGCGCATCTGCTGGCAGATGGCGAACTCATCGAACACATTTGCGAGGAAAACAACCGCGATCCAGGCCACATGGTCGGCAAATAGCCCCCGCCCGATTCGTTGACCAGCAAGTCCTAATCAGACCCACCCGGTGCTAGCCCGCCTACGCCATCTTCCCAATATGCCACTTGCCCTCAGCTATGCGAAACTATGGGAATATGCAAGCTAGTGCACGAACTTCGGCTCAGCCTTTGAGCCAAAACACGCATCTTCTGAATTGGGTTGAGAAGATGGCGGCGTTGACCAAGCCCGATCAGATTCATTGGGTGGATGGCTCCCAAGAGGAATACGATGATCTGTGCAGCCAACTGGTGACGGGCGGAACCTTCATCAAGTTGAACCAGGATCTGTGGCCGGGTTGTTATTACTCGCGCTCTGATGCCAGCGATGTGGCGCGTGTGGAAGACCGCACCTTCATCTGCTCGCTTTCGAAAGATGGCGCGGGTCCTACCAATAATTGGATGAACCCGACGGAGATGCGCCGCAAACTGAAAGAACTGTTCAGCGGCTGCATGCGTGGGCGCACGATGTATGTGTTGCCGTTCAGCATGGGGCCAGTAGGCGGCCCAATGTCGCAGATCGGCGTGCAGTTAACCGATTCGCCTTACGTCGTGGTTAATATGCGCATCATGGCACGCATTGGTGTGGACGTCTTCAAGGAAATCGACAAAGGAGAAAAGCGCGTGGTGCCGTGCGTGCACAGCGTGGGCGCGCCTCTCATGCCTGGCCAGAACGACGTGATGTGGCCCTGCAACAAAGAAAAGTATATTGTTCATTTTCCGGAAACCCGCGAAATCTGGTCCTTTGGTTCGGGTTACGGCGGCAACGCGCTGCTGGGCAAAAAATGTTTTGCACTGCGCATTGCCAGTAACATTGCCCGCGACGAAGGCTGGATGGCGGAACACATGCTGATTCTGGGCGTGGAAAATCCGCAAGGCGAAAAGACCTACGTCGCCGCGGCGTTCCCCAGTGCCTGTGGCAAAACCAACTTCGCCATGTTGATTCCACCCGACGGTTTCGACGGCTGGAAAGTTTGGACCGTGGGCGACGACATCGCCTGGATCAAACCGGACGCCCAGGGCCGCCTGCGCGCCATCAATCCGGAAGCTGGCTTCTTCGGCGTAGCGCCGGGAACTTCCACGCACACCAACCCGAATGCGATGAAGACGTTGGCGCGCAACACGATCTTTACAAACACCGCACTCACTCCAGAAGGTGGTGTCTGGTGGGAAGGCATGACCGACACGCCGCCTGCTGCCTGTACCGATTGGCAGGGCAATCCGTGGACGCCGGAAATCGGCAAAGCCACTGGCGCAAAAGCCGCCCACCCGAATTCGCGCTTCACCGCGCCGGCCTCGCAATGCCCGACGATCGATCCCAACTGGGAAGCGCCCGAAGGAGTGCCCATCAGCGCGTTTATTTTCGGCGGACGCCGTGCGACGACCATGCCGCTCGTATACCAAAGCTTCAGTTGGAGTGCGGGTGTCTACACGGGTGCGACCATGGGCTCGGAGATGACCGCCGCCGCCGTGGGAACCGTCGGCAAAGTTCGCCGCGACCCCATGGCCATGTTGCCCTTCTGCGGCTATCACATGGGCGATTACTTCCGCCACTGGATCAAGATGCAGAAGTCGTTGAGCGAAACACCCCGCATTTTTCATGTGAACTGGTTCCGCAAAGACGCCGACGGCAAATTCATGTGGCCCGGCTTCGGCGAAAACATGCGCGTGCTGAAATGGATTGTGGACCGCGCCAATGGCCGCGCTTTGGGCCGCGAAACGCCCATCGGCTGGATGCCGCGCTACGAAGACATCCACTGGAAAGGTCTGGGCTTCGCGAAAGAGAAATTCGACGAACTGCAAAAATTCGACACCGCGGCCTGGAAACAGGAAGTGGTGGGCCACGAAGAACTGTTCATCGAACTGCACGATCATCTGCCGCCGGAATTGGTTTACGAGCGGGAATTGCTGATCTGCCGTTTGTAATTCAGGCCAGCACCAAGCCGCGACCGTTAGGGAGCGGTGTTTAAGAAAGAGAGGGCGGGCCGCAGGGCCCGCCTTTTTTGTGTAATTCAGGAATTGAACCTAGCGTTGGGCTGGAAACTCTTGAGCCGCCTGATCGCGCGTGAGAGGCTGGGTGCTCCTTTCGCTCCAGCTGCAACATCCCAATCCTTCGTCACGAATTCACTAAGGCAAGAGTTGTATTCGGGTCCAATCTGCGCGGTACTTTTAGCCTTCGGTACAATCCTCTCCCGGATCGCTCGAATTCGCGAACGGCTTGCGATCTTTATCAATTGGGCTTTCGGATCACGGCTATCTTCGGGTTTGGGTGGAACCAAATCTACCGACACACCGATGAACTTCGCAAACCCTGCTCTGTCAGCCATAAGCCAAGCCTCTACCTCTCTTACGGCTACCCGGAAAATCAGATTTGGGTGGTACGCTTCAGCATGCCATTTCTCCATCAACGCAGAAGGACAAGGGGAATTATCCAAATCAGTCAGAAGAAAAAATGGGACTACTTTCGCAAGGCTATTCCAGCCCTTTACATTCCGCTTCAGATCCCCGAATCCATGACGACCGTAGACGGTACCCACTTGATAAGCGGTGTTGGCTAGCGCGAGAATTCGTCTTGCCACCGCCTCGCTTAAGTCATCCTCGACACCTAAGTAAATCAGAATTGGAGACATTATTCAAATAGCTGAAGCTGCCCCAGACCGGCAGGTTTAGTCCCGGGTAGAGCTGCTTCGGCAATAGTTAGCCCGCCGGTCAGGAGAGCACGCACACTCGGGTCGTCTGAGGCCAGCTTCGCTTCGGTCCCCTCTTCGCCGGGCTTTAGAATAATGACTTCGTTTCCGCTGATACCACGATTTGAAAGAAGATCCCAGCTGTGGGTACTAACAAGAATTTGGCGCTTTTTTGTTCGCTGAAGCCGCGCTAGCTGACCAGGAAGCAGCTTCACAATCTCCGAGTGCAATGATAGTTCCGGTTCTTCAAGAAGTAATGGGGCATCCCCTTCCAGCAGAGACCAAAATAATCCAATCATACGGAGTGTTCCGTCTGAGAATTGATCTTCGCGCTGCCTAGCACCGTTTGGTCGCCAATGTTTATATATTGCTTCGAGATGAGGCACTCCGGCCTCATCCTTTGTCAATTTAAGATGTTTAAGGTTTGGAACCGCTTCCTGCAATACTCGTTCAATGGTTCCCAGTCTCGAATCGCGCCGCGCTTCGCTTGTCTTGGCGACAGTTTCCAGGAAATTTCGTCCATATGGATCTTCGTGAACATTCAACCCCTGAAATGCGCCGGGATGCCTCAATAGCTGAGGAACCAGATGCAAATATCGAATCGACTCGAAGAAGCGCGAAACCTCTCTGAACTCGGAATTGGCACTGATCTGTTCAAGGTGCGTTTGCGTTCTTCTTTCTTCATCCCTTTTGTCGTGATCGTCCGGGCGGTCAAGGATTTTTTCAGTGCCGTTCCACACCCTCTCGTATTTCAATATTGGCTGGCGGCGGCCTCGCACCTGCTGGGTTATCCCGATTTCATATTTCCAGTCGGGAGTGTCGCCACCGTTTTTCAGCTCGAAGACCAGTTCGACGTCGGGTTTCTGGCGCGCATACAGGCATCGGACTTTTGATAAGCCGCCCCGTTGCGCGAGTGCAGGCTGCAGCCCTCCACCGGGCTTCGCAATGTCCCTAACGAAGCGAAGTGCATCCAAAAAGTTTGATTTCCCGGACGCATTTGGCCCAATCACAAACACACGTTCAGAAAGCGGCACGCTAACGTGCGTGAAATTCCGCCAATTCTTGAGTGTGAGCTGTGATACGAGCATCTGCAGGTCATTGTACTTTGTCCAGCGTCTCTACGTACTCATCATACTCATCTTCAACGCGCCACTTGCCCTCCAGCGTTTTGTAACGCCTACCCCTGCGCAGGTATCAGCTAAGAGTAAACTGGCCCCTAGTCCAGTGATAGTAATGGGCCGTACTCGCCACATTACTTTTAGAACAATGTGTTACGATCCCTATTCGCAACGGCGTGCAGACCCGCGCGATTCAGTTCTGGGCTAACCGCGCCCAATCCTGCCTAGTCTACGGCTTAAGCGGAATCCGGCCGATAGGAGTACGATGAATCGCTTACCTAAATTGTTGCTATCAGTGTGTCTTCTGGCATCGTCGGTTACCTTTATCCTGCCCAAACAGGCGCGTGCTTCAGAAACTCGCCTGGAAAATGTCTCCCAGTGTTTTAACGTCCGCCAAATGACGAAAAGTGAAGATGTCCGTTATTTTGTTGATGCTACCAGCCATTGCTCGCGCGAATATGATGCGGTTTATGTGCAGGTTAGCTTCCTGGACGGCGCCGGAAAGCATCTTGACGACGGCGTCTGGGCCATCTACTGGTGCCGTCCTGGCCGGCGCGAAATGCACGAATTTGGGGTCCCCAAAGGAGCGGCAGGCTTCGAGCGGGTAGTCCTGCGGCGCATCACTACGGATTTTGCTGAGGCGCTGGGGCGCTGAGGGCCCAAAGGCACGCTGACCCAAAAAACTGGGTATACTGGCCAGTCGAGGCCCTAATTATGAGCACAAACAACCCACTTCTCGGCGCCGTGAAGGCGGACAAATCCATGAACGTCGGCGGCGTCCAGGTGGATATCGCCAAAACCGGCAACGTTCGGGTGAAGCGCATGATTTATCCCGTCGGCTTCAACTGGGACGCAAACCTGAAAAGCGCCGTGGGTACGGAGCTCTGCATGCACGCCCACGTTGGGTTCATGGCTCAGGGGCAGATTAACGTACGCTTCAAGGACGGCTGCGTGAAGGAATACAAAGCGCCGCAATTTGTGGCCGTCGAGCCAGGGCATGAAGGCTGGGTGGTGGGTGATCAACCTGCCGTGCTGATCGAATTCGATTTCGAAGGCGATACCGTGAACCGGTTGGGAGTGCCGGACAATCATCACCACGAACGCTAGAAGCGATCGTGCGAAAATGCGGGAATGGCGCAAAAGATCACTCCCTTCCTGTGGTTCGATGGCAATGCGCAAGAAGCCATCGAGTTCTATCTTTCCATCTTCAAAAACGGCAAGATGCTCAGCGTGACCCGGCACGGCGGCGCGGTCTTCACTGCAACGTTTGAACTGGAGGGCCAGCGGTTTATGGCCCTAAACGGCGGCCCGAAGTACAAATTTACGGAAGCCATTTCCCTGTTCGTCGACTGCGAAACCCAGCAGGAAGTGGACGAACTTTGGGAAAAACTCTGCGCCGGAGGCGGCTCAGGACAATGCGGCTGGCTGAAGGACCGGTTTGGCCTATCCTGGCAGATCATTCCCCGGGGCCTGACCGAACTATTGGTGGACCCCGACCCCCAAAAAGCTAAGCGTGTGATGGACGCCATGCTACAGATGGACAAGATCGATATCCAGCGTCTACGCGATGCGCACAGCGGATAAAGGCGACAATACACCCATGGACCAAATCAAACCCCTCTACACAGCGATAGCCACGGCAACCGGCGGACGCAACGGACACACCGAATCGAGCGACGGCATGGTAAAGGTGGACCTTTCCGTTCCCAAAGAAATGGGCGGACCCGGCCGGCCCAACACTGCCACGCCCGAGCATCTCTTCTCCGCAGGCTACGCTGCTTGCTTCGGCGGCGCGCTGGATTTTGTCGGCAAGCAACACAAAAAGGATGCCAGCAAAGCGGCCATTACCTGCGCCACCTCCATTGGCCCGCGTGACGGCGGCGGGTTTGGCATCTCCGTGAAAATGCACGTGGAAGACAAAAGCCTGCCGCAGACCGAATTGGCCGCGCTGGTGCTGGAGGCCCACGAAAACATCTGCCCTTACTCGCACGCCACCCGTGGCAACGTGGATGTGCGGATTGAAGTTGTGGGAGCGTAAGGCCGATCAGCAGCCTTAATGACTGAAATTCCTGAAGCCGTTCAAGAACGCCTGACGGCGCACGACGATCCGCAACTCTGGATCGAGGTTTTGCGCGCGGCGGCGGACGATGCGCTGTATTTGCAAACGGAACTGGGCCACGGTCTGAAACTCTACGCGATTGTCGGCGCGTGTTCACATTGGTTCCGCCCACATCAAACCCGCTGGACCGCTGGTGGTGGTTTCGCTGCGCCCATTGGATACGGGCCCGGAAAACTATATCGTCGCGGACAGCCGGAGCTGGATTGGAGCGTCATCCTGCAATTCGATTTTGACGGCCAGCTCTGGTCCACGCCGGAACGGCCCCCGCCAAAGAATTTCAGGTCCGTGCGGCTGGCGATCCCTACGCGAACCACTCGCCATGCCCAAGCGGCGATTCACGTGGAGTGGTCGCCGGGAACGTATCGCGCAAAAACGAAACGAATCGATTTCTATGGGTTCCGCAAGCTGGCCGAGGGGGATTCTGGCGCCGCTTGGAGTCTGGTCGCGCATTCAAAGCCGCGGGGCGAAGCCCCTAATGCTACGCCTTAGTGCGACGATGAATACAGCATGTTCTCGTTCCTGCAAAAAGGCGTACGAAAAGCCGCGCCAGCAAAATTACAAAGCGCATTCCCGGAAATCCAGTCCGAAAGCGATTTCGAGCAATTTTTGACCCAGGGCTCCGTGGTCTTGTTCAAGCACAGCCCTACGTGCGTGGTTAGCCGCTCCGCGCACCGCGAAGTGGTGGAGTTCGCCGAACAAAACCCGGCGGTTCCGGTTCATCTGCTGCACGTGTTGCGCGATCGGGACTTGTCGCGGCAACTGGCCGCGCGCACCCAGGTCCGCCACGAATCGCCGCAGACCATTATTTTTCGCGATGGTAAAGTGATCGCCGCCATGTCCCATCAGGATGTAAATGTGGATGAGTTGGAACGGGCGCTAAAAAACTAGAGGATCTGCAAACCCAACAGCCGCGCGAAGATCATGGCCTGGACGGGTTCCACAATCGCCCCGCGCAGATCATTGATATTCACCATCATCGTGTCGACATCCGAACGCCGGAAGTCGGTGTTTTGCAACTTCGCTCCGCGCAAATCGGCACGCGCAAGATTGCAGGAACGGAAGAC
The DNA here is from genome assembly GCA_025350105.1 of Terriglobia bacterium. Taxonomy (GTDB): domain Bacteria; phylum Acidobacteriota; class Terriglobia; order Bryobacterales; family Bryobacteraceae; genus Palsa-187. The sequence continues at coordinate 33,021 of JANXYJ010000201.1, read as the reverse complement.
GCAGCCCGTTAAATCCGCGCCCTGAAAATCGGCGTCCTGAAGATTGCAGCCCACAAATTCGCAGGCGCGAAACTTGCCGTCCTGCAACTGCGCGTAACGCAGCTCCCCTTCCTGCAGCAGCACGTCTTGCAACTCAAGCGCGGTGGCGCGGAAGCCGGTCATCCGGCAATCCGTCATTTCCGCGCGCACCAGCGTAAGGCGATGGATTTGCAGATTGGCCAGGTCGCACGCCGCAAACCGCACGTCTTTCCAAACTGCGGAACTAAATTGTCCACCAGCGAATGAGGCGCGTTCCAGTACCGAGCCGTTCAACTGAAAACTACGCAGTTTCAGCCCCGGGCGTTCCAGATCGCTAATCTGCTGCTCATCGATAATCACCTCGCCGTCCGCGAATATTTCGTCCGCATTCGGCAGCGGATCAAGCCGTGAAGGCAAATCCGGCCGGTCGCGCTTGAATAGGAAGGGCTTGGAAGATCTGGCCGATTTCATCTGAATATTGTCTAACACAAAGCAAAAAGCGAATAGACACACATGCCCCGAACCTGACATATTAGTGGGGTTATGCGTACTTGCATTTTGCTGTATCTCCTATCGTCGCTGCTGTCGACGCTGTTATCGGCGCAAAAGCCAACACTAAAGAAAGATGCGGGTGCCGACTGGCCCATGTTCAACCGCGACCTGGCCGGCACGCGGTTCTCGCCACTCACGCAGATCAACGCGAAAAACGTTGGGCAATTGAAGCAGGCGTGGTCGGTAAAATTGGGCAAGCATCCTTCAAGCGGCGGCATCACCGGCGGATTTGAGTCCACGCCCATCGCCATTGGAGGCGTGCTGTACATCACCACCGTGAACGCCGTGCTTGCGCTGGACCCCGAAACAGGGAAAGAAAATTGGAGGTACGCGGTGAATGGTTCGCAGCCTTCGCGGCGCGGCGTGGCCTATTGGCCCGGCGACGGAAACAATCCCGCACGCATCCTCTTCACCACCAGCCGCCGCATGGTGGGTTTGAACGCTAAAACAGGAAAGCTGGATCCTGGTTTTGGCAAAGAAGGCGAAGTGGATCTGGAAGTGCCGTATGATTCGCCGCCAGTAGTCTATCGAAATGTTCTGTTGGTCGGTGCAAACACAGGAGAGGCTCCGGCCACGGGCCAAGCCGGCGATACTCGTGGCTACGATGCGCGGACGGGCGCAAAGATGTGGGCCTTTCATTCGGTACCGCAGCCGGGCGAACCCGGCCACGAGACATGGGAGGGCGACAGTTGGAAAGAGCGGAGCGGCGTAAATAACTGGGGTTTTTCGATGACTGTTGATGTGGAGCGCGGCATCGTTTACACGGTCTTCGGCGGGCCTAATACAAATTATTGGGGCGGCGACCGCCATGGCAATAATCTGTACGGCAATTCGGTGGTCGCGCTGGATGCCGAAACCGGCAAAATGAAATGGTTCTATCAGGTGGTGCATCACGACATTTTTGATTACGACCTGCCGCCCGCTCCGGCGTTGGTGGACGTTACTGTCAACGGGCGCAAAATTCCCGCGTTGGCGCAAACCACCAAGTCCGGCTTCATGTACATTCTGGATCGCGTCACTGGCAAACCGGTGTTCGGGATAAACGAAACGCCGGTGCCCCAAAGCAACGTGCCCGGTGAGCAGAGTTCACCCACACAGCCCATTCCCATAAAGCCTCCTCCTCTGGCACGTAACCAGTTCAAACCCGAAGACATTGTCACGGCTGCCGATACCACGGAAGAGCACGCCAAATTTTGCGCGGATCTCATGCAGCGCAGCGGAGGCTTCATCAACCAGGGTCCTTTTACGCCGTATCCCTTCAAAGAGGCGGGCGCCGCACCGAAGTCTTCGATCTTGTTTCCGGGCTCCATTGGCGGCGTCAACTGGGGCGGCGTGGCGGTGGACCCGCGCATGGGCTACATCTTCGTCAATACGATGGATGAAGCCAGCATTGGCTGGGTGGAAAAGAAAACCCAGGGCTCCGTGCAGTATGACCGCAATAGCGTGGTGGGCCCCACTTCGCGCTTTCAGTGGTTCGAAGGCAATCCGCGTTCGGGCAACATCAATGGGTCCGGTGCAAAAGCGTGGCCGTGCCAGAAACCACCATGGGGGCGGTTGATCGCGGTGAACGGAAACACGGGCGATTTTGCGTGGTCCATTCCTTTCGGTGTGACCGACGAATTGCCCGCCGGAAAACAAAACACGGGGCGACTGAGCATGGGCGGACCGATGGTGACGGCAGGCGGTCTGTTGTTCATCGGCGCCAGCAACGACAAGCGCTTTCGCGCGTTCGATTCCAAAACCGGCAAACAACTTTGGGAAAGCAAAATGGACCTGAGCGCTCACGCCATTCCCATGACATTTTTAGGTAGGAACGGAAAACAATATGTAGCGATTGTGTCGGCGGGCGCCAGTGCGATTGATGATCCGGGTCCCGAAGACGGGCAAGCTCTGCTGGTGTATGCGCTGCCGTAGTTTTATCGCTGCAATTTACTGAGCCGCCACCAGAGCCACTCACATTTGACGGAGAAACTTTTATGACGGAAACTGTACTGGACAAACTAGCCATTCGAGAATTGATTGAAAATTGGGCCATTTGGCGCGATTCTGGCGATTGGGATCGCTTCCGCACCGTCTGGCATGACGACGGTTACATGATGGCCACCTGGTTTCAGGGCAGCGCTAGCGAGTTCATCGCGGTCACAAAAGATGGCTTTGAGCGCGGTGGCAAGAACGGCTATAGCATCATGCACTTTCTGGGCGGGACGTCGATCGACCTTGCTGGGCATCGTGCGCTGGCACAAACCAAGATGACCATTTCGCAGCGCGCCCCGGTGCATGATGTTGTCGTGGATGTACTGTGCACCGGGCGGTTTTACGACTTCTTAGAAAAGCGCGACAGCAAGTGGGGCCTGGTGCTGCGGCGCGTCTGTTATGAAAAAGACCGGATGGATCCGGTGGACCCCACCGCGGAAATCACGCTCGACCCGGAAAAGCTAAAGCAGTTCCCGCCAGGATACAAACACCTGGGTTATTTGCAAGCAGGTTTGGGTTTTCCGGTAAAAACAAATTTGCCTGGATTGTTTGGGCCCGCCAACGACGAACTCTACGGCTACGGAAAGACTTGGTTGGCCGGAGGGTCGGTGGAAGGGGCCAGGAAATAGAAGTTCCACCAGAAAATGGAAGTTCCACCAGGAAATAGAAGTCCCACCAGGAAATAGAAGTCCCAAATGATGCGCGGCAAAATCGCACTGGAAGAACACTTCGCCATGGAAGAAACGCTGGGCGATTCCGAGCGCTACTTCCCGCCCGATGTCTGGCGCAAAATGCACGGCGCGCTGACGGACTTTCACCAGAAAAGGTTGGAACAGATGGACCAACACGGCATCGAAATGATGCTGCTGTCATTAAATTCGCCGGCGATTCAGGCCATTTGGGACCGCAAAAAAGCCGTGCAGATTGCGCGTTTGGCCAACGATCATCTGGCGGAGAACATCGCCAGGAATCCGTCCCGCTTTCAGGGTTTGGCGGCCTTGCCGATGCAGGATCCCGATGAAGCGGCGCGCGAACTCACCCGCTGCGTCCAACAACTGGGATTCCGCGGAGCGTTGGTCAACGGGTTTTCCCAAGTGGACGTGGAGGATTCCGCGGTCTATTACGACGCTCCGCAGTATGCCGGGTTTTGGGAAATCGCAGAAGCGCTGGGCGTGCCCTTCTATCTGCATCCTCGCGATCCGCTATTTAGCCGGCAGCAACATTATGAAGGGCACCCGTGGTTTGTGGGTCCCGTGTGGGCCTTTGCGGTGGAAACATCGATTCACGCGCTGCGCCTGATGGCATGCGGATTGTTCGATCGCCACCCCAAATTGACGATGATCCTGGGCCACTTGGGCGAAGGTATTCCGTTCAACATTTGGCGGACCGATCATCGTTTGAAAAAGGACCGCCGCGGCATGCCCGCGCAAAAGCCTTTTGCGGAATACCTGCGCGAAAATTTTTACCTCACAACCAGCGGAAACTTCCGCACGCAGACGCTGATCAATACCATGCTGGAAGTGGGTTCCGATCGCATTTTGTTTTCCGCGGATTATCCGTTTGAAGACGTTCGCGACGCCGCGGAATGGTTCCATAGCGCGTCCATCAGCGAAACCGATCGCATCAAAATCGGGCGCACCAACGCACAAAAGCTATTCGGTCTTTAGATACGGGAGCAGAAGTTCGCCTCCTGCTCCCCGGTAAAAGCTACTTCGCCGGAGTCGCGGGTGCCAGGACCGGCGATTCCATCGATGACCGCGCCGGAGTTCCATCCGGGTTACTATTGTGCGCCTTCAGCGCCACTCCGCCCTGCATCAGTCCGGTCACCGCCGCCACCAGCGATTGATACTTCGGCGGGATCACCCCACTCGCGTTCGCCACTTGAATTGCAGTACCGACGGTCTGAAAAAATACATTCCAGGAAAATTTCATAGGTTTCTATTGGACTCCCAAGGTTGTGAGTACTTTGAACAAAGCCGCTTGTATCGCGGTCAACAGAGCGCGGTCGCCCTCGGTGAAGCCTGCGCTGCTGGCACTTCCGCCAGGCCCCGCCATATCGGTTCGTGTGATCTGCAGCACCGGAATCATTCCAGCCAGCCCCATGCTGAATTTTTCATTCGGAAACAGCGCGCGAACCGGCGCCGGAATGGTTGCCGTCACAGCGGAGCAGTCTGAAATCGCCGCCGGCGTCCACACCGCGCCAGCGCTGGTCAGGCTCCAGCTTCCCGGATAACCAACGCCTTTGGCATACATTTGCGGCAGCAGCGCACCCACGTCATAGGTGGCGCCGTTGAAGCTCACCTGCCAGATGCCGCGGGCGTCCGTTCCATAGTTATAGGTAATCAGGCCGGTGGTGGTTAGCAGCTTGGGAGCCCCAGCTCCCAGTTGGTGGGCTACCAGCGATGCTTCTGCGGGCGTACTCAACCGGTTGGGGCTGAGCGGCAAAATCGTCGATCCGATCTTCATGGTCGCGGTGGTTGGTGCGACCACAAATGGCGCAAAATTAGTCGGCTCGGCGCCCGGAAGATTCACGCTCGCCGCATCGCCATCGCTCAAAGAAAAGTTCATCAGCGGAGACGACTGCAGGCTCGCGTCGAAACTGGAATTCAATGCCGTGTAGGTGACCGTCCCGCGGCCTTTGGCGCTCAGGTCGAACCAGGTCTTCAAAGGTTTTGCGGGGTCGCAAGCCGGCGCGGGTGTCCCCGTTGCCGCGCGATAGCTGTCACGCGTGTATTGCGGAAACAACGAAATTACATCCGTGCTGTAGGTTGGCCCAGCGGGTTGAGGCTGTGCCAGGGGAGCCTGCGCGAAAGTAGCGCAGGCAAAAACCAGCAACCAACAGGCTTTTAGAAAGTGTTTGCTGCCAGCAAGAAGATCAATAAGAAAATCAATAGAAACAGGTTTGTCCATGTTTGGACCTCCGTGCCCAAAGTCTGCGGGCAGCAAAGTCGCAACAGGATGGCCAAAAACTGTATCTATGTAATAGGGCTTGACTAGCCGCCAACCGATTCGCCGTTACCGCAGAACGGCGCAGGATTCAGGTTGTAAAGCAGTCAGCACGCGCTCGATCTCAGAGTAGAGTTCCACTGGCCGGACGGGCTTTGAAAGATAGCCGTCCATGCCTTTTTCAAAACACGCTTCGCGGTCACCCTGCATGGCGTTGGCCGTCAGAGCGATCACCGGAAGGTGGCCTCCGAATTCGCGCTCGCGGGCCCGCAGGGCGATGGTGGCTTCAAAGCCATCCATCTCCGGCATTTGGATGTCCATCAGCACCAGATCAAACGGCGTGGTTTCGATAGCGTCCAGCGCTTCACGCCCGGTGGACGCAATCACCACGTTGTGAGCTCGCCGTTTTAACAGACCGGCAACCACGCGCTGGTTCACCGCGTTGTCTTCGGCCAACAGAATATTCAGTTGATGCAGGCTGTCGTTGAACGCGCTCTCGGATGAAATATTTTCGAACGCCGCCGGTTCGGGCATTGCCTTCTCATGAAGGGGCGTGCCAGCGGTAATCTTTTCGCTGTTGTCGAGAAGATTGGCCGCCAGGGCCTTCAGTTCCGCGGGGCGAACGGGTTTGATAAGCGACCCGTGAACCGCCGATTCGGCTTGCATGTCCTGATTCGCCTTCAACGCTGTAAGCAGGATTACTTTGGTTCCAACCGAATCACCGGCCGTGCAAATGCGCCGCGCCAGCTGCATTCCGTCCATGACTTTTGTGGACCCGGCCTGGGAAGCCGCGCTTTCCGGATACAGCCTCAAGTCTCGGTCTACAATCGCCAAAGGAATGGGATGGCCGGCGCGTTCGGCCTGCTGCAGGATTTGCAAGGCCTCGCCGCCATCGGCGGCAACCGCGGGCCGCATGCCCCACTCCAGAAACAGCTCCTGCAGAATGCCGCGATTGGTGGCGTTGTCGTCCACCACCAAAACCGGTTTACCGCTTAGCGCTTCCACAACTCTGGGCGCGGGCGCTGCCGCAACCTGGGCGCGCTCCAACTCCAGTACGAATGAAAATGTGGAACCTACGCCCGGGGTGCTTTCCACATGCATGCTGCCGCCCATCAACGAAACCAGGCGCGCTGAAATGGTTAAACCCAATCCGGTTCCGCCAAAGCGCCGCGTGATGGATGTATCTTCCTGGGAAAACGGATTGAAGATGGTGGCCTGCTTTTCGGGAAGGATGCCAATGCCCGTATCGGTGACGCAACAGATGACACGATCACGTGTTCCTGCGTTCGATTGCAGGCGCATCTCCACCAAAACTTCGCCCTGTTCGGTGAATTTGATGGCGTTACCAATCAGGTTGATGGCTACCTGGCGCATGCGGCCCGGATCGCCCCAATAGTCCTCAGCCAGACGCGGATCCACACGGCAGGCCAACTCCAAGCCTTTAGCGTGCGCCCGGAAAGCCACCGACTTCACGGCGTTTTCAATCATCTCGCGAACGGAAAATTCCACGGACTCAAGATCCAGTTTGCCAGCTTCAATCTTTGAAAAATTCAGAATGTCGTCGATCACGGTTAGCAGCGCTTCCGTGGAACTTTTAGCCGTGGAGATATATTCGCGCTGCTCCGGCGTCAGATTGGTGCCCAGCGCCAGTTCTGTCATGCCGATGACGCCATTCATGGGCGTACGGATTTCGTGGCTCATGTTGGCCAGGAATTCGCTCTTTGCCAGATTGGCCGATTCAGCGGTGGCCTTGGCCACTCGCAATTCCGTTTCCAGGCGAATCCGTTCTGAAATTTCCTGCGCCACGAACACGGCGCCGGTCACGTTCTTGCTCAGTTGCAGAGTAGTGCCGGATAGCAAAACGGGAACTGGCTGGCCATGGCTGGGAATGCAACGCAACTCCAGGTTGGTGACCGGGCCCTGTTGCAACAGGCCGCTGAGTTGCACGGCTGTGTTGTCGTCCGCCTTCGATCGCAAAAACGAATAAATAGACCGGCTGCACAGTGCCGCGGTGTCATCCTGCAGTAGATCGGCCGCGGCACGGTTGGCTTCCAGAATCAGACCGTTGTGATCGGTGACCAGTACGGCCGAGCGGATGTGCGCCAGAATGTTGTCGACATAGGCTTTGGAAACCGTGGTGGATTGCAGCGTCTCGCTCATTTCATTGAAGGAGGCAGCCAGGTTGCCCAGTTCGTCGCGTGAGGTCACCGGGATACGGTGCGTAAGCTCTCCCGCCGAAATCCGTTCGGTGCCAAACACCAAAGAGCGAACCGGCGCCAGAATGCGGCGCACCAGATAGGCACCCAAGAAACTGGCCAATAGTGCAACCAGAGCGGTGGCCCCGGTGATCTGCAAAGTACCGGCGGAGAAGGCATCGTCCATGGCGGTTTGATTGTCGCGCACGATGGCCTGCATGGCAGCCAGCGTATCTTTGGGAGAGCGCCCCACGCGCAAAACACCGATGCGGTGATTGGCATTTACCAGCGCGAAGTCATACTCCACGATGTCTTCCCGGCGCTGCACCAGGAACCCGTGCAGCGAAGCCACGCCGGCGTTCAGCGCTGCCCGGTCGGCGCTTTTGGCTGCGGCAAAATCGGCTTGCTTTAGTTCGACAATCACGGGCCCGATGCCGGCCCAGCCCTTGGCTGAATCCAGGATGATGTAGCGGGTGCGCGAATCCGCCAATTCCGGCTGCAGAACGCTTTTGGCGACGTCGTTTTTGACGATGTTTTGGGGCGAGCCGTTCTCATAGTACTGCGAGCGCAATAGTTTGCCGGCCAACTGACGCACCAGAATTTCGCCGGAACGGTCCGATTCGCGTTCCAGGGCCGCGCGGATCAAAGTCTGTTGGCCCCGCACGGTCCGATCCGCCCTGGTGCGGACAAAATTGTAGGTGATCACCATGAAGGCGCTCACCGTCAGCACCAGGAGCGCGGCGATGAAGAATGCAAATTTGCTATGGATGGTCCGAAACAAGTTCAAGGTTTTTTGTACCCGCTGCCTAGCAAGATAATCGGGCGCATGGCGTATAACCTTTAAGTCCGGTGTAGGAGCTGAGCTTATCTATAACACTTGCGGAACGCTTGCGGCAAACACCTTACCGGAAGCTAGGTACACTGGGTTTTCACCATGAAAATTCTTGTCATTGGAAGTGGCGGACGCGAGCACGCCGTGGCGTGGCGGCTGGCGATGGAGGGCCACGAGATCTTTAGCGCGCCGGGCAATCCCGGCACGGCCCAAGTGGGAAAGGTCTTTCCCTCAAGTGACTATCTGGCAATTGCGCAGAGCATTCATCCGGATCTCACTGTGGTTGGGCCGGAAGTTCCTTTGGCCGCGGGCGTGGTGGATCAGTTTCGCGCGGCGGGCTTCGCCATTGTGGGCGCAACCCAGGAAATGGCGCGATTGGAAACCAGCAAAATCTATTCCAAGCAATTCATGCAACGCGTGGGCATTCCCACGGCACGATTCGCACGAGCCGAATCCGTTGCGGAAGCCCTGGCAGCCCTGCGCGTATTTCAGTATCCGGTGGTGGTGAAGGCCGATGGCCTGGCCGCGGGCAAGGGCGTGATCATCGCGCAGCATGCGGCGGAGGCCCAAGCTGCTGTGCAGTTGCTGGGGCCGCGGCTGATCATCGAAGAATTTCTGCAAGGCGAAGAAGTCAGCTTCATCGTTTTGTGCGACGGGCGCGATGTGGTGGCTCTTGAAGCCACGCAGGATCACAAACGCGTGGGCGACGGCGACACCGGGCCCAACACAGGAGGCATGGGCGCGTACTGTGATGGCCGCATTCTGTCGGCAAAACAAATTCAACAGGCGCTGGATAAGGTGATTGCTCCCGCGGTGGCCGCCACCAATTTCACTGGCTTTCTTTACGCCGGTTTGATGATAACCGCCGATGGCCCCAAAACGCTGGAGTTCAACGTACGGTTGGGCGATCCGGAAACGCAAGCGCTGATGCATCGGATCGATTCGGACTGGGCGGATGTGCTGATGCGCGCGGCTGGCGGAAATCTCAAAAATGTTTCCCTGCAGTGGAAGGCGGAGCCCAGCGTATGTGTGGTGATGGCCGCCTATGGCTATCCCGGTGAAGTACGGTCAGGCGATTTGATCACCGGCCTCAATCAATCTACCGCACAAGCCTTTCACGCTGGCACGAAGACCACGGAGCGTGGCACCGAAACTTCGGGCGGACGTGTACTGGGCGTGACGGCTTCAGGACCTGACTTGAGAAGCGCCATCGCGAACACTTACGCATCAGTGGAGAAGATTCATTTCGACGGCATGCACTATCGCCGCGATATTGGAGCCAAGGGATTGAAGCGCTGGGCCTGATCCGCCTATTAAAGAACACGGTACAATCGCAACAGGTAAAGGCCTGGGGACGTAGCTCAGTTGGATAGAGCGGCCGCCTCCTAAGCGGCAGGCCGGCAGTTCGAATCTGCCCGTTCCCACCACATTCTTTATTGAATGGAGAACGTGTAGATCTTGGCGGTTTCGCTTCCCTTGGCCGACGTCGCGTTCGGACTAAACACCCCCGCGACGTTGTAGACGCCGTATTCACCGGGCGCGAAGCCATCGGGCATTTCAATGCGGTATTGATCGTACTGGCCGATGGTCTGCACTTTTTGCGCGCCGAATTGAATGGAGTTGTGTGCGGCATGATTGCGCGAATCCCCCACGCTGAGGATGCGTTCGCCCTTGCCTTGCTTCAACTGCACCATCAGGTAGTTCTGCATGTTGGTACCGGCGGGCACCGCTACCACGATATCCGGCGTGCCGCTAAAGCTGGTGCGGCTGTGTTCGCCAAACAATTTGGCGCGAGCGGGCCGGCCAACAATCCCTAAGCTGGGCACGCGCGCGGCTTTCTTCACCACGCCATTCGATTGCCATGTCATCGTTTCAGGAAGCACCAGCTCCCAGTTGTTGCCGCGGCGGTAAAAAACGGCTCCGCTGGTGTCTGCGGTTGGCGCCGTTACCGCACCGGATGGTGGCGGCAGCGTAGCGGGCGGAGGCGGCACGCCCCCTCTGAGCACCGCTGCGGGGGCCGCAACACTGGGGGCTGATGCCTGCACAGTTGGCGGAGGTGGTGGCGGCACGGCCGTATTCTGTTGCGAGGGAGCCTGCACGGACGCATTTTGCGCGACACCGCCGCCGGGCAGCGCCCGCTGGTTCGCCTGGCTGCGCTTGGCGTACATCGCCTCAATCACGCGGTCCGGAATCCGGTTGTCGGTAAGCGTTTGCAGATCGCCGCCGGTGAGTTGAAAAATCCCCGGCTGCTGCTGGATCCGTTCGACGATGAAAGTCTCGCTCATGCCGGCTCGCCATAGGCGCAGCACGGTTTCATTGGTCAAGGTTTCTTGAGCCTGGGCACTGAACCAGCCGCCCAGTACGACGATTAGGAAGAAGAAAAGTAGATGGAGCCGCTTCATGGGAACCTGCTTCATAAGGACGCAATGCCTCCTCATCAGCACACATTGTACTGTGTTGCGGACTTTTCCACAAACAGATATAAGCAATCCTGTTTACAACAATATTTCAAACAATTGCTTTTGCGTTACTGCACCTCACGTTTACTGCACCTCAAAGGTATAGATCTTACCGATGCGTTCCTTGGCCAAGGTTCGATCGTTATAAATGCCGTATTGGCCGGGAGGCAGGCCGCCGGGCATGGCGATCTTATATTGGCCGCCTGCGGCGGTGTCAATCTTGTAGTCGGTAGAGGCGTGCGCTGCTGCAGCTTTGGTAGCGTCTCCCACCACCACGGTGCGTTTGCCTTTGCCCACCTTGAACGTAACCAGGTGATAGCTGTGAATATCGCCGGTGGAGATATTGATCGCGACCGCGGGAGGATTGCCCAACAGCGTTTTGCTGGTCTCGTTGGTCAGCGATCCCCTCACCGGATTCCGCATGGTGCCCACCGTTGCCACTTTGCGCATAGTGGACAAACCGTCGCGTTGGGACCAGGTAACCCGTTCCTCAAGCATCGGGACCCACGCGGTGCCTTTGGCGTAGAAAACACCGTCGGTTTTGTCGGCGGGGAATGCGGGCAAGGTGGGCGCATTTCCACCACCGCCACCGCCGCGTGCCGCAGCAGCGGCCGCCGCTGCTTTACGGCTATACATGGCCTCAATGACACGATCCGGCACTTTGGCGTAAATCATGTCCTGCAATTCAGGCCCTGTAAGGTTATAGCCAACGGGAGCGGCTTGAATCAAGGCAATCACTTGAGTGTCGGAGACGCCTGAATTGATCATGCTCTTCACCTGCAACGCCGTAAGTGGCTCGGGAGCGGGCCCTGGTGCTTGCGCCAGCATCACGGTAAGGGCGCCGGCGAACAGGGACAAAACAACAAGAACGCGCAGCATCATGGAGTACCTCAATTGAAACAAATGTTCGAGAGCCAAAAGGCCCTCCTGGTGCCCATCTTACTCCTGTTCAAACATTATTAGCAAATCCTGTTTTATTCATTTCCGGGCAAGAATGATTTAAGAAAACCGTCACGTTCATCAGCCGGGGGCCTACAGTGTTTCCAGCCCAACACCGGCTTACCGGCTCCGGTGTATCAAAGGCGCTACAAAACGAGCGCGCAGCCAATGCCATCATCGCCCCTGTCGCACGCCAAAACAGACGAAACCCACTGTCGTTTTGAGGGCCCTGCTAATATAGTGGTTTGTCAGGCTCCGGGCTTCGTGCAACGGGCGGCTGCGAACCCCGCCAGGTCCGGAAGGAAGCAACGGTAGTAGTTTAACCTGTGTGCCGCGGATCACCCGGGGTCTGGCATTAGATCATCTCATCCCCAGAGTCCTTTCTCTATGTACCAAGTGATCGCCCGCAAATACCGGCCCCAGGGGTTTGACGAGCTGATCAGCCAGGAACACGTCAAAACCACGCTGGAAAACGCCATCACCAAGGGGCGCATCGCGCACGGCTACATTTTTTCCGGACAGCGCGGGACCGGCAAAACCACGGTGGCGCGCATTTTCGCGCGGTGTTTGAATTGCGAAAAGGGTCCCACGCCCACTCCTTGCGGGGTTTGCGCCAGTTGCAAAGAAATCACCGCCGGTTCGTCACCTGACGTGATCGAAATCGACGCGGCGTCCAATCGCGGCATCAATGAGATGCGCGAACTGCGTGAGAGTGTGCGCTATCGCCCGTCGCGCGATCGCTATAAAGTGTTCATCGTCGACGAAGCGCACCAGATCACCAGCGAAGCTTTTAACGCGTTGCTCAAGACTCTGGAAGAACCGCCTGAGTGGGTGGCGTTTGTTTTGTGCACCACCGAATCGCACAAGATTCCGACCACGATTATTTCGCGCTGCCAGCAGTTCAGCTTTCGCTCCGTCGATTTCGCGTCGCTGGTTGCGCGCATGCAGTGGATTTGCGAACAGGAAGGGCTGACCGCCGATCCGGAAGCGCTCAGCGTGCTGGCCCAAGCAGGCGAAGGCAGCGTGCGCGATTCGCTTTCGGCGCTCGATCAGGCGATTGCGTGTTGTGGCAGTAATCTGGTTGCCAGCGAAGTGCGAACGTTGCTGGGCATGTTCTCGCTGCAGTCACTGGGCCGCGTGGTGGAGGCTCTGGAAACCGGCAACCCGCAAGGCATGTTCGAAGTGGTGGCGGAACTGGAAGCGAATGGCCGCAGCCTGCAGCACTTTGCGCGTGAGCTTGCCCGGCACTTCCGCAATCTGCTGGTGTTGAAAATTTCCGGCGGCGTGACGAAGCTGGTTGCCGCCTCCGACGCCGAACAAACGCAGTTGCTGGCGACGGTGAAACCGTTCAGCGAAGAAGATCTGACGCGTTATCTGCAGCTGTCGCTGGATCTCTTTCGCGATCTGCAAAGCTCTCTGCAACCGCGCTTGCATTTGGAAATTGGCCTGCTGCGGCTGGTGCACGCCGCGAAAATGCAGCCGATTGAAGAAGCGCTCGCGGAATTGAAGGCAACGCCGGCACTGGCGGGGGCGCCTGCGTCCTCATCATCAGCTTCATCGTCATCGGCCTCATCATCCTCGGCTTCTGGCGGGCGGTTGCCTTCGTCCTACACAGCGCCAGCTTCAGCGCTACGGGGCCAAAGTTCTACTGCTCCGCCTTGGGAAGCCGCATCCGTATCAAAAAGCACTGCACCGAAACCGGCCGCGGCCCCGCCACCTAGCGCGTCATCGAACATCGACGCCAGTTCCGGTGACTTCCGCTCTCGTCTCTACGCGGCTTTGCTCGACGCCAAGATGACCCACTTGGCCGACGCGCTGGAACACACGCAAGTGAGCGAATCGCCAACCGAGCTGACCTTCACCACGCCCAAGATGTATCAGCTGTATATCAAGCAACCCGATTTTGAAACACTGGCAAAGAAAGTGGCGGGCCGCGCCGTGCGCGTGGTGATTAGGGTGGGAGAGCCCGCGGCCCAAGCAGCACCCGCTGCGGCTCCCAAACCTGTTCCTCAAAACGAAGCGGCAGACCGCGCGATGGCTCATCCCGATGTTCAGCGCTTTCAGGAATTGTTCCCTGATAGTCAGGTGCGTACGGTGCGAAACTTGCAAGATACTTCCAAGCCAGAAAACTAAATCACGCGAAGGAAACCAAAACCATGAAGATGCCCGGAAACATGCAGAACATGATGGCACAAGCCCAGAAGATGCAGCAGAAAATGCAGGAGGAGATCGCGCTGATTCGCGTGGAAGGCTCCGCGGGCGGCGGCATGGTGGTGGTGAAGATGGACGGCAATAAGAACATTACGGGCGTGAAGATCGACCCGGAAACTGCGGGCGATGTCGAGATGCTGCAGGATTTGGTGCTAGCCGCCTGCAATGAAGCAACGAAGAAAGTGGAAGAGCAGACGCAACAAAAAATGAGCGGCATGCTGGGCGGGCTGGGCCTACCGCCGGGATTGTTCTAGAACCGGCTTTTCTAAAAAGCCGTCGTGACCGGCTTATTCGCTCCAGGAACAGTTATCCGCCGCGGGGCCAGGTTGAGGGAAGTCTTGCAGCGCGATCCAAAGAAAGCTGCCCGCCGCCAGAATCAGCAACCAATTCATCAAATCGATCACCATTCGGCCGGCAATGGACTGCTTGAGGTTTGCGATAATTTTCTTTTGCAAGGGGCCATGGGAGGTTGCCGTTGTGACCCCACGGAGAATGTTCCACTCGCTTTTGTAGCGCATCACCACCCTCTCGGTTTTGTAGGAAAACCAGCCGCAGACGAGAATGGCGGCACTGGCAAACACCAGCCCGGCGAAAAACAGGAATGAAATCTTCTTATCCTGGTATCCTGCAAACGAAGTCATCCCGGCCGTGACAAGAAATGTAGTGAGCGCGGAGCGGATGGTGCTATAGTGCCGGATTTGACTCCCGTACTCGGTGTACGCCATGCGCGTGGTCGCAATCGTAGTGTCGTCCAACTTCTTTTGAGCACCGGCCTCCAGGGCTTTAACTCTGGTCTCGAGTGTTACGACGTAATCGGCGAACTCTGCCTCGTTCATCGATCAGCCTCCTTTGCAGGGAACTTGATAGCGCGACGGTGCGTCATGCGGCCGCCAACTCACTCTGTTAGCATAACGTTTCATGCCTGATTTTGCCGCCCCGCTGCAACGTTTAGTCGACGAGTTTCGCCGTTTGCCCGGCGTGGGCCAGAAGTCCGCGCAGCGGCTGGCGTTTTATGTTTTGCGTTCGTCGCGCGATGACGCCGCACGGCTGGCCACGGCCTTGCTTGACGTAAAAGACAACCTGGGCATTTGCGCGGAGTGCAACAACATCAGTGATTCCGAACTGTGTCCGTATTGCCGCGATCCCCATCGCGACCGCAGCCAGATTTGCGTCGTCGAAGAGCCGCACAACATTCTCCCCTTTGAAACCACGCGAACGTTCCAAGGCCAATACCACGTGTTGAACGGAGCCATCTCCCCACTGCGCGGCATCGGCCCGGAACAATTGAAGATCAAAGGACTGCTGGATCGCATTGGGCACGGCGAGGCGAAGGAGATTATCCTGGCCACCAACCCAACCGTAGAAGGCGAAGCGACGGCAGCGTATTTGTCGCGTTTACTGAAACCGCTGGGCCTGCGCGTCACGCGTATCGCGATGGGCATTCCCGTGGGCAGCGACATCGAATTTTCGGATGAAGTGACGATCTCGAAATCGCTGGAGAACCGGCGCGAAATGTAGGGGGGCTATACTGAGAGTGTTATGGATCAACCGTTAACAAAAGCGGATTTGCTGGAGGCGCTGGGTTCGCTGAAGACGGAGCTCAAGGCCGAGATCGCCGCAACAGGTTCCGACCTCAAGGCCGAGATTGCTGCAACAAAAACGGAGCTCAAGGCCGAGATCGCCGCAACAGCCTCGGAACTCAAGGCGGAAATTGCCGCAACAAGATTGGAGCTCAAGGCGGAGATTGCCGCAACAAGATCGGAGCTCAAGGCGGAAATTGCCGCAACAGGCTCGGAGCTCAAGGCGGAGATTGCCGCAACAAGATCGGACATGACGGATCTGATCCGCCAAGTCGAAACCAATCTGCTCACCGAATTTCATCGCTACGCCAAAGGTCAACAAGCCCGGATGCATGGTCTTGAAAACAATGAATCAGACTTTAAACTGCGGCTTGCGGTGATTGAGGACCGCCTGCTCGCGTTAGAGTCGCGACGGCCGCCCACAGCGCAATAAGACCGTACGAGTTTTCTGTTCCTACGCCGGATTATCAGTGTTAAGCTTGTGCGTGGGTGGGCACTACAATACCAACAATAGGCCGCCCTCAGTGATTATTCCTTAATCATTTCGATATTTAACGCGCGGAGATAAAACATGAAGAAAAGCATTTTAGGGGTAGTACGTTTTGTGGCGGGATTCGCAGTTTTGGGCCTACTGGTGGCCAGCGCCGAAGACGGCATGGGCGTTTACTACGGCAATTATTTTCAGGGCAAGCACACCGCTGATGGCGGCGTCTTCGATCAGGAAGGCCTTACGGCGGCACACAAAACGTTGCGGTTCGGCACCAAAGTGAAAGTCACCAATCCGGAAACTAAGCAGAGCGTGGTGGTCACCATCACGGACCGCATGGCGCCGAACAACACCAACATGATTGACCTGACCCGCCGCGCGGCGCACGAAATCGGCATCGAGAAAAAGGGCCGCACTCCGGTCAATCTGCAAGTAGAGAAATAGAAAAACTAGTCGTTATGGAATCAACAGAATGCTGCTAGCTCTCGACGCCGGAAATACCAATATTACGATTGGTGCGTTTGAGGGCCAGCGACTCACCGGACGTTGGCGTTTGCGTACCATTCGCGACCAAACACCCGATGAGTGGGGCATTCTGATGCGCAACCTGTTTTCGCTGGCGGCGCTCGATCTCAGCAAAGTCGACGGCGTGGTGATATCCAGTGTTGTGCCGGCCGTCGATCAACCGCTCACGGCAATGTCGGAGCGCTACTTTCAGCGCCAGCCGATGTTCGTCACACCGGCAACCAGCACTGGCATCAAAGTGCTGTATGACAACCCGCGCGAAGTGGGCGCGGACCGCATCGTCAACGCCGTCGCGGGTTTTACAAAGTATGGCGGACCGTGCGTCATCGTCGACCTGGGCACGACAATTAATTTCGACGTCGTCTCGCAGGATGCTGAATTCCTGGGCGGCCTGATCTCGCCCGGCATTGGCATGTCCATCAACGGATTGTTCGCCCGAACGGCGCGCCTGCCGATGGTCGATTTCCGTGCGCCGGAAAAACTGGTGGGCAGCAATACGGTGGGCAGCATACAGTCCGGGCTATATTTTGGCTTCATCGGCTTGATTGACGGCATTGTCGAACGCATTGTCGCCGAACTGGGTCCGCAAACCAAAGCGATCGCCACTGGCGGGCAGGGCCAGTTGATCGCCGATGGCTCGAAGCTGGTGAAGATTTGCGACGAGGATCTGACGCTTGATGGCCTGCGGATGATTTGGGAACGCAATCAGAACACGTAAGCCGTGGCCCAAAGTTATTTCAACTACTTCACCGAAATCGAAGAGCACTTTCAACGTGCCCGCGGCACCAGTCTGTTTCTGCTTTCGCCCATTGATTGGGCGCTGATTGAGGCCTGGAAGAATGGCGGCATTCCGCTGGAAGCCGTGTTGCGCGGCATCGATCAGGCATTTGAGAAATGGCGTGCGCGGCCAGCGCGGGCACGCAGCCAGATGGTGAATTCATTGGCGTTTTGTACCCAGGCGATTGCCAAAGAAGCACAAGCGATGGCGGACGCGGCAAACGGCGTGGTGCTGTCAAAGCCAACGCAAACCGCTGCGCCGTTTACGCTGGATGACGTGAAGAAATTTTTGCTGGGCAACGCTGGGACGTTGCGCAAAGCGGGCATGGAGGATATCGCTACTTCACTAGAAACCCTGGATTTGGCCGTTTTGTACGGGGACTTGGAGCAACTGGAGCAGCGACTGGCGGCTCTCGAAGAAAAAATGATTGCGCGCTTGCGGGCTACGGCCAGTGACGAAGCATTGTTTGAAGCGCGGCGGTCGCTGGATCAGGATCTGAAACCCTATCGCTCGAAAATGAACGCCGAACAACTGGCAATGTTAGAGAAGCAGTTTCTGGAACGCAAACTACTGCAGACGTCGGCTTTGCCTCGGCTGAGTTTGTTCTATTTGCAGCCCTGAGTTAGGCGCTGGCTTACGCTCGCGGCTTGATGCCGGTATGATACGGCTTACGCGATGTTCGGAATCTTGATGATCTTTTTCTGAATCGCGTATTGCACCAGCTGGGCTTTGTTGTGAATATCCAGTTTACGCATCAGGTTGAACTTGTGCGCTTCCACGGTTTTCACGCTCAGGTTCAGGTCGCAGGCGATTTCCTTCACCGAATTGCCTTCGGCCAACATTTTCAGTACTTCGCGTTCGCGGGTGGTGAGGGTGGCGAAACGAGGCAGGCGATTGGCGGATTTAATGCGGCTGCGGAAATCGTCTACCAGTTGCGAAAGCATGCGCGGGCTCAAGTAGCTGCCACCCCGCATGATGTCACGCACGGCCGCCACCAGTTGGTTGCTGGGGCTGTCTTTTAATACATAGCCACTGGCGCCAACCTCCATGCCTTCCACCAGATAGTCCTCATCGTCATACATGGTGAGGAACAGCACTTTGGTTTCGGGGCGGTTCTTCTTGATCTGGCGCGTGGATTCAAAGCTGCTTAACCCGGGCATGCCAATGTCCATCAGGACCACGTCCGGCCGCACTTCGTTGGCTTTGTCCACGGCGTCTCCGCCATTGGACGCTTCGCCCACCACTTCCATATCCGCTTCGGCGGAGATCAGCGTCCGGATACCTTGGCGGAACAACGTGTGGTCGTCCGCTAACATGATTCGAATCTTGGCCATAATATTGTTTCGCCCAATCCCGCTCTCGAAGTTCCTACCGAGCTATCGGCAGTTCTATGGAAATCTTCGTGCCCTTTTTGGAGCCTTCCATCCGGCTTTCCACGCGGAAGTTGCCACCCAACAGGGCCACCCGTTCGCGCATGCCCGAGATCCCGAAAGATTCGCGCTTTTGCATTGCTTCTTCCACGTTGAACCCGACGCCGTTGTCTTCCACGTTGAGTCTTAATGTTCCATCGGTTGATGCCAGGGAAATGTTTACATGGGACGCGTTCGCGTGCTTTCCTATGTTGTTGAAGCACTCCTGCACTAGCCGGTACGTGATGACTTCGGTTTGCTGCGGCAGCCGTACCATTTTGGAAATCTGCAGCTTCACCCGGCACTGATGCAGGCGTTGAAAGCGGTTCACCAATTGCCGGAGCGCGGCGCCTAAGCCCAATTGCTCCAACACTGCCGGACTTAACGCGGCAATCAGCCGGCGCATTTCCAGAATGGTACGCTCAGTCAGGTCACGCGCCTCGCCCAGCTTGGCGCGGATGTCGCTGGCGCTTTCCGGCATCGATTGCTCAATCAATTCCATCTGCAAACGAATGCACAGCAGGCTTTGGCCGGCTTCGTCATGCAACTCCCGGCTGATGCGCCGGCGTTCCATTTCTTCCACCTGCAACATGTGTTCGGCCAGGCGCCGGACTTGTTCTTCCCGTTGCGCCAAATCTTCAATCAAACGGGCTTTTTCGGCGGCGATCAGGCAGCGTTCGGCCGCTGCAGCCAACAATTCCTGCTCGCGCGGCAGCCATTCATAGATCTGCTTAAAACCGAACTGCATCACTCCCGCCGTCCGGCCATTGGCCGCCAGGGGAATGGACCAACAGGATTGATACTTGCCGGACCAATTCTCGTCGAGCAAGGTGCCCGGTTTGACAGACTGGCCCGCTTCGGCGTTCAAATAGCGTGGCTTGGAAAGCCTTTGCACCAGCCCGGAGCGGGTGGGCACCGAAACTGGTTCGGGCGCTGACGATCCATTCTCGGAAATGTTGGTCTGGGGCATGCACGCTTTCAATTCCCACGCGGTACCGGCTTCGTTCAACAGGTACAACTGGCCCACGTCGGCGTGGCATACCCGAACCAGCGATTGCAGGAACCGGGTGAGCAGTTCGCCCAGGTTCAGCGATTCCAGCTCGATGCGAAACAGATCATAAAAGGCCTGGGTTTCGGCCTCCCGCACCTGATAGTAGGCGTTGTTCAAGGTGAGAACCACGCAAAAGTGCAGTTGTTCCCGTACCCATTGAAAATTGGCGTGTTCTTCGCGGATCAGACCCTGCAGCACCGGAGTCAAGATGCGGTCGTATTCCTGCAGGGCTTCCAGAATTGCACTGGGGGGAAGATTCAACTTGGCCAGGCGGCGGCCGTTGTACTCCACTTGTTCAATGAAATGCAGCGGGGCTTTGCCATTGGCTAGACTTCGCGCCGCCGCGCCAGGAGTGATTTCCGACAGGGCTGCCCGCTGGCGGGGTTCGAACTCCAGCTCCTGTAAGCGGCGCAGAAACTTACGGTCGATGCGCGCCGTGTGCGGTTCGAGTAAGATCGCCAAACGGTGCAAATGCACGCGCAGCTGATCGCTGAGGACGTCCGCCGCATCGGCCAATTCAGGCGCCCGTTCGCCTGGGCGATCTGATTTTTCGGGGATTAGTTTTGCCGCATTTGATTTTAAGACGCCCCGGTTGGCCTGACGTTCGGAGAGCGGCTCGGAGCGCAAGTCAGGAATCGACTCGGGGAGCAGCTCGTGGGGCAACAGCGCAGTTGGCACAGGCAAACTATCGGCAGCGGTGGGCTATGTCTTTAGCGCGCGGAAAGATGCGGCCCCACTAAACCGCAGGGCAAACCGAATGTTCCGCGAAACGGTGATAATGGGACGTTGCGCCAAACTGCCGCCTATCTGCTTTAAAATATGACGCGAAAGCCACATTCCGCAGTCCTGCTGAGCCTGATCACAACCGGTTTGTGCTGGGCACAGACTCCATTTGAGTTGAAAGTGGAGGCTGGCAGCGGCCTGCTGGCGTTTACGTTTAAAACCGCTGTCCAGAACCACCGCGTGCAGGCGCGGGCCTATCTTCCCGACGATCTGGCGCCGGACGAGCCGTTCAGCGCCACCACGGAAGGGCCAGCCAACTATACGCTTGCATTTGCGGGCCAATCAGCGAAAGCCAGCCAGGGCGTGGTGCATTGGAATACGCCCGCCGCGCAGAAAGACTATCCCCTGATCCTGCGGGATGCCCGCGGTGTAGAGGTGGCGCGGGCTACGGTTCACGGCCGCGCTCCGGCGGCCGCCCGTGCTGGCGATCGCCAATTCCATCTGCCGCGCTTCATTCAAGCAATCGCGCCCGCTCCCGTGTTGGGCCCGTTTGATGGCAATGCGGAGACCACACGTGTTACGGTCGACGGCAAGCCTGCCCGGGTGGTGGCCGAATCCTTGCGCAAGGCCATTGTTCTGTGTCCCGATGTTCTGGGCGTGGTGAATTACGCGATCGCCAAGGGCAGCCAACAAGTGCTGGGCCAGACCCGAAGCCTGCGGATCGATGTCAAAGAATCGGGCATGCTGGTTTCCGGCCTGCGCGGTCTGCAGGAAGACATTCCCTTTGCGCGCGGCAGTCAATACCTGATCCTGCGCGCGGCTAACGTCGCCGCGGATGGAACTTATGTCAGCGGCCGTAATGCTGGTGATCCCAGCGCCCCTGACGAACCGATGCCCGAACCATTGCGGCTGGCGTTTTCGCAAACCCCGGCTGACGATGTCGCGTTGATTCTGCACGGCCCGCGCAAGCAACAGGCGACCCAGTTGCGGGCGCTGGACTTCGACCCGCTGCCGGTGCTGGCGAATTTTCTGGACGATCCCGATCTGGGTGGCGACGCGGCTTACGCCATGCTGGAGGTGGACCCCGCTACCAGCCAAAAACAGGCGCTGAAGATTTTGTTTCAGTCCATGCCGGACTCCGGTCCCAACATTCAGCGCATTGGAATGGGTTGGTTTCTGGAACATTACGATGCGGAAACCGCCACCGCTTTAAGCGCTCATGCCGCTGCACTCCGGGTGCTGGGCAAACCGCAGGCCTCCCGGACCGATGCGATGGAACTGGCGCTGTACGTGACGGGTTTCACGGGCAATCCAGACGATTTTCCCGTGCTGGAAAAAAACTTTCAGTATCGCAACGGTTGGGGTGGATTGAAGCGAGTGCAGGACGCCAGCGAAGCTGCGCTGGCGCGATTGGGTTCGCGGGAACACATCGCGCGCATTCGCGCCGAACTGGCGCTTCCATTTCGCCAGACTCCTGAAGACGCCATTCGCGTGAGCCAGTCGTTGCAAAAAGCCGGGTTCTCCGGGCTGGCAGAATTCCTGCCGGCGATCTGCCCGCATTTGAACGATCCTGCGGTGCTCGACATCGACGTCACCTGGGACCCGAAATTCTCCGCCATGTCCGCGCTGAATGCGATTGCGAATCACACCAGCCCGCTGGCCCTGCCGCGTATGAAGACGGCGGAGGAGTGGAAGCAGTTTTGCGCGGGCGTTCGCTAACGGGGTTGCCAACTAAGAGCGGCCGAGACTATCGGAGTGGCCAGCGCCCTGAATTTTCCCACCCCGAAACAAAAGCCAAAGCATGAATACCAACTCGCCCAGGAACGTTATGGAAACAAAGCCAACATGGGCCGTTGGATAAAGATAGGGCTTCAAGGTGTCAATCAGCCAACCCAAACCATTGATCGCCAGCAAAACACCAATCACACGAGGAATGTAGCCGGACCGGAAAATCAGGTAGCCTAGCAGGACCAGGTGGATGCCAAAAAGCAACAAGCCCATGGACCAATCGTAGCGAAATGAGTGGAGCAGGAGATCAACCTGGGCAGCTAACTGTCCCGATCGAAGAGCCGGATCCGGCGCAGCCACCAGGCGATACACCTTCACCAGATCTAGCAGCCCGAAAAGCGCGATGGCCGCATAAGCCAGCCTCAACAATCCGGCCAGGAATGATAGCCGCTGGTTTACTGGCACCAGCAGAACATACAACGCCCAGGCCACAACTACGTCGGCGATAAATGTGATGAGATAGCAAGATATCGCGGCAAGGAAAAGTGAGCCATGAGCGGCAATATTTTCGCTGGTTTGTTGGACGTTGCCCGGGACCACCAGCCTGGGGTACATGTAGAACTCCGCAAAAGGTACGGGCGACAGCAGATAACCGAAGCCGGCGATCAACGCTGAACGGCTCAATTTCCCACTCCCCCCGCTTTTGGCGTTAACTGAGCTCACTGCACGCTCCTAATACATTATCGGCGAAACCCGTAGGTGAAATTCGTAGGCGAATGCAAGATGTGCCCGCCCTGACGAACCCAAGGCCGCTGCCGGAAGCTGCTAAGCGATTTCCTGCCGGAAGTACGACCGATATGAACAATAAACCGCATACAGCATCGGCAAGCTAATCAGCATCCATTGCCAGGTGGGCTGCTGTGTGCTGAGCGCCATGGAGGTGAGCCCGGCACTGAGAACGTAGAAGGGAAACGAACACTGCGCGATGCTGATCCAGATGCGCCGTAGCGCGCCCCCCTCGGTTAGCTGGATGATGCTGGCCACCGGAACGGTTTGCGTCAGGAAGAAAACGGCCACGCCCGCCGGCATGGAAAACCGCGCACTGCATACGCTGGCCAAGGTGACGGACAGCGCCGTGGTGCTGAGGTTGAACAGGAACTGAATTGGTTTCAATTTGCCGCCGCGCTGGGGTAGCGATTGCACCGCGCAGGAGGGCACGGCTACCAGCATGGACTCCAGCAGGCTGAGTTGCGTCAGCGAGATCAGAATGAAGGGAAGGCTCACCGCCATGTTGCCGGTAAGGCCCGGCAATTTTACCTTTAGCCGCGCGGTGATTAAAGCGGCAGCCAACAGCAGCAACCCGCGCGCGTCCTGCAAGGCGTGCATGGATTGGGTCGCGAAAATGATCGCAGCCAGCGCGCCCAGGGTCATGGCTCCGGTAAGAGCGACGGCTTTGATGGGAAGTTTAGTCATAGAATTAGGTCAATTTCGACGACCACCCGGACAATGCACGGCGGCTGCCAAGCGGTGCGTGGTTTCACGTAGACCTGTTTGCCAGTGCTTACGTAGTCCTCGCCCGGAAGGGGAGATGACAGATTGGCATGACGTAAGCGGGCGATGCGACGGATTGTCACTCTGACGTTCTTCTTTTGCCCTCTGCCTCAGCCCTCTGCCTCCTTTCTGCTCCGCCGCTTTTCGCTGACTCCTGTCTGATGCGCCTCGATCTTTGCGATCAAAGCGTTGATGCGTTTGAGCCGCGCGCGCAGCCAGCGGAGTTCGCGAAGCACGGCTTCGTGATCGCTGAAGTCGCGACGCGAGTATTCGCTCAGATTGTGCGGGCCGGGCTTATCGCCTGACATCGACATCGGATTTGGACACTTGAGCTTTCGTTCCTCTACTGGGCTTCCGGCAATGGTGCCCCTGTGCGGTTTCGGTATGGATCAAACGTTTCAGGACCAAGCGCTTCTTGATCACGTTCGGCCTGATGCACAGCTGTGGAGCCAAGTGTTGCGGGCCTTCGGTAAAGGCACCCAACCGGGCGGCGCGTTTTTTGGGATGACTCAGCGGATAATCAAAGCAGGCTAACGCTGTAGGACAGTGACTTTCGGTGGAACGTGTCACGGTTTCCATGAAATCGCATTTGTAGGGTCATTATGGACGATGGGGTTGTGAACGTCAATGAGCGGGCATTAGCGAATAAACCCTCTAACAAAAGGCCGCGGGGGCTTAAAGTGATTCACTCAGTTGGAGGTAGGTGTTTCCCATGCCTGACCTGCCCTAACTACAGCTATCTTGCTGCTGGGAAGGCGGAAACGGATCAAAGCGCTGAGGCTGAGGGACTGGTTTCCTCATCGCGATCATTTTCCGGGGCGGCATCGGACAACAGTCTGTATAGCGTGGCGCGGCTGACACCGAGAATGGCGGCGGCGCGGACCTTGTCATCGCCTAGCGATTCCACCACGCGGCGCGCGTGCAGACGCCGCATTTCTTCGAGAGATACCAGCGGATAATCCGTGCTGCTCTCCGCCGGGTTGGCCGCCGCCTTCGCCGGCCCACCCAGTATTTCTTCCGGAAAATCGCGCGGCATAATGGTGGCGGAGCGTGCCATCATGGCGGCATAGCCCAGCGTATTTTCCAGTTCGCGAACGTTGCCGGGCCAAGCGTACAGCGTCAGCAACGTCAGCGCCCGATGATCCAGCCCGGCAATCGGCTTGTTATATTCCGCCGACCAATGATCCAGAAAATGTTGGATCAACAGCGGAATATCTTCGCGGCGATCCGCCAAACGGGGAAGCGTCAGTTGCACCATGCTAAGGCGAAAGAACAGATCCTCGCGAAATTCTTTGTGCGCAATGGAGTCCTTCAATGTCCGATTCGTCGCCGCCACAATGCGCACATCCACTTTGCGTGGCGCTGTGGCGCCCACCCGCAGCACTTCCTGTTGTTGCACGGCGCGCAACAGTTTGGCTTGGATGGACAGCGGCATTTCGCCGATTTCGTCCAGGAACAGCGTTCCGCCATGCGCGGCTTCAAACAATCCGGCTTTATCCTGTTGCGCCCCAGTGAAGGACCCGCGCATGTGTCCGAACAGCTCACCTTCGGCGATGGTCTCGGTCAGCGCCGCGCAATTGCACACCACAAACGGCCCATTCGATTTCGCGCTCAGGTTGTGCAGCGCCCGCGCCACCAATTCTTTTCCGGTGCCCGTGGGACCGGTGACCAACGCGGTACGGAAATGCGGGGCCACTCTGCGAATTCTGGCGAACAGATCCTGCATCACCGGGCTGCGCGCCACCATGCCTTCAAAGCGCACGGTCTCGACCATCTCTTCATCCAGCCGGCGCGCCCTCTGCCGGCGGCGTACTTCTTCAATCAATCCGCCCACACGCGATTGCAACTTCTCTACGTCAATGGGCTTATTGAAGTAGTCCGCGGCACCTTTCTGAATCGCCTCCACCGCCGATTCGGTGGAGTAGTGCGCCGTCATCAGAATTACGTCCAGCGTCGAATCCTGCTCGCGCGCCTGCTCCAGAACTTGCATGCCTGTCAGGCCCGGCATCATCAGGTCCAGAATCAAAATGTCCGGCCGCTGCGCGCGCATCATCGGCAGGGCCTGTCTCGAATCGGTGGTGGAGGCAATCTCCACGCCTTCCTGTTCCAATGCCGCGGTCACCAATTCAAGCGACAAAGGATCGTCGTCCACCACCAACACGCGAACCTCGCGGCCGCTGTGCGTGCTCAAACGGAAACTCCTTTGGGCGTTTCCAGCGCAGTGTTTTCAATCGCGGCGTCAGGCAAGGTTTCCAATCGCCGTTTCATCGCATGTTCCACGCATTGCTCAATCGCGCGGCCGTCTCCCAAGGGTTTGTGAATCACCTGGTCAAAGCCCGCTGGTCCCTCATCCGGCTCCCGCGTCAGTACCGTCACAAACATCTGGGTCAAGGATTTCTGTTGGCGGATCTGCGCCAACACCTCGCTGCTTTCGGCGTCGGCCAGATGGTGATCCACGAACACCAGGCCGGGCGCCGCTGTGGCAAACCCCTGCCGTGCGCTCTCCCATGAGGAGTACACCGTCACCTGGTGTTCGGGTTCCAGGATGGAGCGGATTAACAATCCCGTTCCCGGCTCGCCCTCAATCACCGCGATGCCGCCAGCAGAGATAGAAGGTACGGCCGAGGAACCGGGCCGCGGCAGCGTCATCTGAAAGCGCGAGCCCTGTTGCGGCGTGCTCTCCAACGTAATGGTCCCGCCGTGCGCCTCCACCAGTCGCCGCGTGATGGCCAAGCCCAGCCCCGTGCCTTCTTCTTTTCTTCCATTCCGGCTCTGAAACGGTTCGAAGATTCTTGCCTGCTCTGCCTTGGCGATTCCAGGTCCCTGGTCGCTCACGGTCATGCACACGGCATTTTGCTTTTCCTCAAATGCAATCGTCACCTGCGCTCCAACCGGCGAAAACTTAATGGCGTTACTCAACAAGTTGTACAGAATTTGTTTCAGCCGCAACCGGTCGCAAAATACCTTCAACTGGGCGCCAACGGTTTTAATCTGCAGGCTTTTTACGCTCGCTTGCGGCATCAGCACGGTAAGAACTTCGTTTACGCAGTCCTCGGCGGGAAACAGTTCGCTGTGCAGTTCCAGCCGTCCGGCGTCGATTTTGGCAATGTCCAGCAGTTCGTTGATCAAGGCCAGCAAATGCCGGGACGCCGTGTGAATATTGTTGACAAAGCCCGCTTGCCGTTCCGTGAGTTCGCCGCCTTTGCGCTGTCCCAACAGTGTGGCGAATCCGACGATGGAATTGAGCGGCGTACGTAGTTCGTGGCTCATGCTGGACAAAAATTCGTCCTTGTGCCGGCCCATCACTTCCACATTTTCGCGGCGATGATCCAGGCGCTGGCTGGCCAGTGCCCAATCCCTCCCCCATTGATGCGCCGTGCGAATCTCCGCGTGATCCTGGTTCACTTGCTGAATCACCAATACCGTGGAGGGGCCAAAAATCATTTCCGCCCGAAAGGCATTTTCCGCGCCCTGGGCATTTACTTGCGTCCAAATTTCGCTGCGTACCCGTTGCAATCCGCTTGTCTCCCGCAGGCGAAAGGCTTCCGGGACAAAGAAATCCAGGAACGCGAATTCTTCGGCCAAAGCCTCCATGGAAACCGATTCCGCCGTTTGCCAGCGAAACCAATCCGGAGCGGGCGACTTTAGCTGCCAGAGGAACGGAGCCGCCTCCGGCACCACCGTTTCCAGCACCGCCATGTCCAGAATTGGATAAAGCCAGTCCATTGTTGCCATTCTCGATCGCCGCCGTCAGAGCAAGCGCAACGCCAGCGCCGCGAAGGCATCCTCTACGCCCGCCCCCGTTTTTGCACTGGTTTGCGTAACCGTCCAACCTTCCGTGGTCATCTGGGTGAGAATCCCGGAGGTGGCGTCCCGTTTTTGATCGCCGTAAGCCGGATCGCCCGCAGTCAAATCAGTCTTATTCAGGGCCAACGCAAACGGCAGCGGTCCCACTTGCTCGCGCACTCGCGCCGCAATGGTTTGCGCAGTGGTCAAAGTTTCCGGCCGGGTCACATCCGCCACGTACAGGCATGCCGCCGCGCCGCGCACGTAAGCAAGCTGCACCGGCGCGCGAAAATCCTCCCCCGCCAAATCCCACAGCACCAGGTTGATCATCGCCTTTTTGTCGGGCAGGGTAAATTCCTTTTTGTCGATCTTCACGCCCAAGGTGGTCAGATAGCGCTCGTCGAAAATGCCTTGCACAAAACGCCGCACCAAGCTGGTTTTGCCCACGCCAAAAGACCCCAGCAGGCAGACTTTTTTCTGGATCGCTTTCACCGCTTCTGTCACTTCGCGGTCATCTCGACTTCGAAATTGACGAAGCGCGCCACGCCCGGCCTTACCCGCACATCGAACAGCGCCGCTGGCAGTCCGGACGCCGTAAGCGCGTCCACCACATTTTCGGCCCTCTGGGTGGCCAGGTTGTTGTTGTGCGCCGCATCGCCCACCGTATCAGCGCTTCCGGTCACGTGGATCAAAGCGGAGCGATTGGCCAGCGTGGCGAAATCGTCCAGCAGCCGGATATCGGCCGCCAGAAAATCAATCGCAGAATCGGGAACCTTGGCGGAATTGGTTGCATACGTCAGCACCCGGCTTTGCACGCGCTGCGCCGCTTCCGCCGCGGCCCGTTGTGGCGAATAGTCCGGCGAAAGATAGGGCGTCATCTCCATCTCCAACTGCGCTGGATCGACTTCAGCCGATCCAGCCAGGCTCAGCGGATCAACGGCCATCGGATCGCGCAGACCCTTCACGTGCCACTTGCCGCCGACGCGCTCCGCCTGGTTCACCACAATGCCCGGTTGCGATCGCAAGCTTTGGACATACTGTTCGAAGTGACGGTTTTGCGTCCAGCGCCAAATCCCGAACGCGGCCGCGGCTAGCAGGAGCAAACTCGCCGTGGCCCACAGCCAACGCATGCCCGCTTTATGCAAAACCCTCGGTGCTTGGCCCAGCAAACACGCATCCAGCACCGGCGCGGCACCGGCGAAGGCTTCCGTATCGCCGCTGAATTCCTCCAGTTCCTTGGCAAACTCCCGGTGAATTTCGCCCAGCGACTCTTCCATCACCGTCTTGAAGCTGGGCGGAACCGCACCGCGCACCACGCACGTCAACACCGCACGCGGGCCGGAGTTGATCCACACCGTATGCTCACCCATGCGCACGGACTCCAGCATTTCCTCCGGTCCGCTGAAGGAATCCTGCACGAAGTCCTGAATCGCCGTCAACATGCCCGAGATCACAGTGGGATCTCGTACCACGGAGTCCTGCGAGGTGCGGTGCAGCAGCAGCAGGCCCGCGCGGCGATCGATCAGAAACGCTTGTTCGACGCGGAAACGCAGGCTGCGTTCCAGTAACACGCGCGAAAACGGAACCCCGCGCCGCGAAGCTTCCCAGCGCCAGGCCACCGATCGCAACGACAAAGACGATTCCAACGTTTGATTTACGTTCTCGTTCAATTGCGCCAGCGATGCCGCCACAGACCGGCGCACCATCGTGCCAATCAGCGGAAACAGCGCTTCGGTGATCACCTGCGGATTGCGCCGTACCGAAAGCTTCAGGCCCTCTTCGATTACCGGCTGCAGCGCGTCCCGTAACTGGTTATCCGATTCAGTGCGTAGACGCACCGCATCCGGCAGGCGCTCGCCCAAATCGCGGGCGCGGCGTTCGCGGTCCAGCCAGAAGGAACGCAGCTCCGCCCACTCTACCGAATCCGGGATGTCTAGCAGCCTGCGCAGCTCGGCGAGTTCGTCGTTGGGATCGTCGTTTGATCCGGCCACGTTTGTTTTCACGACGCCAGCCTGCCGCCAGGGCGCGGGTTTCGCCACAACGCGCTCCTTATGCCTGCATGCCTGCTCTAACTCTGCGATTCCTGGCCCAAACGCGCGGCCATCTCCGATAGCAAGGTAGCCAGCGCCGTGCGATCGGTTTTTTGTTGACCGAGCGCGCCCAGCCGCGATTCAATCAGCTTGGTCCAACGCTCATCGCGCGCCGTCATTTCGTCGAACAGCGTTTTCATCTGCGCCAGCATTTCGCCGCGCAACGCGGTTTGCGCCGACGCAAACTGATCGCTGTAATCGGCCAGACGCCGGTGCGTGCCCTCGCCCGCTTCATGTGAGTTCTTGGAAAGCTGCGAATCGGCGGCAACCCGCTCGTCCCGCTCCCGGCGAACTTGCCCTTGCAGGGTTTCGATTTCGCTCTTAAACAGCGTCTCGAAGGTATCCAGGCGGCGGCGCATTTCCTCACGCAAATCCGCGCTCTGCTTCCGCACCATCTCGCCAATCTGATTCAGATTCTGATCGATCTGCCGCAGGTCGGGTCCGAAAAGAATTTCGCGCACCTGCTGAACTTTTTCGGCGTTCTCGTGACTGGACGGAGCGTGCTCGGCGTGCGCCAATTGGTCCACTGCGAATGCTGGTTCTGACACAGGATTTCCTCCCCGGCCGTACTTACACCCGTGCCCTCCTCACTCGCGTGTGGGAGCCAGGCAATTGCCAAGATCAGAATACCAGTTTGCAGGGGCCGGCTGGGTGAACTCAGGGACCGAAGTGATGGACGCAGTTATAGCGACGGATGCAGTTATAGCGACGGACGCAGTTATAGCGATGGACGCAGTTATCGCGATGGACGCAGTTATAGCGACGGACGCAGTTATCGATGCGTCGAGCGATCCAGGGTGGCGACGGCCTGCTACATATCCTGCTACCCAATTAAGGAGGCGGAGTTCTCGGCGCTTCTTGCGGCCGCCGTGCGCAACTGCCTAGGTTCAGCGCCGATTGCGTTCGGTAACCACGACTTCCGCCCTGATCGGAAGTTGCGCCAGCGCCAGAATTCCGCCCAACGCTGCCCGGGCCAACAAATACCCGACTCCAATCGAGCCGGCGCAGGCAATTCCTGCAATTAGGAGAGATGCGATCAGAGATTCCATGCCTTCCAGCAGTGCACGGCGCGGGCCAATCGGTTCCGAGATTAACCATCGTTCATTTGCACACACTTCCAATGCTTTGCTCACGCTGGCATCTCACCTATGAGATGAGAAAGTCACCGGCGAGACACCGCCGGCTCGCTTTCATCGGAAATTTGCTCCTTCCGCCCCGCTATTTCTTACCGCCGCCAGCACAGCCGCCACCGCACTATTTCCTTTGTGTTACCCGCCAAACTCCCGGTAAGTGCAATGGCAACAATAGCCTGGATAGGATTCGCGTAATCGCCGCAGCGCTGTTCAGGCTTCAGCCCTTCTGTCTTCCGGCGGCGCAACCCGCCCGTTTTCAAGCTTGGCCACTCAATTGCCGTAGTAGAGCCGGAAGAGTAGAGCCGGAAGAGTAGAGCCCGGAGCAACACCGCAGCCAGAACACGACCGCAGCCAGAGCACGAAAGACAAGGTGGCATTCCATGTGGAACATAAACACAAACTCCCCAGAGGCGCAGACCTCATTCCAAACAGAGGGAATCAAAACCGAGGGCATTGATCTGGAGACCCTGCCCATCGGCGCCGTGCTGGAAGTGCGGACCGGCGGGCATACCTACCGCATGGTAAACCGGGGGGATGGCCGGGTCTTGATCTCTGGCCACCCCCGTCATTGCCCCGTGCCGGTGTTGGCGTTGCTTGCCGACACCCTGATGCGGGGAATGCGTTTGCAGTTTGAAATTCCCCATCACGGGGTTGTTGCAACCAGTCCGATTGAGGAGGTCCGCACACTGAACCACCTGGTGTGTTGATCTCAACTCCCAAAACCCGGCCGTGACCGCGCGCCGTCAGTTTGGGAAAGCCGTAAATAAAAGCAGCCGCACAAACCCGCAAGACGAAACTACCCAAAGGACAAAGGATCACTACCAAAATGATGCCCGCACATGTACTTCAGATGTCGGCTCCTGTTCAGGAGGCCCGCCCCGTCGCGAAAGCAGCGCAGAAAACACCCGTAGCTTTGCCCAACGAACGCGAAATCTCCGTGAGTCTGGCCAACGGCCTGGTGTGGACCAACCCGACCACTAAGGTCTATCACAAAGGCGGCGAATTTTACGGCCGCACCAAGAACGGTACCTTCATGACGGAAGCCGAAGCCATCCGCCGCTACTACCGGCCCTCGCCCGAAGTGATGCGCGCCCGCGGCTAACCTGCTGCAACCTCCCCCTGCAAAGAGGCGCTGGCTGATGTCGCGGCCCGCTCATTCCATCTTGGGTGCCGACTTTATCCCCTTCATCCCCATCTCGGCAGCGAGCCGCGAGCCGCGAGCATGAGCGAGCGCGGGTTCCGCGATTCACCCCGGAAATCGCAAAAACACCCGGCGGTGTGTCCCGCAAACGGAACGCCGCCAGTGCACAAATAGCCTAAATGCAAAAATAGCCTAAAGATAGTTGGATCGCGGCAGGCCGGGCTGTCATACTCTCTTTTCAGAAGGTGACAAATGGGCAAGAGACTGATTGTTGCTGCCACTGGCGTTTTGGCTTTCTTCTGTAGCGCATGCACCGGCCCGGAGCCGGAATATCGCACCACCGCCACCGTGAAGGATCTCATGGATTCCGTCGTGGATCCCAACGCCGATTTTTTGTGGAAATCGGTTTCCACCCGTTCCACGGCCCAGGGCATCATCGAAACCGCACCCAAAACTGACGACGATTGGAAGGAACTGCGGCGCCACGCCATCGCGCTGCTGGAGGCAACCAACTCCTTGCAGATTCCCCTCCGTGCTGTGGCCCAGCCCGGCGAAAAAGCCGAACGTTCCGATATTGAGCTGTCACCGGAAGTGATCAAGACCCTCATCGACAGCGACCGCGCTTCCTGGATTAAACACAACCACGCCATGCACGATGCCACCGCGCTTATGCTGAAAGCGATTCAAACTAAAAGCACCGACGGTATTGTGGAAGCCGGCGACCAGATCGACAAAGCCTGCTAGGCTTGCCATAAACTGTTTTGCCTCAGCTGGAACTGGAAGGAGCGTTCGCCCGTTAAGATAACGGAGAGAACGCGTGAAAAAGACACGGAAGCACTACACGGCAGAATAGAAGGTCGCCATCCTAAGGCGCCATTTACTGGAGAAGGAGCCCATCTCCAAGCTCTGTGAC
>JANXYJ010000081.1 GCA_025350105.1 Terriglobia bacterium | reverse complement strand
AACCGCTCACCTGCGGCTAGCAGGGCTCCGCTACGGCCGGCACCACCGAAAACCCTGGCGGGCTAAGAACATTCGAAGGGACACTTCTAATGCACCAGGATAGGGGACATTTCTAAAAACCGTTGACAAAAACGTAACCCCGCTTGACACCTGCTTCCGCCCATAGTAGGCTGATGCTAATTTGTTTGGTCGACAGGGTCGGCGAAACAAATTGCCATATAAGGGGGGAGTTTATGATTCGTAAACAGTTACTGACGTTTCTTGCTGTGTTTTTAGTCCTTGCCGGTGCGCTGCTGGCGCAGACCGCCGGAACCGGTGCACTCACCGGCACCGTGACGGATTCCACCGGGGCCGTGGTGCCCAATGTCGGCGTAACCGCAACCAACACGGGAACCGGGCAGGATCGTAGTACGACGACCGCTGCGGACGGTGTTTTTTCGATCGGCCTGTTATCTCCGGGAATTTACCGCGTTAAATTTTCTTCCAGTGGATTCAAGACCGCGGACGTGAACAACGTAACGGTGCAAGTTACCGATACGATTACTTTGAATCGCGCCCTCGAAATCGGTGCCCAATCCGAGCAAGTCACGGTGGAAGCAAGCGTCGAAACCATTCAAACGACCAACTCGACGCTGGGTACCACGGTCACCGCGGCCAACGTAACGGCATTGCCGCTTACCACTCGCAATTACACGCAAATTTTGGCCTTCTCGGCAGGTGTGAACGTGAACGTGAACAACGCCAGCGCCATCGGTAACGGGGCGGTTGACGTGGCCGTCAACGGCGCCCGCACTGCACAGAACAACTATTCCATGGACGGCGTTTCTGTCACGCCTTTCGGCAACGGCAGCGTTACTGGTGACGGTGTGTATGCTGGTTTCGGTGTTCCGAATCCGGACGCCATAGCGGAATTCAAGATCCAGACTTCTCAATATGACGCGGGTTTCGGCCGCAACATCGGTGCGAACGTCAACGTGGTCACCAAAAGCGGCACCAACCAGTTCCACGGGTCCGGCTTCGAATTCCTGCGTAATTCCGTGTTCAATGCGAACGATTTCTTTCGGAACCGTTTTTGCGGGCAGAATCCGGCGCAATGCACTGGCGGCATTAAGCCTCCTTTGAACCAGAACCAGTACGGTGGCGTGTTCGGCGGCGCTCTAAAAAAAGATAGACTGTTCTTCTTTGTTTCCTATCAGGGCACCGGCCAAAAGAATGGCTTGGCGTCACAGGGTTTGCAGACCGTAAACATCCCGCTCATTCCCGGCAACCGTAGCGATAAAACGGCGTTGCGGGCCGCTCTCGGCGCGGCATACGCTGGCAAAACTGGCGCCCAAGGCGGATTGGCGATTGACAGCGCGGGCAACAATATCAGCGATGTCGCTCTCAATATCCTGCAGCTCAAATTGTCGGATGGCAGCTACTACGTTCCGGGCGCCACCAGTTTGACCGGAACCACAGCCAATGCCAGCAACATCAACCTCAACGGCGCTAACTTCGTTCGCCCAGCCACGTTTCAGGAAAATCAACTGCTTGCCAACGGCGACTATATTGTTAACGCAAAACACACCATTGCCACGCGCTATTACTACCAACCGCAGACGCAACACAATAACTTCGCCGCCGGCAACCAGATGCCCGGTTCAGTGCAAAACATTGAGCGCCGTAACATCTATGGCACGGTCAAGCTAACCAGCCTGGTGTCAAACTCCATGGTGAACGAGGCTTATGGTGCGGTTCAGCGCGGAGTTCAGGATATTTTCGCGTTTCCCACGCCCGACGGCACCACGCCGTTCACAGCTACACAGGTAGGCATCAAGCCGATTAACGCCCACACTGACATTCTGGAACCCATGTTGTTCCAGGGCAACGTGATCGGCAATTTTGGGGCCACTTGCTGCACATCCAGTTGGATGGCCACCACAGAATTCCACGGTGGCGATCAACTCTCCTGGACCAAGAGCGCGCACACCATTCGCATCGGCGGCGACTATCACCATGTGAATTGGCCCTGGACCTTCAGCGGCTTCTCACGCGGCGAGTTGAATTTTGCGTCGTTTACCGACTTCTTAATTGGCCGCGCCGGTTGCCCGGCTGGCACGGCGGCTGCTGCTTGCGCTGCCAGCGCGGTGGGCGTCAATGGCACCAACGGCACCTTCCAAAGCAGTATTGCCAATTGCACCTTGTGCCTCGTAACCGGCCCGGGCGGTGTAGTTCACGACTATCG
This sequence comes from Terriglobia bacterium, assembly GCA_025350105.1. GTDB lineage: Bacteria > Acidobacteriota > Terriglobia > Bryobacterales > Bryobacteraceae > Palsa-187. The sequence goes on along the minus strand of JANXYJ010000081.1, from coordinate 27,012 downwards.
GGTGAAAAACGGCGCGCTCTTCTTCCAGGATGACTGGAAAGTCACTTCACGTCTTACGCTGAATGGCGGCGTGCGCTGGGAGTACATCGGTCAAGCGGTCGATAAGAACGGCGATTTAAGCAACACGTGGCTGAGCAAAGCCCTGGCTGGCAATGCTTTGGTCGGCAATAGTCCAGCTACGGGCACCTATGCCGGTTGGGTAGCGCCGGCCAATTATCAAAAACAGGCACAGTTCCCCTTAACGAACGGCATCTTCCAGAACTCGCTGAACAACGCCAGCGCCAACGGCAGTCCTTTGGACAATTTTGCGCCGCGCTTGGGCTTTGCATGGACTCCAATGGGCGGCACCAAATTTGTGGTTCGTGGCGGCACGGGGTTCTTCTATGACACTCCCAACGGCAATGCCCGCATTCACTCGGTGAACGAAAATCCGCCCTATACCGTGAAGCAGGACAAGTCGGGTGGTGACTACCCGGCGGCCACCCTGGCCTTGCCCTACGCCTATACCACGCTCGGCTGGGGTTCCACTCGGTTCATTTTGCCGACCGGCGCGAGTTCGGCAATTATCACGCCGTTCCTCACCGAACACATCCAGATTCCGACGGTGTATCAATACAACCTGAGCGTGCAGTATGAATTCCTGCCGCAGACGGTGCTGGAAGTTGGCTATGTGGGCAACAAGGGTGTTCGTTTGGCCAATCAGTTGCGCCAGTTGAACATTGCTCGCTTGGCCAGCCCCACTAGTCCGGTGTGTTATTTCAATGGCGCCACTACTTGCTTGACCAACAATGCCGGCGCCAACGTGAACGATCGGGTTCCTTATCTTGGTTACTCGTCGGTGGGCCTCCAGCAGGAAGGCTACGATGGCGATTCGCGCTTCAATAGTTTGCAGGTTACCCTGCGCAAGCGCATGTCGCACGGGGTCAGTTTCCAGGCGGCTTACACTCTCAGCTCCCTGTTTACCAATATTTCGAATGGCAACACGGCCCAGAGCAACAATCCTACCGATCTTCGCCAACAATGGGGCCGGGCGTTGTTCTATCGCCCCAACCGTTTGGCGATCAGCTACAACTACGACATCCCCACCGGCTTCCTCAGTAAGAACAAAGCCGGGGCTTATGTGTTTAAGGGTTGGAACCTTTCTGGCGTCACCACCATCCAGGACGGCAACCCAATGACGATCACGGATGCCCGCGGTGGCACCGCCTATAGCTCGAACAATGCATTCGGCTCGACGATTGCGCCTCGCGCGCAGTTGGCCAACGGTATCGTGTATTCCCAGGTTGTGAACCCGGGCAGCGCACGCGATCTGGTTGGCCTGGACGCAGGTTCGACACGCTATCTGAACCCGGCAGCCTTTCAGGTCCCGGCGTTTGTGGCCAATAATGCAAACGCAACCTGCAGCGGATTGCAGTCTACTACCGCCCAGTTTAACGGGCTGGTTGGCCAGGGTTGCGTCACCGAATACGGAAACTCGGGCATTGCCATTGGCCAGGGTCCGCCTCAATTAAACTTCGACATGTCGCTAATCAAGAACACCAGGTTCCACGGCATTCACGAAAATGACAATGTTCAGTTCCGCGCTGAATTTTATAACTTATTCAACCATACGCAGTTCGCACTACCGAACGTCGCCTTCAACAGCGGCGCCTTTGGAACCATCAGCGCAACCTCAGTTGCTCCGCGGCTAATCCAATTCGCCTTAAAATATACTTTCTAGGCGAAACGCTCCAATCAGCCCCGCGGTTGAACCCGTGGGGCTTTTTCTTGTTTGGTGTTCTGTATTTGGTGTCATGCGATGCCTTTTCTGTGCCACAATAGCCTGAAACATCATGCTGAATCGCAAAATGAAGCTGGCCATGGCCGTGGCCGGAATGGGCGTGTTTTCGGGCATCGCTTTACTCAGCCAGACCAACCTGCCCCCGCTGCCCGATTACCGCGTCCGCAACGTTGACCCTGAAAAATATCCCGAAGTCATTCGCAGCGTCCAGGGCAAAATCCAAGTGATCGCCGGCGCGGGCAGTCAGGTGAGCGTACTCGCCGGTGACGACGGCATTCTTATTGTCGACGACCAATACCGCCAGATGAGCGACAGGCTCCTTGCCGCCGTTAAGACCATCTCCACCAAGCCCATCCGCTTCGTCATCAACACCCACATGCACCCCGATCACATGGGCGGAAATCAGGCGATCGCCAAGCTGGGCGCGGCCATATTGGCGCAGGACAATGTGCTCACCAGACTTGCGGCCGCAACGCCACCCACACCCGCCGAGGCCCTCCCCATCATCGGCTTCAAAGAAGGCGCAACCCTCCATTTCAACGGCGAAGAGATCACCGTCGTCGCCTCGCCCAAGCCTTCCCACACCGATGGCGATGCTTTCATCTTCTTCAAAAACTCAGACGTCCTGGCAATGGGTGACGTCTACACCACGGACTACCCGGCCATCAATCCAGCCATGGGTGGCACCTCGCAAAACTTCATCGACAATTGGAATTACGCGCTTGACCACTTCATCGGACCCAACACCAAAATCGTCCCCGGCCACGGTCAAATCTCCACCCGCGCGGATTTGATCGCCCTGCGCCAGGCCGTCATCACCATTCGCGACCGCTTCCGCAAAATGGTGATGGCAGGCATGACCCTGGAACAAGTGAAAGCCGCCCGCCCCACCAAGGAATTCGATAAACGCTTTTCGCTCGAAACCGTGGGCCACAATGAAATCGTTTCCACCGACGCCTGGTACGGCATCATGTACAACGAAGCCAGGAACAACCCATAACCAAACAGCTTGAATAGCTTAGCCAGAGTGGCTGAATTCCACCAATTGGTGAATCGGAATTAATAGCAAAAAGGCTTGATTCCCTGGCAATTGGACGTATAGTGAAGGCAGGATGAGGCTGGGTTTGCCTGGAGTATCGGCGCCAATTGGTTGGAACGAAACCGAAACCCGCAACATCCAACGGTGGGCGGTGCAAATTGACGAAAAACCGCAGAGGGCCCACGCTCCGTCACACGCCAGAACAGAAGGTGGTTCACCAATGAAATTTCGATACCTAGCACTCTCGTTCGCTTTGATCGTTTCACCGGTCTTCGCGCAGCACGGCGGTGGCCATGGTGGTGGCGGTTCGCGGGGAGGAGGCGGCGGTGCCCGCTCCTCCGGCGGTTTCGGCGGTGGTCATTCCAGTGGCGGGGGCTCCATTGGCGGTTTTTCGGCTGGCAGATCTTCAGGTGGTGGTAGTATTGGCTCCGCCCCCAGTGGCGGTGGTTTCCGCGGAGGATCTGGCTTTGCAGGCTCTAGCGGTGCATACCTGGGACCATCCGGCGGAGGCAATCGCGGTGGCGGATTTGTGGGCGGTGGCCACGGCGGTGATCGCGACGGCGGATACAGGGGCGGATACCGGGGTGGTTATTACGGCGGGGGCTACTACGGCGGCGGATCCCGCTTCTATCTCGGCTTCGGCGGCTATCCGTACTATGGCTATGGTTATGGCTATCCATATAGTTACGGCTATTCCACCTACGGAACCGCCTGCGATCCCTATTATTACGATTGTGGTTACACCGCTTACGGCAATTATGGTTACAGCGACCCGGCGTACATTTCCGCTCCCGCCCAACCGGTTTACCCGCAACAAGGCTACGATCCGTCCTATCAACAATTTCCAGCGCAGGTGCAACAGAGCTATCCGCAACAGAGCTATCCACCACAAGCTCAGCAACCCGTTCAGCAGACAACCCAGGGTAGCCAGCCCGAATTCTATCTGATCGCCTTTACCGATCACACCATTCAGGCCGTCCTCGATTTCCGCATCGAAGGCGACACGCTTGTATATACGACGCGCGACCACATACAGAAGCAAGCTTCGCTCTCTTCCATTGATCGCCGCTTCAGTGAGCAGATCAATCGCGACCGCCACGTAGAAATTCGTTTGCCGTAGTGGAGTTAGATTCTCCTCATCCACAAACTGGTGGTGTCTCGGGACACCACCGCTCCAAGGAGAGCCGTGGAATGTGCGATCCTTCGCATGTTCCCGGCTCTTTTGCATTTATGCGCCTTACTCAGCTGGCTGCTCTACTCCCGTTGCTGACGTTTGGCCAATCGGCTCAGCCAGCCGTCGCCTACTCCAGCGGGGGCCGTCTTTATCTGGCCACCGACACTGGGCAAGTCGTCAAAACCATTCGCAGCAAAATACCCATCGGGCAATTCGCTATATCTTCCGATGCCAGCATCGCGGTATTCCTTCGCCCAAGGCGTGCTCAGGTCAACGGCGGTCAGCTTTACCGTCTCGATGTGCACTCCGGCAAAGTTCGGCGAATCACGCACGGGCACCTTTACGAAAAGCACGAAGTTTACGGTGTGCCAGACTTCTCATCCGGCGGGGCTCGAATTGCTTTTTCGATCTACTCGCAAGCTGTTGGCGATCCCATAAAAGTAGTTGGGCCAGTTGCGATCATCGATTTGGGTACAAGGACGGCGCAAGTGTTGCAGACTACGCGCAATTGGGGTGGTCTGGGACCGATCTACGTTTTCAGTTCACTATGGTCTCCAGACGACGAACGCATATTGATGAACGTCGTGGGAACGTTTGCCATTGCTGATGCCAACGGCAGGAGGAAACAAGAGTTCAGCGAACTTACCGACGTCGCCATCACCGAAGAACGAGGAGTGCAGGCCGACGGCTGGCTAGGGCCCAATTGCGTTGTATTTGAGTACTACGAAGACTACGCGAAGCTCCAGTTGCGGCATCCGCAAATTCTAAATCTTCGGACGCGAGAGAAACGGGCCGCCGTGGAAGTAATGGGAGTGAGTGAAGAAAAAATCGGCGTTCCGTTCTCCTTTCACAATGATGGAACCGCAGCGATCATCAAGGGCCCGAAAACGTCTTGGCGAACCCCGGCGATTGATGGATTTGCAATGATTGGCCGATCGTCCTCCATCCCCGCAAGCTGCCTCTAGCCGCTTGCTACACTGGAATTTCCCGTCATTTTCAATCGAACACCCTGTTTAACCAAAATCATGTTTAAATCCCTCTTCGGCAACCAACCAGCCGAGCCGCCTACACCATCTGAAGGCAAAACCGAAGCAACGCCCGCGCCCACGCTCAGTCTGCTTGACCGCCTGAAGGCCGGCATCCAAAAAACTCGCTCCGGTCTGCTGGAGAAGATCGAGGATGCCGTCAGTGGCCGTAAGCAAATCGACGCCGATGTTCTGGAGGAGCTGGAGTACGCCCTCATCACCGCCGACATTGGCTCACGCACCACCGCCGAAATTCTCGAACGCATCCGCCAGCAGGTGGACCGCCACCTGGCCGGCGATGCAGGCGAACTGAAAAGCCTGATCCGTCAACACGTTCTGGAAATTCTGCAAGCCACCGAACGCCCTCTGCCCGTCGTCGCTGAACCGCCCGCCGTCATCATGGTGGTCGGCGTGAACGGAGCAGGGAAGACCACTTCCATCGGCAAGCTCACCCGCCGTCTGCAATCAGAGGGGCGTTCCGTGTTGCTGTGCGCCGCCGATACTTTCCGTGCCGCCGCCGTCGAACAGTTGGAGGTGTGGGCCCAGCGCACCGGCGCCGACATCATCAAACAACAAACGGGAGCCGACCCCAGCGCCGTCGCCTTCGACGCCGTACAAGCCGCCAAAGCCCGCAAGGTGGACTACCTGATCATCGATACGGCTGGCCGTCTTCACACCAAAACCAATCTGATGGCGGAGCTCGAAAAGATGCTCCGCACCGTGGCCCGCGTCATTCCCGAAGCGCCCCACGAAGTACTGCTGGTGTTAGAGGCCACCACTGGCCAGAACGGTTTGGAGCAAGCCCGCAAATTCACCGAAACCAGCGCGGTTACCGGCATCATCCTCACGAAATTGGATGGCACCGCGAAAGGCGGGGTGGTCATCGCCATTTCCCGCGAGCTCAATTTGCCCATCCGCTACGTCGGTGTCGGCGAGCAACTCGACGATCTCCTTCCGTTTGACCCGGAACAATTCGTGGCATCATTGTTTGATTAGTGTGTTTGACGAGGACTCTTACGTGGCGCTCGCACTCCCCAGCACCAAGCCGCGAGCATAAGGGAGCGACGGAATCTCTATCGTGCCGAATACTTCCGCTTTTCTCGACGAAGCCTTTCAACTCGCCGCTCAAGGTGTCGGTCGCGTCAGCCCCAATCCGGCTGTCGGCGCTGTCGTCGTGGCTCATAACGACGGTGCGGAAAGTGTAGTCGGCCGCGGTTTCCACACCTGGTCCGGCGTCAAACACGCCGAAATTCTAGCACTCGAACAAGCTGGCAATAAAGCCCGCGGAGCCACGCTCTATCTCACCTTGGAACCCTGCTCGCACCAGGGCCGCACTCCGCCTTGCGTCGATGCCGTCATCGCGGCCGGCATCCAGAAAGTAGTCGCGGCCAGCCAGGACCCCAATCCCCTCGTTCGTGGAACCAGCTTCAACCGGTTACGCCATGCCGGCATCGAGGTAGACGTGGATCTTCGCTACGCCAACCGTGCCCTGGAATTGAACCAGGCCTTCTATCATTTCATGCGCACCGGCCGCCCGTTGGTTACCCTGAAAGCCGCCCTCACCCTCGACGGAAAAATTGGCGCGCCTGACGACGGCGCCACTCCAGGCTGGATCACCAGTGCAACTGCCCGCGCTCACGTCCAAACCATGCGTCACGGCAGCGACGCCATCCTTACGGGCATCGGCACCGTCCTGGCCGATGATTGTCTTTTGACCGACCGCACCGGCCTGGAACGCAGCCGTCCTTTGCTCCGCGTGATTCTCGATTCGCAATTGCGCACTCCGGCGGAATCGCAAATGGTCTCCTCGTGCCAAAATGATCTATTAGTCGTAACCACCTCCGCCGCTTCGCCTGAGCGTCGCCGGCGCTTGGAGGCCAAAGGCGTACGGATCGAAACCCTGGAAAGTGCCGATGGCCGCGCCGATCTTGCTGCTCTTATCCGTCTGTTGGCTCGCGAAAAATATCTATCTCTGATGATCGAAGCGGGCAGCCGGGTTAACTGGTCCGCGCTTGAGTCCGGCTTGGCCGATAAGATCTTTTTCTACTACGCACCCAAGATTTTGGGCGGCACGCAATCCATGCCCGTGGCCGGTGGCTCGGGCCGTCGCCGCCGCGCCGACGCCATCGTCTTCCGCGACATCCAGTTGCACAAGATTACTTCCACCGAGTTTGCCGTCGAAGCCTATCTTCTGAAGCAAACGGATCAAGAAACGCCGAACGGCTCCAAGAAAGAGCTTACGTAGATGTTCACCGGAATCATCGAAGATCTGGGAACCGTAGTCTCCCTCCAGCACTTGGCAAAAAGCGCGCGCCTGCGCGTGCATGCGCCGAAGTTTCCCTCCATCTCCGAAGGTATGAGCATCGCCGTGAACGGCGTTTGCTTGACCGCGGTTGAGATTGCCGACGCTTCTTTTGCGGCAGACCTGGCTCCCGAAACCCTGGCCCGCACCAACCTGGGCGATCTCGCCGCCGGTTCGCGCGTGAACCTGGAGCGCCCGGTCACCCCTTCCACCTTTCTCTCCGGCCACATCGTGCAGGGCCACGTCGACGCCACTGCCGAACTGCTGTCACTGACGGCGCTGGGCGATGGCAATTGGTGGCTCACTCTGCGCGTTCCTCCCGCGCTTCATCGTTACCTGGTCCACAAAGGCTCCATCGCCATTGACGGCATCAGCTTGACTATTGCTCAGTTAACTGCGGACGAACTTAGCATCACGATCATTCCGCACACCTACCAACACACGACCCTCTGCGCCGCCAAACCCGGTTCGCGTTTGAATATCGAAGTCGACGTCCTGGCCAAGCACGTGGAGAAATTGTTGCAAGCGTCTAACGGGCTTTCCCGCTAACGGCCATCCCATCTTTTAAGGTCTTATCGGTTGGCAGCACTACGTTGTCGCCTTCATTCAGTCCATCCACCTGCGTTCGTGTTGTGTTACTGATGCCCAGCCCGATGGTCTTCCAGCGCAGCACCTCGCCCGTAGATCCCTTCACCAACACAAATACCCCGGTCTGCCCGTTTTCGTGCCTGACGGCTTCTTTGGGAATCGTAATTACGCTGGCTATTTCTTCGGAACGGATCTCCGCGTTCACGTTGGTGCCGGGCAGCAGTTCGTTTTTCGCGGGGCTCTGCGAATGGTCGTTCGAATTCTTGTCGTATGAATTCTTGTCGTTTGAATTCTTAATCACGCACAACACCTCGCCCACCTGCCGCGTCCCCATCGCCACAATTTGTGTTGGTGTTCGGTCCACTACGCCTTTCCATTGCATCCCGGGCTTAGCATCCCAAGTGATCACCACTGGTTTGCCGACGGCCACGCGCCCCAGATCCGGCTCGTCCACGAATACTCTGATCCGGACTCTGTCCAGCGTCCCGATGCTCGCCACCAGATCGCCGGCGTTCAGATAGCCGCCTGGTTTCAGATCGAATTGATACACCGTTCCTGCTACCGGTGCCACAATCACGCTTTTGTGGATGCGTTCCTGGGCCAGCGTCACCGCCGATTCTGCATCCCGCAATCGCGCTTCTGCAGCCGACCGATCCGTGGGACTGGTCAGCGACGCCCGCCTCTGTTCAAGCGCCCGAATCTGCGCCTGGATGCGTTCCAAGTGATCCTTCGCCTGCGTCACTTCAACCCCAGTGGCCGCCTGCTTGTTCTGCAATCGCAGCAGGGTGTCGTATTCTTTCTGCCCGGTGGTCAATTCCAGTTTCTGGCGGTCGATATCGCTGGCGATCGCCGTCAGATCGCTCACCCGTCCGCCTTTGTCCAGCACTTCCAACTCAGCCTCGGCTTGCGTGACCCTGCTCTGGGCGGTAGTCAACTCCGCCCGGGCGTCGGCCGCATCCAGTTCCACCAGTGCGGCCCCTTTTGCTATGCTCTGCCCACGACGGACGAAGATGGTTCGGATGGCGCCTGCATGGTCCGCCCTCGCCTCCGCCCATTCAATCGGCTCCACTTTTCCGTTGGTGGGAATGGAGCTGGCGATCGGCTCGCGGGTCACTTTTACAAAGCCAACTTCCAGGGGTTGATTTCGCAGCGACGTCAGCGCCCAAACTCCGCCGCCCGCAAGCAGGACCGCCAAAATTCCCCATACCGCTCTCATCGAGAACCTCTGCCGTTATTCATTTGATGATCAAACAAAAGTTGCCACTCCGCCCGCTGAATCTCCATCGCCACCTTTTCCTGCACTGATCCTGGCTGCTCCCGGGCTCGCTCGCAAAAATTGATAAACGCAAACGGATCCCACAAGCCAATGCGGAACTCCGCCGTCGGATTCTGTTTCAGAATCTCTCTAGCTTCGGTCGCAAGTCGTCCGAAAATGTCGTGTTCCTTCAAGTGCCGGAACCAGTAGGCCGCGTTGCCCGCGTCCGGCTCCCGTCGATGCAAAATCGCATGCCAAAAGATGCCTTCCGGAGATTTGGGCTCGTCGATCAGCACATGCGCCTCTTCAAAACAGGAAAAGTACAGCCACAGGCCGGCCATCGCAGCCGCCGGGTCGTTCGCCTTAGGGAACAACTCTTTCGGTTTATGTTTCAGTAGCATTTCCCGCGCCGCATGGTTTACACACGGCCCGCAAACCAGCGCCGCCAGGTCTTCGCCGCTACCGCCCAGCCCGAGAATTCCGGAGATCGTCGCTCCATACTTTGTCGAATCGAACTTCATCTTGTTGAAGGCGAATTACCCGCTCACTTGCCTATTGTAAAGCTTGCCCGGCACGGCCATCGATAAAACAATTTTGGCCCTCCATGTTCTCGACATTTCCGGCCACGCGATCTGCGGTGATAGAATGGTGACAGTTTATGCCTAGTTATCGGATTCATCGGTTAAAACCTCACCTTCATCAGCCCTTCAGCGTTGCTCCTCATGTCAGTGGCACGGCCAATATCAAGCCGCGTGACTACGAGCCTGGTCCCGATCCCTTGCAGAACCCCTATTTGCCTACGCCCGCGTTGGACCTGGCTCCCGCCGACACCAAACCGGTCCCTCGCACTGCTGCCAGCAAAATACTACCCCTTCCCCCGGAAATAATCGAGGCCCCTTCCCCCTACGCGGCTTTCTTCGCACTCCGCGAAGAGGGGCGATCTTTAACCCCCGGAGATGTCTTGGAAGCTGAGAACGGCACCCTTCGTATCTACAAGTATGTAGGCTTCGAAGAGGCGCAATGGGTCTTTGCTGAACCCAAAAGTCCCCTGGTTTGCAACGCTGCGGAGCCATCTGCCGAGTTGCCGGCACAGCCAGTACTGGAACGTGGAATGACCGCTTAGGCTTTGGGAATTACCGCGCCTCGCGCTAAGCTGGAATAGGTAATTCGAGTTCGTGAAAGATTTAGGTTGGAGTCGGTGAGCGGATTTCTTCACAGTTCAGCTTTAACGGAATCAGTAATGGACAGTGCCGGCAATCCCGTCAACGCCGGCAATTCTAACATCGCCGATTCGAGCGCGGTCGGCGCCAACGCTGTCGACTCCAACGTGCTCGACTCCAAAATCAATTCCTTCGCTCTGGTCTCATATCTTCCCGACCCCCTCGCGGCATTTCTCAATCAGCTTCGCCATCATTTCGCAGCCGACTGCATGGCCCGCGCGCACGTTACCGTTTTGCCGCCTCGTCCGCTGTCATCAGGCCCTGAGGCAGTCTGGCCCGCCACCAAAGTGTTACTGCAAGCTTTTCCGGCGTTCCCCATCGAACTGGGCGAGGTACAACTCTTCCCTGCAACTCAGGTGATCTATATTGCGGTGAAGGCGGGCTACTCGGAATTGGTTGCTATGCACGATCGATTGAACACCGGCGCAACCGCGTTCGACGAACCGTTCGATTACCATCCCCATATCACCTTGGCGCAGGATCTGAACCCATCGACGGTCGCCAGTGCTCTTGCATACGCTCAACAGCATTGGAATCAGTACGCTCACCCCCGGCGGCACCTGATCGAGCGCCTCACCTTCGTACAAAACACGCTGGACAACCGTTGGAGTGATCTCGATTCGCTGGACCTTTCGAAGCCACTGGTCCGCTAAACGCGCCCCACGCATAAATCCGCATAAACTTCGGAGCAACTGCCAGTTGCTCCGAATATCACCCGCCCAGGCTTTCCCTAGGCATACCCGCCTTGGAACGGATCGACGCTTCTCTACGGAAACATCTCCAATTGTTCCTCGTCGCCGAGCGGTGTCTTCTGAGCGGGTTTCCGCGGCACCCGCGCTCCCATCACCCCCAGAACATGCGCCTCGCGCAAGGCCTCTTTAGGCACAAAAATTCTCTGATTCTGGAAGGTAGGGTCCGGTGGAATCAGTTGAAAGCCCATCGGCTCCATCAGCAACAAATTGTTGGCCAGGATCCCCTCCAACGAGTCCCCGTCCCGAAACACCAACTTCACCCATAGGCCCGGTGTTTTCGGCCGGCTGGCAAATGTCCGATGCGCCTTCCACGTCTCGCCACCGTCCAAATCCCTCACAAAAGAAACGACTTTTATGTCCGAGTAGGGCAACCGCAAGACGCTCCCCGCCGGCGTCAGTACATCCAAACCATCGGGAAGAAAACTCTCAGGCGTACGCACAAATCCGGGCACCGTCTCCCTGTCAAAACGCGTAACCAGCACTTTCTTGTTGGCGGAACTGCTCAATTTAGGCCTTTTTCGATAAGACTTGTTACAAACAAATTCGCAAATATTGTATCATTGGGTCCATGCGGGCGACGCGGGCGCAACCAGCGCTGAACGGCCGGGAAGTAGGGACAGAGGTTCAGGCTTTCCTGAACCATTGCCGCGTGGAAAAGGGCCTGGCCAGGCTCAGTCTCAGCTCGTATTCTCTTGATTTAAAGCGATTTATACAGAACACTGGCCCCAATCTCGTCGCGCTCTCTCCGGCTGATCTGAATGGCTACGTCGAATCCCTATATGCCTCCGGTTTGGCGCCCCGCACCATCGCTCGGCACTTGACCACTTTACGGACTTTCTATAAATTCCTAATGCAGGAAGGCTTCATCGGCCAGGATCCCACTGAATTTCTGGTCGCCCCCAAACAATGGGCCAAGCTTCCCAAATATCTCAATAAGAATGAGTTAGAAGGCCTGATTGCCTCGCCCCCCGGAGATACCCCGGGCGGCCTGCGGGATCGCGCCATGATCGAACTTCTCTACGCCTCTGGTCTGCGGGTGACCGAGCTGTGCCAGTTGGAATTGTCTAACGTGGAATCCCAAATGGGGGTTTTGCGGGTTACCGGTAAAGGCAACAAACAGCGCCTGGTTCCCTACGGCGACGCTGCCCGTCAAGCCATGGAGCGATATCTGACGCACGGCCGGTCGCTGCTGCTGAAGGGCCGCGCCAGCCGGTATTTGTTTGTCACCAATCGCGGCAGCTGCATGACGCGCCAATGTTTCTTCCTGCTGTTGCAAAAATGCGGTTTGCAGGCGGGATTAAAACGCGCTCTTAGCCCGCACGTGATTCGCCATAGTTTTGCGACGCATCTGGTTGAAGGCGGCGCCGATTTGCGAAGTGTCCAGATCATGCTGGGCCACGCTGATATTTCCACCACTCAGGTGTATACCCACGTTGCTCAGCGCCGATTGCAGGACGTGGTTGAACGGCACCACCCCCGTGCTTGAGCTGGCCTTAAAGATAAATGGTCCGGCCGGCACGTGGCAAATTGAAGTAAGTCTCTTTTAGGAGCAACCCGTAAATGGGCGATTACATGTTTATGTTGGAGAGCCACCTCAGCGTGGATCAGTTCCGCGTGGTGGGAGAGATGCGCGATCTGGCCAGCGAGGCGGGGATCAATATCTTTCTTACCGGCGGCGCCATGCGCGACATGCTCGGCGGCTTTCCCGTCCGCGACCTGGATTTTACCGTGGAAGGCAACGCGTTGAAGCTGGCGAAAGCGGCTGAAAAGAAACTCGGTGCGCATCTGGTTTCCACCAACGAAACCTACAAGTCCTGCGAATTGCTGCTTCCCGGCAATGTGACCGTGGAAATCGCCATGGCCCGCCATGAGCGGTATACGAAGTCAGGTTCCAAACCGCAAATTTCTCCTGCCACCATTCACGAGGATCTGCGCTGCCGCGATTTCACGGTGAACGCGATCGCCCTTTCGCTGAACAAAGCTTCTCTGGGTTTGATGATCGATCCAACCAACGGTGCTGGCGATATTGAGCGCAAAGAGATTCGCGCGACCCATAACTACTCTTTTTATGATGAGCCCGTGCGCATGTTGCGCGTCCTGCGTTTTAAAGCTCGCCTGGGCTACGGCATCGATGAACGCACCAAGGCCCATTTCGACAACGCCCGCGAAGCGGAAATGCTTTTGCGCATTACCCCGGACGCCTTAGGTGCGGAGCTCCGTCATCTGGCACAAGAACCAAACGTAGCCGATGTGCTGCAGGCGCTATCCGACGAAAAATTGCTGGATTTGTATTCGCCCGCCCTGGCTGGCGCCAAGCTCAATCTGCCCGAATTCCAGAAGCTGCAGAAGGCTCGCCAGTTGGTTCCCGCCGGCATGCAATTCCGCCTGAACGCGCTGCCACTGTTTCTTTCAATTTTGCTCGAGAAGCTGAACCCCAAGGAACGGGCTGTGTTAAACAAAGCCGCCAATCTCAGCAAGCCGGAGTTGAACGCCACGCAAAGGCTGGATGCGGCCGCCAAAAAGCTGGAACGCGAATTGAAGAGCCCCAAGCTGCAAAAAGCCTCGCAGCTTTACCAACTATTGGTGAACGCCCACGGCGAAGAAATTCTGTATCTGCTGGTGGACTCCGAACAGCGATTAGTACAGGACCGTATCAAGAATTATTTCCAGAAATATCTGCCCATGACCCAGGAAGTCACCGACGAAATGGTGGCCGCCACAGGAGTTGCGCCGGGCACGCCCAAGTTCCAAAAGGCCAAGGAGCAGATGATCCTGAAACGGCTGGATGCGCGCCCCAAGAAGCCACCACCCTTGCCGGAGCCGCCTCCCCCGCCGCCTACCTCAAGCTTCGCCCGGGGCCCAAGTGTTCGCCACGCACGATAAGTTTTTAGCGACGTTCTGATATTCTGACAGCGCACCGTGTTTAGAGGACACCACCGCCGCATTCGGATCCTTTTCGGAATCTCCGACGTGGCCCTCACCTCGCTTGCCTTTCTGCTGGCCTATTGGGCCCGCGTGATTCTGGGTGCGCGTTCCATCACACTGGAACGCCGCTTTTATCTGGACCCGCCGGTTCAGGTTTTGCTGCTGGGCTGGTCGGTTCTGGTTTTCGTCGCCATTGGGTCCTGGTGGCAGATTTACGACCGCATTGACGTGGCCGCCGCGCATCCCCGCCTCATTCTGAGTGACGCGTTTCGCCAATCGCTGCTCGGCGCGGTTTGTATTGTCATCTTCGAGTTCGCTCTGCGTCTGGACCTCAGCCGCACGTTTCTGGTCATCTTCGCGTTATTGGCCTGGGTCCTGCTGTCCTTGTTTCGGCTCAACGCCGGACGCCTTCTCGGCATGGTACGCCGCGAATTCGGCGCCCCCAATTACGTCATGGTTGTTGGCCTGGGTGAAAGCGCCTTGCGCATGGGCCGCGAAATCGAAAACGCCGCCGGTTACGGCGTGCGGCTGAGCGGGTTTCTCTCTGAAGACGGAGATGGCGTGCGCAGTGAAGTGAAGCTGGCGTCTACCTATCCCGTCCGTCCATTGAGTGAACTCCCCAATCTCCTGCGCCAGCATGTCATCGACGAAATCATATTTGCCGTCGATAGCGATCATCTGCGCCAGTTGGAAGAAGTCTTTCTTCTCTGCGACGAAGAAGGAGTCCGTACCCGTGTGGCTGTAGACTTCTTTCCTCACGTCAACAGTCAAATCTACTTGGACCGGCTGGGCGCGGCGCCGCTGCTCACCTTTTCGGCCACTCCGCACGACGAAATCCGTCTCCTCGTCAAGCGCGCCACCGACATGCTGCTGGCCGCCGCCGCACTTATTCTGCTCTCGCCGTTTATGTTGGTGATCGCATTGCTGATTCGCCTTACTTCTCCCGGCCCCATCGTCTTCCAGCAGATTCGCTGCGGCTTGAATGGGCGTAAATTTGTCTTCTACAAATTCCGCTCCATGTGCGACGACGCCGAAGCCATGCGCGCCTCGCTCGAACACCTGAATCAAAAAAGCACCGCTTTCAAAATGTCCAATGACCCGCGCCTCACCTCCATCGGCCGCTGGCTGCGCAAATTTTCCATCGACGAATGGCCCCAGCTCTACAACGTGCTGAAGGGCGACATGAGCCTCGTCGGTCCCCGCCCGCCCTTGCCCGAAGAAGTGGAACAATATAAGCGTTGGCAGCGCCGCCGTTTGCGCATGCGCCCCGGCCTCACCTGCCTGTGGGTGGTGAATGGCCGCGACCGCCTCGATTTTGAAACTTGGATGAAGTTGGATATGCAGTATATCGATACCTGGTCACTGGCTTTGGATTGGCGGATCATTTTGCGCACCATTCCGCAAGTTCTTAGCGGCCGCGGCGCCCATTGACAGTGAGAATGAAATCCCAATGAACATCATCCCCACGCAAGAAGAAACCATTGACCTGTTCACCCGTACCGGCGGCTTTCGCAAAGGCCATTTTGAATTTCCTGACGGCCGCCACGGTATCGAATACTTGCAGGTGGCGCTGACCATGCGCTATTACCAAAGCGCCAAAATTCTCAGCGTCGGCCTCAGCCGTCTGTTACGAGCCGACTCCGAAATTCGCGCCCAAATCAGTGAGCTGTCCATCGTCGCTCCCGCCACCGGCGGATTGCCTGTAGCCTACGGAGTCTGTGAGGCCCTGCGCGCACATCAGGTGTATTGGGCCGAACGCGAAAACGAACGAGAGCCGCTCCATTTCCGCCAGTTCATGGAGGTCAAGCGCGGCGAAAAAGTAGTCCTGGTAGACGACATCCTGCGCACCGGGAGGCGATTAACCGAACTCAGGAATCTTGTCCAACAACAGGGCGCCGAAGTGGTTGGCGTTGCCGTTATTATTCATCAGCCGGCGCCCAATGCCAAGAACTTCGCTCCCATTCCGTTCTTCGCCCTCGCTAAACTGGATCATATAGAGGCCGCCGATCCGAAAGACTGCGCCTTGTGCAAACGCGGAGTGCCGCTTGAAAAGATCCGGGATTAATTTGCAGTGTTGAATCGACGTACGTTTTTGCTGGGCCCGCTTGCCATAGCCGCGTCCAGCGCCATGACGCCCGTGGTGGCGGCCCAGCGCAAACCCAATATCATCCTGATCGTCGCCACCAGTTGGCCTGGTTGGGCGGTGCCCTGGGCCGGGAACACGCAGATTGTCACACCCAATCTGGCGGAACTCGCCCGCGAGGGCGTCAGCTTTACGCGTGCCTATGCCTGTTGTTCGCGCTCCGATCGCGCACGGCTTTGTTTGACCAAAGGCGTGTTCCCGCATATGCTGGCGGGCACTGACGCGTCCGCCGAAGCACTGGCCGCAGAAGCCCCCTCGATCACGTCGATCCTCAATCGCGCCGGCTATCGCACCGGTCAGTTCGACGGCCTGCAGGTGGACGACGTCATCTCTTTCATGCACACTCCGGCCAGCCAGCCTTTCTATGCCGAGTGGACTTTTGACAGCAACGCCGCGCGACTGATGGACCGCGTCGCGCTCGATGACATTCAACTGCGTTCCAATGTGCCGTCTCTGTATGAACACGACGCCAAGTTGGCCCTCAGTACGTTCTACGCCCGCGCCCATACCCGCGATTTGGACATCGGCTTGGTGCTGCGCGCGATCGACCGGCCGGGCCTCGCTGAAAATACCATCGTGGTATTTACTTCAGATCACGGGGAGCAGTTGTTGTCGCATGGACTGGACGGCCACGATTATCCGTTCGAGGAATCGATGCATGTTCCGCTGGCGGTGCGTGTTCCAGGTAGGCCCGGCGCCAAACAAATCAGCGCACTGGTCTCCTTGGCCGATATCGTTCCGTCACTTTTGAATCTATGCGGTGTGACAGCCCCGGAAACGGTGCAGGGAACCGACCTCTCTGGTCTGCTCACCGGCACGGCGCAAACCGTTCCTGATTCCGTTTATGGTGAGGGCCGAATGGGCATGCAGGGCGAATGGCGCATGGTATTGCGCGGCTTCGACAAGCTGGTCAGCGACCGCGAGGGCAATGCTGTCCATCTCTACAATCTGGCCGAGGATCCTCAGGAAAACAACAACCTGTCGGATGCTTCTTCCCAGGAACTGAAGCGCGATTCGCTGCTTGCGCTGCAAAAAGTCTGGGCTCGCAAACTGCGGGATGGTGTGGATAGTTCCGGGCTGAAGACGCGCTGATTATTTCGTGTTGGTCTTCGCCGGCGCAGGCCCGCCATTCACTTCCGGTACCGTTTCGCCCGGCTTCAAAAGCGATGGCCGCTTGCGCTTGTTCACGTCAACCCTTTGGGCTTCGGCCTTCTTCTCTTTCTCCGCGGCCACTTCCTCCGGCCTCATATTCGCCATCCGCTCTTCTTGTTCTTTCTTCTGTTTCGCGGTGACCTCGCCGGTGCGCTGCTCCAGATCCTGGTTGCTCAGCTCCAAACTGTCCCCCGTGGTGTCGATGGCATCGCGCAAGGCAAATTCGTAGCGCGCCAGGTCCTTCGGTTTTTCGTCGCGCAGTTTTGTCAGCCGCGCTAGAAAATCCTTCTCTGCTGAGGCCACCGCCGCCACTCCTTTGTCGATGGTCACTTTACGCGACAACGCATCATCGGCCACCGTGTCCATGGCTTCCACAATGTGTGTGTAGTCTTCCAGTAAGTCGTGAATGAATGTGGCCCGCCCCGTCTTGGCCGTGGCTGCGATCTGCTCAATCTGATCCATGCGGATCAGCGCAAATTTGGTATATAAAGTCAGCCGCGCATTCGGCTCTTGCGTGAGGCGTAATTGATCAATCTCCGCCGCCGTCAGAAAATCGCGGTTCTGGGCTACCGCCATGGATCCTATCGCCAGGAACAATGTCGCTATCGTCATGCGCATGAATTTCACCTCGCCAACGGATCACTTCTTCTTGGGCGCCATAATCAGCCGGATCAGCTCCTCGTGAACGCCGTTCACTCGCTCACGGGCTCTTTCAATCAACGGCCTTTCATCGAAACTCATCGCGTCTTTGAACCCATCAATGCGCCGCAGCAACTGGCGCGCCGAAAGTTCCGCTTTCTTAAAAAATCGGGGGCTTCGCCGCGCATCTTTTCCCGATTCATTGAGCGACGCATACGCCAAATCGGCCGACGCCGCAACTTCTTCAATCGATGTGCGAATCGCCTCCTGGTTGCCCGCATCATACGCTGACCGCGCCGCGTCCAACGCCGCACCCGCGTGATCCATAGCCAGTTCACTGCGCCGCTCCGAATTCGGTTCCTGCCGGATCGAATCCAGATCGGCGGCCAGTCCGTTCCCGCCCAACCACAAAAGAAAAATCAGTGCGAAGCCCGCCATCATCTCCTCTTTTGTATCTCTGCTTTTAGAATACGAATTCTTTGCCGCGCTTGAAATTCCTGATCCGGAAACTTGCCCCCCGCTCCCGCCAGAAATTTCTCATAGCTCTCCACCGCTTCCGGCCGCATCTGCAAATGATCCTGAGCCAACGCGCGATAAAACAAATTCCCCGGCGTCTCTTTACCCAGCGCGCGCACTCGTTCTAGCGCCGCTAAACCCTGCTGA
Organism: Terriglobia bacterium; assembly: GCA_025350105.1. Lineage (GTDB taxonomy): Bacteria > Acidobacteriota > Terriglobia > Bryobacterales > Bryobacteraceae > Palsa-187. Next base: position 8,355 of record JANXYJ010000081.1, on the reverse strand, counting down.
TATTGTTCGCCAACGATATCGACATTGGCCAATTCGTTCCACGCCTCAACCAACGCAGGATTCAACGCGGTCACTTCACTGAACTGCGCCGCCGCCGCCGGAAACTTGCGTTGGTCTCGCAACAACCGTCCATAAAACATTCGCAATTCGATGTCTTTCGGCGCCGCTTCCACCGCTGGCGCAATCGCTGCCTCCGCTTTTGCTGGCTGTTTATCCGCCACGTAAGCTTGTGCCAACAAAATCCGCCGTTCGGTGGTCGGCATCTTTTCCACCAACGCTTGCAGTGTCGCCACCGCACCTTTGGTATCGCCTGCCTGCGTTAACAAATTTCCCAGGTGTTCCAGCGCCGTCGCGTTGTCCGGAAACATGCGATAGAACGTGATGGCTTCCTCGGTCCGGTGATTGGCCTCGTACAACATTGCCAGCTCCACAAATGTGGATCGATAGGTCCGGTCCAGCGTAAACGCCTGCTGAAAATGCGCGGCCGCTTCATCTACCTTGTTTTGACGTCCCAGAGCCATCCCCAGGCCCGCCTCTGCGGCGGCCGACTTGGCATTTAGCGCTAACGCGCGTTTGAATGCCTGTTCCGCCGCCGGAGGGTCATTTATCTCCAGCAGCGCCTGCGCCAACCCCAATGTCGGACGAAACTCCTGTGGTTTTTTCGTCGCAGCGTCACGAAAATGCGGAATCGCCGCCGCCGCATTCCGCGTCCGTACCAAACTCAACGCTAGGTTCAATTCGGCTTCATACAGGCCCGGCTCAATCGCCAGTGCGTTTTGATAGTGCGAAATGGCTTCGCGGTCTTTTCCAATCAGGTTGTACGTCAGCGCCAACTGAAACTCCGCGCCGTAATCCTTCGGGTCCTCCGCCGCGGCTTTGCTGAATAGCTCAATCGCGCGATCATACTGCTTTGCCTCCAGCGCCCCATTGCCTAGCTCCAGCGCAGACTGGGATTGTCCAAACAATGCTTGCGCAAGCACAGACTGCGTAAGCATCACCGCGGCCACAAGCCTCATACACTTTGATTTTACCTGCTTAGCCATTTTACTTTGCCAGTTTGATTTTACTTGGCCGGTTTAGCTTTACTTCGTCAGATACACCGTAAACCGCGCTGCATCCCGAAACCCCAGCCGGCGATACAACGGATGCCCCACATCGGTCGATTGTAAGACGTAGCGTGTGATGTCGTGCTTGCGCTGTACGGCCGCAATCGCCGCCCGCATCGCCGCCTCGCCAAAACCCTTTCGCCGGAATTGCGGATGTGTTCCCAGTGAATAGATGCCCAACTCATTCCCGGTCACCACGCTTGCCACCATCGAAACCGGCTGCCCATTTGCGTAGGCCACATAACCCTGATAGGCTCCCCGCCACGCTCGCTCCGGCACATAGATCTTTTGCGCAACCACGGGCGGAATGTCAAAACAGGTGGCCGTCAAATCTCCGAACGCCTGCCGCGTCGCATCGTCGGACACTGGCTGCAATGCAATCTCCGGCAAGGTCTTTGCCGGCGGCAATAAATGATCGGCAATCATTCCCGGTGGATACGAAATCGCCCGCAGCCCTAACCGCTGAAACGTCCGCTCGGACCGGCGCAATTCGGCGTCATCCAGCAAATCCTCGCACAGCCAAAAAGACCAACGGTCGGTCTTCTGCTGAAAATACTGCGCAATTTCCTGCAACCGCTTCTCCAGGCCGTCACCGTTTGACGTCGCCCGGTCAATCCCCCCTTCCAACAAAGCAATGTTGAAAACACCGTAATTCAACCCGCAATAGATCACCAGCGCGCCGGGCAGGGACGTCACATCTCCCGCATCGGTCGCTTCGCCAAAGAAGCGCATGGCACTTCGCAAGTTTCGCTCAATCAGCAGATAATCGCTCATGCAAATGTAGTCGGTTACAGTAACGTCATCGGATCCACGTCAATCGCCAGCGACACCGGATTCCATTTCTCTGCTTGGGCAAAACGCCGCAATTCGCACAGCACCTGATTGAGCCTTTTGCGCGACCCGGCTTTCAAAAGCATCTGATAACGATACTCCGTTTTCAACTTCGCAATCGCCGCGGCTGCCGGACCCAGCACTCTTACTCCTTCCGGAGCCGGTTGCATCAGCCGCCCCATCGCCATGCTCCGCTCCAAGGTCTCGGCTTCGTTGGTTCCCCGGATGATGATACTGGCCAGCGCGCTATGTGGCGGATACGCCAGCAGCCGGCGGAATTCAATCTCTTTTTGATAGAACGCCTCGTAGTCCTGCGCCGCCGCGCACGTGATGGCGTAATGCTCCGGATTGATGGTCTGCAGTACCACGATCCCGGGCAGCGTCCCACGGCCGGCACGTCCCGCCGCCTGCGTCAAAAGTTGAAACGTGCGCTCCGCCGCACGGAAGTCCGGCAGCCCCAGCCCGATGTCGGCGTTCACAATGCCCACCAGCGTTACATTCGGAATATCGTGGCCTTTGGCGATCATCTGCGTGCCCACCAGAATGTCATATTCACCCTGGCGGAACGCCGCGAGAATCGTCTCGTAATCGCGTTTGCCAGTCACCGCGTCGCGATCCAGCCTGGCAATGCGGGCCTTCGGAAACGCCCCATGCAATTCATCTTCTACGCGCTCTGAACCAATCCCTTGGAACTGCAATTGATCGCCATCGCACTTGGTGCACCGCTCGGGAACCTTCTCGGCGTAGTTGCAGTAGTGGCACAGCATGCGCCGCTCACGGCGATGATAAGTCAGCGTAACCGAGCAGTTGGCGCACTGCACCCGTTCGCCGCATGTCCGGCACACGATAAAGCTGGAAAAACCGCGCCGGTTCAGCAACAGCATCGATTGCTCGCCGTCTTCCAGTCTCTTGGTAACAGCATCGATTAACGTGCGTGAAAATGTCGCGTGCTTGCGCGTCTCCAGAAACTCCTGCCGCATATCGACAATGGTCACCACCGGCATCGGCCGTTGCTCAATACGTTCCGAAAGCTCCAACCGCGTATACTTTCCGGTCTCTGCGTTGAAACGCGTTTCCAGACTCGGCGTGGCGGATCCCAATACCACCACCGCATTCTGATTCCGTGCTCGAACCACGCTCACATCGCGGCCGTGGTAGCGCGGCGTCTCTTGTTGTTTGTAACTTTGGTCGTGCTCCTCATCGACGATGATCAGCCCCAGATTGCGCACCGGCGCGAACACACCAGACCGCGTCGCCACCACCACCGCCGCTTCGCCCGAGCGGATTCGCCGCCACTCCTGCGCCCGTTCGGCATCGTTGAATGCCGAATGCAACATGGCCACTCTACCGCGAAACCGATGATGAAATTGATCGGCAACCGCGGGCGTCAAACCAATCTCCGGCACCAGCATCAACGCGCCCCGGTCCATCGCCAGCGCCGCTTCAATCGATTTCAAATACACTTCCGTCTTGCCCGAACCCGTCACCCCTTGCAACAAAAACGCCTGAAACTGTTCTTTAACCAGCGCGCCCTCAATCGCCGCGAACGCATTTCGTTGATGGCCATTCAACTCATGCGCCGCCCGAATCGGCCCCCGCCACACATCTACTGGAGCCAGCGCCAACTTGACCAACTCTTTCCTGGCAAGTGACCGTGCCGCGGTGCTGGCCTTGCGAACCTGCGCGTCCAACTCCCCTAAATTGTGAATGCCCGGATGCAGTTCCAGAAACGACAGCAGCTCGCGTTCGGCCTTCGGCAACTTACCCGCGACACCATCGGCCTGACGGCTGACAAACTCCACCTGCAACCGCTCCGCCGGCGCGCGTAGCGGATCGCGCTCCCCCGCCACGTTTTCCACCTCCACGAAGGCGCGTTTTTCCAGAGACTTAAGAATCGCCGCCGCACCTGGAAATTTCTGTTGCAGATAACTCGCCGTCAGGGGACGCCGCTCCAACAGTCTCAGGATTTGGGTGGGCGGATCGGTTTCGCCTTCGCCAAAAATCAATTGTCGCGAAGCTTCACTTCCGGATTTCGTCAGCGAATACAATTTCCCCAGGCGAATCTCACCGGAGAGCGGAGTCATCGCCCGCAGCGTCTCCCCCAGCGGCGAACAGTAATACTCGGAAACCCAGCGCCCCAAATCCAGCAAATCCTCGCTCAGCGCCGGTTCCTCGTCTAACAATCGCATCACTTCCCGCAGATTGCCTTTCGGCTTTTCGGCGCCCGAGTGAATTCGTAAAACTAAGCCGGTGAGTTTCCGCGATCCGAACGGGACAATCACCCGGCAGCCTGGCCTCACCCGATGCCGTAATGTAAGGGGCAACAGGTAGGTGAATGCCTGATCCATCGGCACCGGAAGACTGACGTCGCAATAAATAGGGACAAAGGCCGCCTCTGGCACTGTCGCTGTGTTGCCTATTCCCTGGTCCAACAGAAATCCCCCTCTTCCCACTCTCGCATGACTCGCCAGTCCCTGTTCGCCACATCAAAGCTGGCCATGTCAAAACATTAATGCTTTTGGCTGTCGCGCCGCTGAATCACCGGTTGTATAATTGCACTTGGGTAATAATGTGCCCGTGCGACGCTGATCGGCGGCGCTAAAACGCGGAGCTAAAGCAAAGGAGGCCCCACCAAAGGCCCCCAACAGAGCACGCGTAGGAATAGAGGAGGCAGGGATTTGAAAATGCGTAACGCCATTCTAAGAATGACCGGTCTGATTGCATTTAGCGGTTTGGTCTGGGCCGCACCGGACCTCAACGATACTTACAAGGATTTGACCGCTGCCGTCGAAAAAAAGGATGCCGCACAGGTGAAGACCCTGGCCGCGCAGGCGTCTAAAGAAGCGAAGGAGCTGGCCAAGGAGTCTCAGCCCGCCGAAGCCGATCAGGTGGAAGCCTGGAAGGCCCGCCAGAAGTTCGCCAAGGACGCCGACGATTACTCAGAATACGCCCTGGCCGCCACCGGCATGCAGGTTCCGGCATCCATCGTCGATTTAACCGATACTCTGATCGCGCAAAACCCCAAAAGCAAGCAGATCGACACCATAGCGCCGTATTACCTGCAAGCCCTCAACCGCCAAGGCGCGGCCAAGGCCAACGCCGGTGCTCAGAAAATCCTGGCCGGTAACCCCGAACAGGAAGATGCCCTGATGCAATTGGCTGGCGGCAATGCGCAGTACGCCAGCAAGCTGGTTCAGGTGATGCGAACCAAAGCCAAGCCCGCAGGGGTCACGGAAGCCGCCTGGGAACAAAAGAAGAACTCCATGATCACCAACGGCACCTATCTGGGTGCGGTGGGCCCTTGTGGCCGCAACGTTTGGGCCGAGTGTGACCGCGCCATGAAGGCAGCCGAGCCGGTTCTCAAAGGAACCTCTATGGCCGGCACGATGTACTTCTATTTGGGCGTGGCAAATTACCAGATGGGATCGCTCACTCAGGATAAAGCGAAGATGCGCGAAGGCTTACGGTATAGCCAACTCGCGGCCGGCATGCCCGGGCAGATGCAGGGTCAAGCGGCCAATAACGTGGCGATGATGAGCAAAGCCGTCGGCGGCAAATAAGGCAAGACAGAACAAATTTGAAATGAAAGAAACCGGCGCGCTGCGGGATAACCCGGGCGCGCCGATGGTTTAGGTCCAGTGCTGTTTAAGCGCCAGCTTCTCCGCCGTCTTTCCGGTTCAACTCCTCCGACAAAATGATGGCGTCCGCCAGGTCTTTCATCGGGCGGCGCAATCGGCGGCTTTCGTTGCGCATGCGCAAGTAAGCCTCCTCCTCCGTCAAATTATGCCGCTTCTGCAGGATTCCTTTGGCGCGCTCCACTACTTTGCGAGTTTCCAACTGCCGCTTCATGTCCGCGGTCTCTTCGGTCAACCGTGCGTTTTCTTCCTCCAGCAAACTCTTGGCGATGGCGCTGCCCATCTGCTCGCCAATAAATGAGATGGTCGAAATCTCCTCCGGTGTGTGCTCGTGTTTGGCCCGGTGATGAACGTTGATCACGCCAATCGCCTTGCCTTTGGTGACTAACGGCACGGACAGGAACGCCTCGTAAGTATCTTCGATCAGTGCAGGGAAGATCTTGAACCGCGGATCCGCCGCCGCCTTGGAGCTCAACGCCACCGGCGATTGGTGTTCTGCCACCCAACCCGTAACGCCTTCGCCCACTTTCATGCGCAAGTTGCCCAGGTCCGCCGCGTGCGGCACCTGAGATGCCCGAAGTACAAACTCACCCGTATCTGTCTCCACCAGATACACCAGGCAGGCGTCACAACCCGATACCTGCGAAGTCAATCCCACAATCTCGCCCAACATCTCGTCCAGCGAAAGCTCTGAGCTGACGATTCCGCTGACGCGATGCAACACGGCCGCGTTATGCTCTAATCCCATATCGTCAATAACCATACTTCGAGCCTACGTGGGTCCGCCGTCCGGGTCCAATCGAAACTTTTAATCGGGTATATAGTTACGAACGCGTTTCCGGTGCGTAAACGCGCAAATGCGCGTATAATCAAGAGATTATGAGAAACGAATGGGTGGCCCGCCGTTCCAACGACGCGATCCGCACGCAAATTCATTACGCCCGTCAGGGGCGTACTACTGAGGAAATGGAGTACGTCGCCCGTCGCGAACGCCTTAGTGCCGACACCATTCGCGATGAAGTCGCCCGTGGCCGGATGATCATCCCGGCCAACATCAACCACCCCAATTTGGAGCCCATGTGCATCGGCGTAGCCTCCAACTGCAAGATCAACGCCAACATCGGCAATTCCTCCACCACTTCTAATATCGACGAAGAACTGGCCAAGCTCCGCTACTCCGTGAAGTACGGGGCAGACACCGTCATGGATTTATCCACCGGCGGCGACATCCCGCGCATCCGTAAAGCCATCATTCAGGACTCTCCGGTACCCATCGGCACCGTGCCCATCTACGAAGCCCTCTCGCGGGTGCGCCGCGTGGAGGACCTGAACATCAAGGTCATGCTGGAAGTGATCGAGGAGCAAGCTGAGCAGGGCGTGGATTACATGACCATTCACGCTGGCGTTCTGGTGCAATATATCCCGCTGACCACTCGCCGCGTCACCGGTATCGTCAGCCGTGGCGGAGCTATTTTAGCCGAGTGGATGGTGAAGAACCACAAGCAGAACTTGCTCTACGAGCACTTCGAAGACATCTGCAAAATCTTCAAAAAGTACGACGTCAGCTTCTCGCTGGGGGATGGTTTACGCCCCGGCTCGCTGGCCGACGCGAGCGACGCCGCGCAGTTCAGTGAGCTGAAAACCCTGGGTGAATTGACCAAGATTGCCTGGAAACACGATGTTCAGGTGATGATTGAAGGTCCAGGGCATATTCCCATGGATCAAATACAGTTGCAGGTTCAGAAGAACAACGAACTGTGCCACGAGGCGCCCTTCTATACCCTGGGCCCACTGGTGACCGATTTTGCCCCCGGCTACGACCACATTACCTCTGCCATCGGCGCAGCCATGATCGGCTGGTACGGGGCCTCGATGCTTTGTTACGTCACTCCGAAAGAGCACTTGGGACTGCCGAACCTGGAAGACGTCAAGCAGGGATTAATCGCTTACAAAATCGCCGCCCATGCGGCCGACATCGCCCGCCACCGTCCTGGAGCCCGCGATCGCGACGACGAACTGTCCCGCGCCCGCTTCGCCTTTGACTGGAATAAACAGTTTGAACTGGCGTTAGACCCGGAAACAGCCAAAGCCTATCATGACGAAACCTTGCCCGAAGAAGGCTTCAAGGACGCCGCCTTCTGTTCCATGTGCGGGCCCAAGTTCTGCTCCATGAATCACTCGGTCAAAACCAAAGAGTTTACTGAGGCCGACGCGCAAGCTGTCCTGACCCAGATTGAGATGGAACCTGTCCCGGCCATTTCGGCAGCTCACCAATCCTAAAGCCGATCTTGCGGCGCTCCACCAGCCGCTTGGGAAGATGGATGGTCACTTGTGTTCCGTTTTTCTGGGGCAGAGTAAGCGAGGCAGCGGAAGCAGAACCCCCTTTCTCTTGATGCGGAATGGATTGAACAATTGCGGGCACCGCAACCGCCGCCACCTCCGTCACATCAAGTGACCCAGTTTCAGCGGAAACGGGTACAGTAAATGCCGGTTTATTTATGGCTTTAGTCAAGGCTGGATTCATGGGGTTACTCATGGGCCGATTGGTGGGGACACTGAAAAACTTGTGTTTTGCGGCCGCTTTCGCCGGTGAGGTCGCTGGACTCGCGATGCCGGTTTCTTGGGTGTTGCTTTCTTTGCCCTTGCTTTCCTTGGCGATGTTTTCCTTGGCAATGTTTGGCGGGGTGTTGTGCGATTTCGTGCTGTGCAGATGGGTGATGCTCGCCTCTTGCAATCGTTGCAGTGCGCTGCGAGTGCTGGCCGATCCCTGAAGTTTTGGTTGG
>JANXYJ010000035.1 GCA_025350105.1 Terriglobia bacterium | reverse complement strand
GTCGGCCGTGGCGGTGACGGTGCAGGTGTTGAGCACAACCAGTTCGGCCTCGGACACATCTGAAGCCGCAGCCATTCCATTACCAATAAGGCCGGCTTCGATAGCGGCTCCGTCGGCTTGGGAAGCGCGGCACCCGAAATTTCTCACCAGAAAACGCACTAGTATCAGTGTAACGTCGGGGGAAACCCTAGCAGGACACTTCCGATCTCCCCGGCCTTTGCCCTTCTGACGATGGACGGAATACATGGCGGATCGGGTTCTTTCGCAGGATGAGATTGACAATGTATTTAAGAAAGTGCGGGATCCGCATCCGGAAGACGACCCGGCCAAGAAAGCCGTAGCGTATGATTTCCGGCGGCCGGATCGCATTGCCAAGGATCAGCTACGGTCCATTCACTTATTGCATGAAAATTTTGCGCGCAGCCTGGCGTCCTCTCTCTCCGCCTATCTGCGCGCGTACGTGGCGGTGAATTTAGTTTCGGTGGAACAGCTGTCGTTCATGGAATTCACGCAGTGCCTGCCCTCGCCCACCAGCATGATCGCGCTGGGGATGAAACCGTTCGATGGCAATGCGGTGCTGGAAATGAATCCGTCGCTGGTGTTTCCGCTGATTGAGATGCTGCTGGGCGGGACGATTAAGCTGCCGGTGAAGGTGACGCGCGAGGTGACCGAAATTGAGCAGAGCATTTTGGACGGCTTGCTTCGCATCATCTTAAATGACCTGCGGGCCGCCTGGGCCGGCGTCACGGCGATAGAGTTTTCCATCGAATCGCACGAGACCGAACCGCAGCTGCTGCAGATTCTGGCGCCCAACGAAGCGGTGGTGGCCATCAGCATGGAGGTGCGGATTGGCGAAACCGCGGGCATGATGAACATTGGTATTCCCAGCATTGTGGTAAAGATGCTGCGCCACAAATTCGATCAGCAGTGGAGTATGCGGCGCACCATGGCAAGCGAAGAAGAACGCCTGCAAATGCTGCAGAAATTGCTTCCCGCGCGGCTACACCTGGAGGCCCGCCTGCATGGTCCGCGCATGACGGTGGAGGCGCTGCTGGATCTGACCGAGGGCGATATTCTGGAGTTCGACTATCCTTTGAAGCAACCGATGGAGTTTACCGTCAATGGCAAATTGAAATACCGCGGTGAGATGGTGGCCACCAACCGCAAACGGGCTTTTCGCGTGCTGGAGGCGATGCGCGAACCGGCGAGGGAACCAGGGCGGGAATTGCTGCTGGAAACGCCGGTGGGCCCAAGTCACTAACAAGTCACTAAGAAGTGGCGGCACATAAGTGGCGGCACATTGTGAATACGACAAAGCGGACAGCCGCCCGAGCCGATATACTGTTCCAAGCTCGCCCGTGGAGCGTGATGAACAGTTTATGCCCAAAACATTCCTAGCAAAATTTCCCGCGAAGAGTTTGTGTGTGTTTGCGTTCGTAGTGACCGCCCTCGCGGTGGTGTTGGTGGAAGGCCTGCCAGGCCAAAGCGTCTATACGCCGGGCAAGCGGCCGGAAACCGAGCCCTGGAACGCAGGCTTGCGCATGGAGATGCAAGCGCCGCCGGCACAGGGCGTGGCGGTGCGCGCGGGGCGCTTATTCGATCCAAAATCGGGCACGAATCTGCTCAACCAAATCATTTTGCTGAAGGGCGACCGCATCACCGATGTTGGTCCCGCCGACAAAATTCAGATTCCGCCAGGGGCGCAGGTGATTGACTTGAGCCGGGCCACGGTACTGCCGGGCTTGATCGATCATCACGTGCATCTGATGCAGGAGCAGCAACCGAATGACGGGCGCGCATCCTTTCTGGGATTGCATTACGCGCTGAAAAATTTGAACGCGGGGTTCACCACGCTGGTGGATATGGGTTCGCCGTTCAGCTACGCGATTGTGGAATTGCGCGACGCCATTAACAAGGGTTGGGTACCGGGTCCGCGGCTGCAGGTGACGGGACCGCAGTTGAATCCGCGCGGGGCGCAGGCGTATGCATCGCCTTCGCTGGTGGGGCCGTTTGGTTTTGGTCCGGGAGCACCGGTGTGGCAGAATTCGCAGAACATCAACGGGCCGTGGGCGGCGCGGGCGGCGGTGCGGGATCATTCACATTACGGCGTGGATTGGATTAAGATTTACGAAACCGAAGACTATGAAGGCGGCGGATATCCGGAGCCGGCGGGCGCGGGTGCGTTCCTGCCGGATGGCAAGATGATCAACGTGCCGTCGTTGAGTTTGGAGGAGAATCAGGCCATTGTGGACGAAGCGCACCGGCGTGGTTTGAAGGTGGCCTGCCACGCTTATGGCGGCGAGGGTCTGCGCAGTTGTTTGCAGGCAGGCGTGGATATGCCGATGCATGTGATTGTGGGGGTGACCGGCGCAGAGGGGTTGGACGAGGAGACCATGCGTTACTTCCAAACGCCTTTGGCGGATGGCACGATGCGCCCGGTGATGCAGACTTTGTGGGATTTGATCGGCGATTTAGAGGAGCGGGATCACAAGGCGACGGGCGGGAAGAAGTCGCGCTTTCAATTAACCGAGTTGAGCTTCAAGCGGCTGACGGCAGCGGGCGTGCGGCAAATTTTCGGCAGCGGCGCCTACATTGGAGGCCACGGCATTCAGGCGTTTCAGTTCGGAGTTTACGTGAAGTGGGGCATGAAGCCGGCCGATGCTTTGCGCATGGCTACCAGCAATGCGGCGGGCACGTTGAATTTTGGATTGGGCCAGCAGGTGGGGTACGTGGAAAAAGGGCGTTACGCCGATTTGGTGGCGGTGAATGGCGATCCGCTGAATGACATCACCGAGATGGAGCGGGTGAAGTTCGTGATGAAGGGCGGCGTGGTTTTTAAGAACGACATTTTCAAGAACGAGGTTAAATAGGGAAATGCATATGAAAATCACACGCAGAAGAGTTCTACAAACGGCGGCGGTGGCCGCGCCTTCTCTTGGAGTTTCCTGGGCCGCTACCGCGCCCAGTCCGGTAATTTTGCAATTGGGCGAGTACATGGCCGCGGCGGCGGGTCGGGCGATTCCCGAAGAGGCGGTGGAAAAAACCAAGCATCACATCCTGGACACCTTTGCCGCAATGATTTCCGGGACGACGCTGCCACCGGGGAAAGCGGCGCTGCAATTTGCGAAGCTGCATGGGGGCGAGAAGACGGTGTCGATTGCAGGATCGACATTGTTGTGCGGGGCAATTGACGGCGCCATGGTGAACGGCATGCTGGCGCATTCCGATGAGACCGACGATTCGCATGCGCCGGCGCAGTGCCATCCGGGATGTGCCACGATTCCCGCCGCGTTCGCCGCGGCCGAGGAAGTTGGCAATGTGGACGGCACGCGCTTTTTGCGGGCGGTGGCGTTGGGCTACGACATTGGAACTCGCGTGACCATGACGCTGGGCGCGCTGCCGTTTCAGATGGAGACGCATCATAGTTCGCACAGCATTGCGGAAACATTTTGTGCCGCTGCCGCAGCGGCGAGCGTGGCGGGTTTGAGTTCCCAACAAATGCGTTGGATTTTGGATTACGCGGCGCAACAGGCTGCCGGCGTGGCCGCATGGCAGCGCGATTCGGAGCACATTGAAAAGTCACTGGTGTTTGCTGGATGGCCGGCGCGGAACGGGGTGACGGCGGCTCTGTTGATGCAGGCGGGCGCGACCGGCGTGGACGACATCATGACGGGAACGGACAACTTTCTGTTGGCGTTCAATCCCAAAGCCAAGGTGGAAGGTCTGGTGGACAAACTGGGCGAGCGGTATGAGATTACGCGGACCAACATCAAGAAGTGGACCGTGGGGTCGCCGATTCAGGCGCCGCTCGATGCGATGGAGGCAATTCGCCAGAAACATCCGTTTGAAGCGGCGCAGGTGAAGGCCGTGACCGCACGGTTGGCGTCGAGCGATGCCAATACCGTGAACAATCGCGACATGCCGGACATTTGTGTGCAACATCTGCTGGCGGTAATGTTGTTGGATAGAACGGCGTCCTTTGCAGCGGCGCACGATCGGCCGCGCATGAAGGACCCGGCGGTGTTGGCCGAGCGCGCGAAAATCAACCTGGTCTTCGACGAAGCTTTGGAGAAGCTGCATCCGGTGCGCGCGGCGATTGTGGAAGTGGAACTGCTCGACGGCACCAAGTGGAGCGAGCGCGTGGAAGCCGTGCGCGGCACCGCCGAGAATCCGATGACCCGCGATGAGGTGGCCACCAAGGCGAGGGACCTGATGGCACCCGTGGTGGGGGCGGCGAAGGCGGCGAAACTGATCGACCGGATCTGGCACTTGGAGCAGGTGAAAAACGTGCGGGAACTGAGGGCGTCGATTCAGACCAGTTAGTCGGGTGACCGTCATTTAAGCGGGCGATTGGTGAAAAAGAATAGCCAAAACGGCAAGAGCGCCGAGGCGCGGCTATGCTATTCTGAAACAGTTTCGCCGTGACCCAGTTTCGTCCCATCTATCGTAACGCTTTGGCCGAAATGGCTTGCGTCTTGGCTTTTGCGTTTGCCCCTGCGATACCAGCCGTGGCGCAAACCGCGGGCGCTTTTGTGGCCGGACCAGGACTGGATCTTTCGGGCAATTGGGCTCCGGTGGTGCATGAGGATCAACCGGAACGCGGCCCTGGACCCGCTTTGGTGGAATATGCAGGCTTGCCGATCACGGAGGGCGCCCGCCTGTTCGCCGAAAGCTGGGACGCTTCGCGGGCGACGTTGCCGGAACATCAATGCCAGGTGCATGTGGCATCGTATATCTACCGCGGGCCGCTGAATCTGCGGATTTGGGAAATCAAAGACCCGCAATCGCAGAGAATTATCGCGCTGCGGCAATACATCAGCACTTATGAACAGAACCGGACCATTTGGATGGACGGGCGTGCGCATCCCCCGGAAGGCGCGGTGCATACCTGGATGGGTTTTTCCACGGGAGTGTGGGAAGGCAACATGTTGACAGTGCACACCACGCACATGAAAGACGGCTGGGCGCGGCGCAACGGGCTGCCCCTGAGTGATCAGGCGGATTTAATCGAACACTTTATTCGCCATGGCGACCGCATGACGCATGTGATGATCGTATCCGATCCAAACTATTTGACCGAACCGCTGATTAAGACGCAGACTTTCAATTTAGTGGTGCCGGAAGGGCAGAACTGGCTTTATCCATGCGAATCGGTGGTGGAAATCGCGAACCGGCCACGTGGCCTGGTTCCGCATTATTTGCCGGGCGAGAATCCGTTCCTGAATGAATACGCGGATCAGTATCATTTGCCCCGGGAAGCGGTATTGGGTGGCGCGGAAACCATGTATCCGGAATATCAAACTAAATTAAAGACCCTGCCGGTGAGTTTAAAAAATTAATGATGCGAAAGACGTTGATCGTGCTGTGGGTTTGGGCGGCGGTGGGGCTGCGGGTTGCGCCGTCGGCGTTGGCGCAAACGGCAGGGGCAATGGCGCCATCACCTGGATTGGATCTTTCGGGGAATTGGGCGCCCGTGCTGCATGAAGACTTTCCGGAACGGATTCCGGGACCCGAGCTGGTGTTCTACAGTGGATTGCCGATTAATGAAGCGGCGACGTTGTTCGCGTTGAGTTGGGATTCCTCGCGGCTGACGGTGCCGGAACATCAATGCCAAGTGCACGTTTCGCCGTATATGTATCGGGGACCGCTGCAGTTGAGAATTTGGGAAGAGCGCGACCCGCAATCGCAGCGGGTGATCGCCATCCGGCAGTATATTCAGAATTACGAACAGAACCGGACGATTTGGATGGATAACCGAGCGCATCCGCCGGAGGGAGTGGCGCACACCTGGATGGGTTTTTCCACGGGCAAGTGGGAAGGAAATATTCTGACGGTATACACAACGCATATTAAAGACGGCTGGGTGCGCCGGAACGGATTACCGGAAAGCGACCAGGCGACGCTGGTGGAGCATTTCATCCGCCATGGCAATATGTTCACGCACGTGAGTATTGTTACTGACCCGGTGTATTTAAGCGAGCCGCTGATTAAGTCGGAAGATTTTCTGCAAGTGATTCCGGAAGGGCAGAATTGGGTTTATCCCTGCGAGTCGGTGGTGGAAATACAGCGGCCGCGCGGTGCGGTGCCGCATTATTTGCCGGGCGAAAATCCGTTTTTGAAAGATTTTGCTTCGCGTATGAAGATTCCCCTGGAAGCGGCGCTGGGCGGGGCGGAAACCATGTATCCCGAATACCGCGAGAAGATGAAAACGATGCCGATTGCGGTGCAGAATTAAGACATTTATGAAAAAGATATTGATGGTGGCGGGAGTTTTGGCGGGCGGGGTTGGTATTTGGACGACGCTCGGGACTACGCAGGCTCAGCAGGCCAATCAAAATTTTGACATCACCACGCTGCCGGTGCAAGGCAACGTCTATATGCTGCAAGGCGCGGGTGGAAACGTTGCGGTGCAGACGGGTGAAATGGGTGTGGTGGTGGTGGATACGGGGTTGGAAGCGGCCAGTGGCAAGCTGATCGCGGCCATCAAAAAGCTGTCCGATAAACCGCTGCAATACATCATTAACACGCATGTGCATCCGGATCATGTGGGTGGGAATGATGCGATGCGGCGGGCGGGAGTGACCATCACCGGCGCGAACGTGGCAGGGAACCTGACCGACGCTACCCAGGGTGCTGCCATCATTGCGCACGAAAATGTTCTGAACCGGATGAGCGCGCCGACGGGCAAGCAGGCTTCTTTTGCGTTCGGGTTCTGGCCCACGGAAACCTATGTTTCCGGGCAAAAAGAGCTGCATTTTAACGATGAGCCGATTGAGATTCGCTGGCAGCCCGCGGCACATACCGATGGTGACAGCCTGGTGATTTTCCGGCGCAGTGATGTGGTGGCGACGGGCGATATTTTTAACACTTTGAACTTTCCGTTCATCGATATTGAACGCGGCGGCAGTATTCAAGGGGAAATTGACGCGCTGAATAATATCATCGACATTGCGATCCCCAAGCACGAAGAAGAAGGCGGGACGTATATCATTCCCGGCCACGGGCGCATTTGCGATGAATTCGATGTTGTGGAATACCGCGATATGGTGACGATCATCCGCGACCGGATTCAGAACGCGATCAAAAAGGGCCAGACGCTGGCGCAGATCAAGACCGGAAAGCTGACGCTTGATTACGATGCCCGCTGGGGCGGGAAGACCGGCTTTGGCACCACGGATAATTTCGTGGAATCGGTTTATAAGAGTTTGAATTCGAAAAAGTAATCCTTCAATTAAATAGGAGCGCGATATGGATTATCAAGTAACTGGTATTCACCACATCACCCTGTGCGCGGACGGCGCCCAGGAAGATATCGATTTTTGTACGCAGGTGATGGGTCAGCGCCTGATTAAGCAGACGATTCTGTTTGACGGCCGTTATGCCCACTATCACTTGTATTACGCGAACGCTTCCGCTGAGCCAGGGTCAGTGATGACCACGTTTCCTTACAAGCGCATCAAGGGCCGCCAGGGATCGGGGCAGATTGAGTCGACAGTTTACACCGTGCCCAAGGGGACTGTGAAGTTCTGGGCGGATCAGTTGAAGCGCCACAACGTGCCGAACGGCGGCGCGCAGGAACGTTTTGGGCAGGCTTACATTCGCTTCACGCATCCTTCGGGTTTGAAGTTTGAAGTGATTGAGGAAGCCAGCGACAAGCGCAAGCCCTGGACCACGGCGGAAGTTTCCAAGGACGTTGCCATGCGCGGATTTTTGGGCGCGGTGCTTTCGGTGCGCGAAATTCCGGAAACCGAACGCTTCTTCGTCGACGCCATAGGTATGAAAAAAGTTGGCCAGGACGGGGCGTATCATCGCTTTGTGATTGGCTCCGGCGGCGCCGCGAAGACGGTGGACCTGCTGCATGAACCGGATCGCCCGGCGGGCAGCTGGATTTTCGGTTCGGGAACGGGGCATCATTTGGCGCTGGAAGTTGCCGATGACGACGCTTTGGCCGCGCAGAAAGCCATTTACGACGAGTTGGGTTATACCGATTGTTCGGAAATTAAGGACCGCATGTACTTCCACTCGATTTACTGCCGTTGTCCGGGCGGGATTCTGGTGGAGTGCGCGGCAACAGCGGAAGGCGGCTTTGCGAAGGACGAGCCGTTCAGCGAATTGGGCCAGCACCTGCTGTTGCCGCCGTGGTTTGAGGCACGCCGCCCGGAAATCCTGGCCATGCTGGAGCCGATTACGGTTCCGGAATCGAATGGTCCGGTGGCGGCTACGTTGGCGCCGAATCTTTCGCGCCGCACTTCGGCTGAGTTTGTGCCGGAGAAGAATTAGGTCCGTTTTATTCTGCAATGAGTGCGTTTGACCCCCCGGCGCTGGCCCGCGTGATCGAGGCCGGCGCCGCCAAGGGGGCCGCCCAACGGGCCGGCCTTTTGATTCACGGCCGCGACCGGACCCCTGAAGAAATGATCGTTCTGGCGGAGCGTCTACGTATGCCCGACGCGGCCCAGATTCGCTGGCTTGCGCCGGGGATTCAAGGCGGCAGTTGGTATCCAGGGCGTTTTTTCGATCCGATCCAAACCAATTTCCCCTACATCTCGAACGCCTTTGAAATTTTCGATCAGTTGATGGATGAGGTGAGCGAAGGCGGGCGTTTGCGCTCCGATCAATTGATCGTGTTGGGCTTTTCGCAAGGGGCATGCCTGGCGGTTGAATACGCTGTGCGTAATTTGGGGCGAGCGAAAAGTATCGTAGCGTTTACCGGCGGATTATTTGGATCGCCCGGTGCGCTGTGGCCCGCTTACCCAAGACCTTTGGCGCGTAGCCGCATCTTCATTTCCAGCAGTGATGTGGACGAATGGATCCCGCTGGAGCGCACACGCGAAACCGCGAAGATTTTAGCGGGGTTGGGGGCGGAGGTTACCCTTCGTATATACGAAGGAAGAGCACACGAAGTATGCGACCAGGAATTGGAAGATGCGCGGGCGTTTCTTTCGATTGCGCCCGCGCGGTTGTATTAAACGCTTACGCCCAGCCGAAGCCACTCTTCGCGAGAGGCAATTGACGGAGGCGCTTGCCGGTCAACGTGAAGATGGCGTTGGCCACGGCGGGCAGCACCGGCGGCAGCGCGGGTTCGCCCAAGCCCGTTGGCGGATTGTTGGTGATGTGCCAGATGACTTCGATTTCCGGCGGAGCCTGCGCCATGCGCAGCATTTGATGCTGGTGGAAATTGCTTTGCATCACGCGGCCTTTGTCGAAAGTGATCTCCTGGGCCATCAGTTCGCTTAAGCCGTCCACCACCGCCCCCTGGACGATGTTTTCCGCCGCGGCCGGATTGATGATTTGGCTGCCCACGTCCGCGGCCACCCAGACCTTGTGCACTTTCACTTTGTTTTGCGGATTCACGCTGACCTCAGCTACTTCAGCGAAATAGCCCAGATGGCTGAAGTGGAAGGCCACGCCCATAGCGTGATCTTTCGGTAATGTGCGTTTGCCCCAGCCGGATTTTTCGGCTACCAACTTCAATACTTCTTTCATGCGGCCGGGTTTGAAGTCCGCGGTGAAGGGGCCTTTGTCGGTTTGTTCGGTCTGTGGCTGGTCGAGCAACTGCAGGCGGAAAGCAACAGGATCCATGTTGGCGGCGTGCGCCAGTTCATCCAGGAACGACTGGAACACAAAGCCGTAAACGTTGGACCCCGGTGCGCGCAAGGCTCCGGTTTTGAACCAGAACGGCATCAGTGAATAGTCGACGGTGTAGTTCGGCACCAAGCGCGCGGGGAATTCATCGGGGCTGATGTTGCTGGCCTGGGCGAATTCTTCGCCGTTGCCGAAGCCCACAAAATGATTTTTCCAGGCGATCAGCTTGCCCGATTTATCCACGCCAGCCTTCAAATACTGGAAGCCCGCGGGACGATAAAAATCGTGTTGCATGTCGTCTTCACGGGTCCAGAGGAGTTTCACGGGCGCGCCGATGGTTTTGGAAATCCAGGCGGTTTCCACCATGTAATCGTTAGTCAAGCGGCGTCCAAAACCGCCGCCGCCGCGCTGCAGGTGAATGGTGATGGCGCTTTCGGGAATGCCCAAGGTGTTGGCAACCAGGGCGCGTCCGCCAGCGGGAATCTGGGTGTTGGACCAGATTTCGATTTTGCCGTTCTCGAAATGGGCCACGCAATTTTGCGGCTCCAGGGGCGCGTGCGAGATGAACGGATAGGAGTAGGCGGCATCGATGACCTTCGCAGCGTTCTTGAACGCAGCGTCCACATCGCCATCCTTACGCAAAGTTTTTTCGCCCGCTTTGGTCGAAAGTTCCGCCGCGCGCTTGGCGAATTCTTCGCTGCTCTGATTGGCGCCGCGGCCTTCGTCCCATTGCACTTTCAACTGCTTGCGCGCGCTGTTGGCCTGGTACCAGCTATCAGCGACGATGGCGACGCCGGGTTCCAGCGGCACTTCGAAGCCGAGCACCGGAACGTCCTTCACTTTGCCTTCTACTAAGAAGGCGTGCTTCACGCCAGGGAGCTTTTTGATCTCGTCGAGATTCGCGCTGACCGGCTTACCGTTGAACACCGCGCACTTTTGATATACGGCATACAACATGTTGGGCACGGTGAAATCGATGGAGTAGCTGGGCTTACCCGTCACAATGCTAGCGACGTCATAGCCGCGTTGCGAGTGGCCAATGATTTTGTAATCCTTGGCGTCCTTCATCTTCACGGTTTTCAGATCGGGTGCGGGCAGAGCGGCGGCTTTCGCGGCCAGTTCGCCGTAGCCAGCCGAACGATTCGATTTGCGATGGTACAGGCGGCCGGACTCCGTTGTCACTTCGGCGGCAGGCACGTTCCAGGTCTGTGCGGCGGCGGAGACCAGCATCTGGCGGCCGGCTGCGCCCACGCGGCGCATGGGTTCCCAATTGGTGGGCGTGGCCATGCTGCCACCGGCGAATTGGCCGAAGTATTTGCTTTCGTCGAAGTCGGCTTGCTCAATGCGGACGTTCTTCCAGTCGGCGTCGAGCTCCTCGGCGATCAACATGGGCAACATGGTCTTCACGCCTTGGCCCACTTCGGGGTCCTTGGCGACGATGGTGACGGTGCCGTCCGCCGCGATGCGGAAATAAGCGTTGGGAACCGGAGCGGCTCCACCGAATTGCGCGCTGGCGGTTTCCGGTTTCACAAACAAACTGAACAAGGCGCCGCCACCGGCGATGGCCGTGGTGCGCAACAGGAACGAACGGCGGTCTAGGGTGTTGGTGTTCTTCGTCATTTCGTCACCTGTGCGGTTTCTACTGGTCTCTTGGTTTGGATGCTGGAGCTGGCAATGGTCGCGGCTTTGTGGATGGCCTGGCGAATTCGCAAGTAGGTTCCACAGCGGCACAGGTTGCCGTTCATAGCTTTATCGATATCAGCGTCGGAGGGTTTGGGATTCGAAGCGAGCAGTGCTGATGCCGACATCATCTGGCCAGCCTGGCAATAACCGCATTGGGGAACGTCGAGCTCCATCCAGGCCTGTTGCACCGGATGTGAACCGTCGACCGAGAGCCCTTCGATGGTGGTGATGGGGGCATCCACTTTCGAAACCAAAGTTTGGCACGACCGCACCGGCTTGCCGCCCAGGTGCACCGTGCAAGCGCCGCACAATCCGGCGCCGCAGCCGAACTTGGTGCCTTTGTAATTCAAAACGTCACGCAGCGCCCACAGAAGGGGCATGTCCGCGGGAACATCGACCGATGTCGATTTGCCGTTCACGGTCAGCTTATAGGCCATGCAAAACTCCTTTGCTCAGTTATTATAGAGCCCCTGACGGGCTATGCGTCCGCTTCCGTCGCCGGGCTATCCAGCTTCAGCAACCGCTGAAAACGCTCAATCTCTTTCAAGGCCAACATGCGGTAGCGGCCGGGAGGGACGTCCAGTTCCAGGAACGCGATTTTCACGCGGCGCAGTTTTTCCACCAGTTTGCCGAAATGCTTGAACATCACGCGAATCTGGTTTTGCCGGCCTTCGGCGATTTTCACTTCGTACCACGGGTTGTCGCCGTGCTTGATGCGCTTGATTTCAGCGGGCGAAGTTTTGCGGCCGTGCATGGGAATGCCATCGCGGAACAGTTGCTCCTGGGCTTCGGTAAGTTCGCCTTTGGTTTTCACCACGTAGGTTTTGATGACGTGGCTGGCGGGCGCAGTGATGCGGTGCGCGAATTCGCCATCGTTGGTGAGCAGCAGCAGGCCTTCGCTTTGGTAATCCAAACGGCCCACCGGAAACACGCGTTCCTTCACGCCGCGCATCATGCTCATCACGGTTTGGCGGCCTTCGGGATCGTGCATGGTGGTGACGCACTCCTTGGGCTTATTCAGCGCAATGTAGACAAAATGTTTGGGGGCGCGCAGCAGAGTACCGTCTACTTTGATGTGATCGCGATGCAGATCCGCACGCGAACCGAGCTCAGTGACCACCGTTCCGTTGACGGTGATGCGGCCTTCGCGAATCAGATCTTCGGCCTTGCGGCGGCTGGTGACGCCGGCTTGCGATAGGAGTTTCTGTAGGCGCTCGCCTTCGCGGGGTTCAGCGGGTTCATCCGCGGGATTGCTCTTCGGCTTGGCTCCCAATGGGCCGAGTGACCTGGGCTTGCGGCGGACCTTGAACTGGGGCTTGCCGTTTGGCTTGGGCTCCCAGGGCTTGGGTGTTTCTGGGGCCGCGGGATTGAAGGCGGGGTTAGCGGCCTTCTGCTTGTTGAACTGGGTTTTGCTGAGCCGGGACTTGTCGAATTTGGGCCTATCAAACTTAGATGGATCAAATTTGGGCCTGGCAGACTTCGGCTTTTCCGACTTGGGTTGGTTGAAGCCGGGTTTGTCAAACGATTCCGATTTAGCGAAAGACGACGTCCGGTGATCATCCGATTTGCGTGGCGGAGCGCCAGCCTTAGAAAAACCTGACCGGGGAGCAGCCGACCTGTTCACCCCGGGCCGTCGCGAATCGGACTTATTTTCGCGGGGCCGATTTTCGCGATTTTCCCGATTCTCAATGACCCGGTCTTCTTCAGGCCGGCGAGATTCGAACCTTGCGGAATCGGGTCTCTTAAATTTTGGTTGGCTAAAACCGGGCTTCTTGCCGCCTGGCTTACGAAAGCCGGATTTGCTATTGCCGGACTTGGCAAACGCCGGCTTGCTGCCGGACTTGGCAAACGCCGCTTTCTTGAAACCACCGCGCGGGGGGCGCTTTTCAGCCATTCGGATTCTCTATCTTTGCTTCGGCTATCTCTGTTTCGGACATCGTCGCTTCAGCAGCCGCGGTTTCAGCTACGGGTTCGGCGTGGGCTTCGTGCTCGGCTGCGGCGGCCACATATTTTTCTTCCAGTGTCTTTCCCTCTAACGATTTTTCTTCGGTTGGCATCTCGCCGTCCGCGGTGCCGGCGACCACTTCCGATTCGATTGCGGTCTCGTCGGCGGACATGCGGGCGAGTTCTTCGAACTCTTTCAGCGTTGGCAGTTCGCTGACGCTCTTCAGGCCGAACTGTACCAGAAATTCTTTTGTCGTTTTATAGAGGATCGGCTTGCCCACCACGTTCTTGCGGCCCGCCTCGGCAACCAGCCTGCGGTCCAGCAACGTTTTCAGCACGCTGGCGCCTTGCACGCCACGGATGTCCATGATTTCGGGCGCGGTGACGGGCTGCTTGTAGGCGATTACCGCCAGAGTTTCCAGTGCTGCCAACGACAATTTCAGTGGCGGCGTCAGTTTTTTCACGAACCCGCGAACGGCTTCATGGTGTTCGGCCTTGGTGGCCATTTTATACCCTCCGGCCACTTCACGAATACTCAGGCCGTGCGATGGGCCGGTGTATTCGTCCACCAATTCGTCCAGCAGGCGTTTCACCAAATCCATCGGCTTCTCGATGGCCGCGGCGATTTGCTGGGCAGAGAGCGGTTCGTCGGTGATGTAGACGATGGCCTCCAGCACCGCTTTCAAGGTGGCGTCCTCGCTTTCGGCGGGGCGTTCCTCGGTCATGGCGGTCAGGTCCACGGTCGCGATATCGACGCTGACTTCGGCTGTTTCTTCGGAAATCGTTTGTTCCTGCATCGCGGCTTCCGGATTCACAACGTCCGCTGGCGCCTCTGCCGTCACGGCTACTTCCGCTTCTTCTATTTTTCTGCCCCTGCGCTCGCTCACTTGTATTCCTCGTCTATCTTCTGAAAGTCCGGCTTCTGAAAGTCCGGCTTCTGAAAGTCCGGCTTCTGAAAGTCCGGCTTCTGAAAGTCCGGCTTCTGAAAGTCCGGCTTCTGAAAATCCGGTTTTTCTAGATTGGTTGCGACACTGGCTGTGCCAGTTTCCGCTTCGGGGGAGAAGACGGCGGCGAATCCCGCCAGGCGTTTCAGGCCGATATCGCCAAAAGCGTCCGCCTGGGTCAAGCCCACCGCTTGCAACTTTACCAGTTCCAGAAGGGCCAAAAACAGGCAGATCATCGCCCGGCGGCTTTTCTGATTTTCAAACAGTTCGCGCGCGTTCAACACGTCATTTTGCTTCAGGTGTTCAAACACTTTGCCCACGTAGCGGATCATGTCGGGCACGGAAACTTCCTCGTTGCCCACTTCATACATGGGGCGCTTCTTGGCGCGTTCCAATACGCCCTGAAAGGTGGTCACCAGATCATGCAATGTCACAGCCAGCCCGGGAGGTTCGTCGCTGCGAAACTGTTCGATTTGCGGATTGGACCACACCGCTTCTTCCACCACTCGCTTCTGGTGCAGCATTTCAGCGGCGGCCTTGAAGCGTTCGTGCTCCAGCAGTTGATTCACCAGCTCCGTGCGGGGGTCTTCTTCCGGATCCATTTCCTGCAGAACGGGATCGCGCGGCAGCAAAGTTTTGGACTTAATCTGGATCAGCGTGGCCGCCATGTAGATGAAGTCGGCGCTCAATTCGATTTCCTGCTCCAGGGCCTTTTGCATCGACTCCAGATATTGGGCGGTGATCTGGGCGATGGGGATGTCGTAGATATTGATCTGCTGTTTGCGGATCAAATCCAGGAGAAGATCGAGCGGCCCGTCATACTGGCCAGCGTGAAAGGTAAGCGGAGACGACACTACGGTCTAGTTTAACATTCAGGGCAAAGACCGCTGAACAAATTGCCATCCGTCGTCGAAATTACTAAAACACTTGCAATTTCGGGCAGTTAGCGGTACTGAGACCTTGTTCGCCAGACGTTCGTCACTGCTGAGAAAACAACTGATGTCTGGGTCCGGATTTTGGTTTAAGTGTTCTACAATTGACGCAAAGATTACCGAATCTACCGGTTGGACAATTAGCTCGCGCTGAGCCTCTAAGGCCTGAGCCATTCCGTTTGCCGTCAGTGGTAAAACTTCTGCGCAAGCGAGGACCAATGCAATGGCTTCCTGTACAGCGGTTGCTTCCTCTCGATTTAGGTCCGAGAGTACGCCAGCCGTGGTTCTTAGCGAGGTAAGCCTCTGAGGATCTGGAGAACGTTCGCCTTGCGCCAGTTGTTCCTTCACCCCTTGGATGACTCTAGATCGCTTCTCGTGCTTTCGCTGCATGGCGGAAATCGCTTCGACAGAGGCGATCGCCGGCAGTAAAAGATTCAACTTCAGAGTCTTGGCCGCGTCGATAATTTGCGCGACCGATTCAAATCCTTCTTGATGCAATCCGAAATTTAAGAGGAAATTCGTTTCAATGTAAATGTTCACACGGCGGTTCCCGAGTAAACGGTTGATCCGCGGACTTGAGCAAGAAAACCAATGCCCGCGAGAGTTCTTTCTGGTTCCTCATCGCCCCCCAGTCCAGTGGCCAACTCAGTCAGCCAAAATGATACCAGTTCCGCTAAATCAACGCCGAACATCCGGTAGCCTGAGTTGATCGTGGGGATGAATCGGCGCATAACCGCGGCCATGTCGAGCTGTGCCGGTGTATCTTTTTGCTCATTCCAGATGTAACCCACATCCTGAGAAATCAGCAGGAAGTATTGCGCCGGGCCGCCGGTGATGCGCATGTAGGCGTCACGGTCATTTCCATCTTGCGGTTGCAGATTACGAGTATTTAAGATTCGCACCACCGCAATCCTGCGAGGATTCGGTTGAGGCCCTAAAACCACAATATCTGCAGCAGCAAACGCCATTTCACCTCAACGCTAGCACATCCTAAGCGGACATAATCTTTTGCAGCACTTCTTGCGCCGCCATCTGCCCGGCGGCCTTTTTCGACATGCCTTGCGCGCGGCTGATGAATTCCTTACCTACTCGGACCTCCACCGTAAACGTCTTCGAATGTTCCGGGCCGTCTTCCGCCACAATCACATAGCGCGGCGGCGGCAGTTTTTTGGCTTGCGCCATTTCTTGCAACGCGCTTTTGTAGTCGGTGACGGTGTGTTCCGAGGTTTCGTCCGGAGGGACAAAGCTACCCAGGATGCGGGTCTCGATAAAAGGCTTGGCGGCATCCAGGCCGCCGTCCAGATACAAGGCAGCAATCAGGGCCTCAACGGCGTCGGAAAGCAGGGCTTTTTTGGCGCGGCCGCCGCTGAGTTCTTCACCACGTCCCAAGAGAAGATATTCGCCCAGGTCCAGCGCCTTGGCCACATGATGCAGGTGGGCGGCGCTGACCAAGTGGGCTTTCAACTTGGACAGGCGCCCTTCCGGAAAGGACGCGAATTGGCGCACCAAGCTTTCGCTGGCGACGAAGCCAAGAATGGCGTCGCCTAGAAACTCCATCTGCTCGTTATCGGCGGAGAGTTGCCCCTCCGCCGACTTCTCGTAGATCCGCGATTTGTGGGTTAACGCCCGTTCCAACAACTCCCGGTTCCGGAAAGTGTGGCCGAGCGCTTTTTCAAGCACCGCCGTGTCGGCGATCATGTGAGACTGAGCAGATTCGGACCAGCGCTGCTACTTGCTGGCTTTCCCTTTCTGCGCGCGATCCTTTTCGCCCTGCGCGAATTTCTTCACATCATCGGGAGTGCCGGGCACGGCCATCGCCTGGTCGGCGGCCATGCTGCCTTCATCGTACTTTTTGGCGTTGTTATACGCGCTGGCCAACCGGATGAACGTAGTGGCCTGCGGGGTGGCCGCGCCATCGATGGCCATTTTATATTCGGCAATGGCCACATCGTATTTCTTGTCCACGTTGGCGAAGCTGCCCTTGGTCTCGTGCGCCTCGGACACGGAGTCCTTCTTGAAGGCGGTCCATTGATCTTCCGGTAGATTCGGATTGGGTTTTACCGCCGTGTTCAGCGCAGCGATGGCATCGTCCGCCAGCTTATTGCCGCGCTTGATTTTGTCGTCCTTGTCCAGATCATTTTCGCCGGTGGTGCGTGCCAGGTGGCGGGCCACTAGGAGCATCGCATTGTAATTTTTAGGATCGGCCTCGATGGCGCGTTGGCCCCAGATAATGGCGTTTACCGAATCGCCCTTTTGTTCGTAGGCTTCGCCCGCCTGCGTCATGGCCAGGGACTTGAACTCGGTGTCCTTATACTTGGCCAGGAGTTTGTCCACGGCGTCCAGCTTTTGATCCGGCGCCTTAGCGCCGATCATTGCGTTTACCGCTTCGCCTTCGGCCTTCGACTTCACCTTTTGGGCCATTGCCAGGCTCGACGTCATCAACAAAGTGCCCACCATCAGCAAACCGGCAACGATTGACTTCGTTCTCATTCCTCTCTTCACTCCTCTAAAGAAAATTCGAAATTGACCAAAAACTACTGCTTAAACGTTCGATCCACCGCAGCGCGTTCATTTCTTAAACGCGTTCA
>JANXYJ010000008.1 GCA_025350105.1 Terriglobia bacterium | reverse complement strand
CGAGGAAAGTACTGGTATTTCTTGCCTGGAAGTCTATTATTTAAGGCTTGGGTACCCTTTTTCGGGGCAAGAAACCACAGTTTTGCCCCTAAGTGGGGGGATTGCGGCTTAGAGTGGTCTCTAGTACCCACTTAGCCGAGGTTCTAGAGACCACTCTAAGCCGCAATCCCCCCACTTAGGGGCAAAACTGTGGTTTCTTGCCCCGAAAAAGGGTACCCAAGCGTTAAATAATAGACTTCCAGGCAAGAAATACCAGTACTTTCCTCGCCAGAGTCTTGAAAAGTACCCACGGCCATAGTACACTTCCTATAGGCCGATTGTGCCTCAAGGTACACGTCTCCAGTACTATGTAGTCTGCATGTGGCTAAGGTCCGTCGGGGGAAAACATTCGTGAGAGCGTCGTCGAGTTTAACTTTTTTGGTCTTTGTTGGTTGCGCCGGGTTGGCGGTTGCAAACAATATCTCTAGCGCTACGGTTTCGAACGGCTCCGTTGTAACCGCCTCAAGCGTCACTGATGTGCAGTCTTTGGCCCAATTATCGGGTATCGCTACCGCGCAATTTTCCGATGGCAGCTCGGTGAGTTGCAGTTTTAGCGGGGCTGGTGCCTGCACTAGCGGATTCTTCAGTTTGACGGCTTCGGGCATGGCCGGCTTCGGTACTTATGGCACTTGGACGGTGCAAAACGGGAATAATAATGCTGGCGTGACCATGACGGGTCTAACCGTAAGCTTGGCGGGCGGTGCCTTCAACCCCTGCTTCAACCCGGGAACAACCTTGGTCGGCGTGGGAAACTCTGCCTGTGGCAGCGCAGCCTCTTCCCAGGCCGGTGGA
Source organism: Terriglobia bacterium (assembly GCA_025350105.1). Classification (GTDB taxonomy): domain Bacteria; phylum Acidobacteriota; class Terriglobia; order Bryobacterales; family Bryobacteraceae; genus Palsa-187. The sequence continues at coordinate 24,194 of JANXYJ010000008.1, read as the reverse complement.
ACGGCCGGAACTGCGTTTGGGCTTTCTGTCAGCCAGACCGGCAATGGTAGCCCTTTCGCCAGCAGCGCGCAGGCCTCAGTAGCCTACACGAACGCGGTGCAAATCGGCGGTACCATTAACGGCGACCTTTTTACCCAGATCACCCTCAGCTTCACCAATGGTTTTTCCGGTGGACAGAACTTTACATTCGGCGCGGATACGGATCTTCTTGGCGGAGCTGGCGGCGGAGCAACCCCGGAGCCCACCACGGTGAGTTTGGTTGGTGCGGCCCTCCTAGGTCTGGGCTACTTCCGGCTTAAGAACAAGCGAGACCTTCTGAACAAGCGACATTTTCTGAACAAGCCCCAGGCATAAACGCCAAAATCGCGATTCACAAACCTAGATCCCCAAAGGGCCCCGAGTTGATCGGGGCCTCTTCCTATTTCAGAGCCGGTTCCAGTACCCCAGTCTGAGCCGTACCGGAACTTTTCGCCCCGGTAATGGGTTCTCCCAAACCGAACTTGTCCGTAGAATCAAGGAGTGAATTTAGTTTTCCGCCTCTTGTGTTTGGCAAGAACCAGCATCCTTGCCGCAATTTCGGTTGTGCTGCTTGCTTTTACGGCGGCCGCTTCTAATGAAACCGGCACCGGCAGCTATGCTCCCGGGTATGGGATGAGCGCGGCCGCACCCGTTCCGACAGCGGATACAAAATCTGGTTTGAGCACCGGATACGGGGGTGCCAGCACCGGGGACAGCACTGGTTCAAGTACGGGTGGCTACCAAGTCCAGCTGGACCAATCGCTATCCAATCAGGTCCTACTGACGACGGCCACCACGCCGGTCTATCTGCCATCCAGCGAAACGCCGGTCACGGTCTCGAATAACGGCATGGTCATCTTGAGTCTAAGTGACCAACGTTCGCGGGATGATGATGATGACCGCAATTGCGGCGCGACGCCTGAACCGGCCTCGGCCAGCATGGTCGCTCTGGCGCTGGCAAGCCTGGTTTTTCTGGCGCGCAGAGCAAAACCAACGCGCTAACCTTCCAAGGCCGCGATCGCCGCTTCCAGTTGGTCCAGCGCACCGGCGAAGAAGTGATCCTGCGCTTCCAACAAAATCAGGTGCTTATCGCCCGCCAGGGAATCGACAACGGCTTTGATTTCCTCGACCGGACCAAACTCATCATGCGTGCTCTGCACGAATCTGCGCGCAACGCTGCAATCCGCCAAATTCGCACGATCTTTGTAAACGGTGGGAAAGCCGACGGCAATCACCTGTTCCGGATTCGGCGGCTCGCAGCCTAGCCGCAATGCGATGCGAGAGCCAAAGGAAAACCCGGCCAGCGTAAACGGCAATTGGGGATAGCGCCCGCGCAGATACCCAAGCGCCATGCGCGCATCATCCAATTCGCCCTCGCCATGCGCGTAAGCGCCCTCGCTTTTGTTCACGCCGCGATAGTTGAAGCGCAACACCACATGGCCCGAACTGCGCAGGCCCTTGGCAACGCGGAAGACAACCTTGTTATGCATGGTCCCGCCGTGCTGCGGATGCGGATGACACACCAACGCCACCGCGCGCGGCGCACTGTCTTCGGGTTCTTCGAGCAGGGCCTCCAGGCGTCCGGCGGGGCCGGGCAGAAACAGACTTTCGATAATCCGCGGCATGGTTCTCTTTGTCAGCTTCCTGCGTATGCTTTTTTGTGTCGCCGCCTCAGTTGCTGCGGACATTGATGAACTGCATGTCGATGCCAAAATCCTGGCCGCGCAGCAGCGCCATCACTTCCTGCAGCACGTCGCGGTCCTTGCCGGAAACCCGCAACAGGTCACCCTGGATGGTCACTTGCACTTTCTTTTTGCTGTCCTTCACCAGCTTCACAATGTCGCGGGCTTTTTCAGTAGAAATGCCCTGCTGCAACGTGATCTCCTGGCGCACACTGGACGCCGCCGCCGGCGTGATGGTCCCGTAAACCAGGCCTTTCAGCGGCACTTTGCGCTTCACCAGTTTGCTTTGCAGAATGTCGATCACTGCTTTCAGCGAATATTCATCGCGGCTGTGCAGCATGATCTTATTGTCTTTCTCATTCAGATCCACGGTCGAGCGCGAATCTTTCAGATCGAAGCGCTGCTGCACTTCCTTGACGGCCTGCTGAATGGCATTGGAAACTTCGGGCAATTCAATTTTGGAAACGATGTCAAAGCTATTGTCGGGCATGGGTGTGTATGAATTCTATTGTCGCGCAGGAAGCGCAGCCCGGGAAACGGGTGGCCCAGAAATTATGCAAAGCGATGGGAATGTCTAATGTCCCAGCGCCACCAACACTTTTTCCGTGATTTCCCGCACCAGCGCCGGCAGCGATGCTTCCAGGGCCTTGCTCACCGCCGCGCGCACCCGTGCGGGATCTGCTGTCGGGCCCGTCGCCGCCACATAGTGCGGATTCGGCGGAGGCTGCGTCATGGTTTCCATCCGATACAGCTCACGCGACAACTGTGCTTCCAGAATCAGCGGCCGGATCAACTGCAGAATTTGCGTGGCCTCAAACGGTTTGCGCAGCACCGCGTCGCTACCAGCTTGCCTGGCCTTCTCTTCGTCCAGCTCTTCGAGAAGCCCGGCCGTGAGGATGACACGCATGTACCCGAAATTGGACTTGATGTAACGGCACAGATCATAGCCGTCAATCCCGGGAAGGAAAGCGTCGGCGATCACCAGGTCCGGGTCCAGCTCACCCAGTTTCCGTGCGGCCACCGCGCCATCGGGAAAACAAGTAACGCTGTAGCCTTCCTCGCGCAGTATCTTTTCGCCCATACGCTGCGCGTGTGGGCTGTCGTCCGCCAGCAAAATTCCGCTCATTCAAGACTTGGTTTTAGGAAGCGTCATTTCTTGGTGGCTTTGCCAGCGGGAACCGCCGGGGCTGGCGTGGTTGGTGCCGGTGTGGTTAATGCGGGTGTCGCTGGTGTAGTTGCTGGTGTAGCCGCAGGCGCGGTACGCGCATCCGGCTTGGTATCAAGCGCAGTGCTATCGGTCACCGGAGCCACCGTGACATCGCCGCTAAAGCCAGCCGCGTCGGCAGGCACCGGCACCGTCGCGGGAATTTCCCGCTTGGGTTGCTCCATCGTGGGCGTACCCGTCTTGGCTGCCGCGGTCACGTCGGGGCCGCGTTTCATGAACGATGTCGCGCGCTGAACCATTCCCTGCTTCGCCCGATTTTCAGCTTCGTACTTCATTCGTTCCACGGCCTTGGGATCGGCGGCGGGAATCTCCTGCTCGGCCGACTGCAACTTCTTCTTGGACAACTCCGCGTATTGACTCAGCGGATAATCGCGAACGATTTTCGTGTAAGCGTCATAGGCACGTTTCTTGAAGCGATCCCCCATATGCGTGTAGGAATCCGCTGCGAACCACAGGGATTCATCCGCGTCGCTGTACAACGGATACTGATTCACCACACCCGAAAAACGGTTGGCCGCCGCGGCGTAAGAACCCTTCTTGTAGTAATAGCGCCCAGTAACCGCTTCCGCCTGGGCTAGCACTTCCTGAATTTGCCGCAAACGATTTTCCGTCGCGGGCGCGAATTTCGCATTGGGGTACCGCTCCAACAGGCCCTTACATTCCTGCTCGGCGCGCAAGGCGTTGTTGGGATCACGGTCGGACTTCTCCATTCGCATGAAATGGATCTCGCAAATTTTCGACTGCGCTTCCGGCGCCTCTGGCATGGTGGGATAGAACAGTTGGAAATCCTTGAATTCCGCCTCCGCCTGCGCCAGGCCCTCGGTGCCACCCTGCCGCATCCAGCTATCGGCAATCGCCAGCTTGGATTTGGCCAGATATTCGCTGGAATCGTAAGTATTGATCAGCGTGTTCAACGTCAGCCGCGCGGTTTCGTAACGCGAATGTTCAATGTCCTTCACCGCTTTGTCGAACAGCGTTTTGTCGGGCTGTTCGCTGGCTTTGGCGATCGGGTTTTCATACTTTTTGCGCTTAAAGCCCCAACCAAAACCGGAGAGAGCGAAGCTGGCCAGGATCACCAAAGCCAGCAGAACATTTTTGCGGAAATTCATAATCAACCCCTCGTGCTTAAACTTTAACCATGCTGGCCGAGCGCGCTTCGCGCTGCAAGGTCGTGAAACTCATTCCCAAATCCAGTTCGCCGGAGAATACGCTGGACCCAGCCACCAACCATTCCACACCCGCGTTGGCAATCTCCGCGGCGTTCTCCCGCGTCACCCCGCCGTCAATCTCAATGGTGAAATTCAGCCGCCGTTGGTTTCTTTTTTCAGCCAACGCCCGCACTTTGTTGAGCGTATACCGAATGAACTTCTGCCCGCCGAAGCCGGGGTTTACACTCATAATCAAAACGTAATCGACCAGTTCCAACACGCAGTCGAGAGTCGCAATCGGCGTAGCCGGATTCAGCACCACACCGGCCAGCGCGCCCTCGCTTTTGATCATCGTCAACGTACGGTCCAAATGGCGGCAAGCTTCCTGGTGCACGCTGACAGAATCGGCTCCCGCCTGAACGAAGGCCGGCGCATAGCGGTCTGCATCTTCAATCATCAAATGCACATCCAGCTTAAGCTTTGTGGCCTTTCGCAAGGACGCCACCACCGGTGGCCCGATGGTGATATTCGGCACAAAATGTCCATCCATCACGTCCACGTGCAGCATGTGGCAGCCCGCGGTTTCCAGCAGTTGGACCTGCTCGCCCAGGCGCGCGAAATCAGCGGATAGTATGGAGGGAAGAATCTCGACCATGATGGCCTTTGTGAATCAATGTCGATCAATCTTTCAGTACGGACGCGGGCGGGGATCCACTCGTTTCACCCGTTCTTTTTCGCCCGTTCTTCTTCAGTCGCTATCTTAATGGTATCACTGGGGGGATTGGAGCAATGCAGCAAAGAACCCGTCCCCCAAATCGCGCCCGGGCAGACGCAGATGAGTGCTTACAGGCCGAAACGGCGTGGCGATTTCCTCGTTCTCTTCGCGTTCCAGCGAACAGGTGGCATACAACAATTTGCCGCCTGGCTTCAGGCAGCCGAGGGCGTTTTCCAGGATCTTGCGTTGGCGGGATTGAAAAGCGGAGAGATCGCCCTCGCGCAATCGCCATTTGATCTCGGGATTGCGCGCCAAGGTGCCTGTGCCCGAGCAAGGTGCGTCCACCAGAATGCGATCAAACACGGCGGCGAAAGGCAAAGGCGCCGTCGCGTCTAACCTCACGCGCGAGGCTTCGCCCGGAACTTCGCGGAGGCGCTTTGGATAAAGATCGCAAGCCACCACGCGGGCACCGGCGGCCAACATCTGCGCGGTTTTGTTGCCGGGCGCCGCACACAAATCCAGCGCCAGCATAGCGGGCTGCAAGTCAAGCAACGGGACGATCGATTGGGCGCCGACGTCCTGCTGGCGTCCGGTTTCCGGATTGATGTTGGCTTCGGGTTCGAGCAATGCCGCGCGGGCGGCAGCTTCGGCTTGCTCGCGCCCAAAATGGCGCTCCCAGCGCTGCAGCATCCATGGAGGAACGCACAATTCGGTGGCCCTATCCGGCCAGGCCACTGGTGCACGATCCACCTTGCGCAGCACTGCGTTCACAAATCCTGCGGCGGAACGCTTGTGCGCGCGCTTCACAAGTTCTACGCTTTCTTGAACGGCGGCATGGGGCGGAATACGGTCCAGGTAGCGCAGTTGAAAAATCCCCATGCGCAAAGCGGTGCGGACTTCGCCATCCAGTTTGTTTTGAGGCTTTCCGGCAAAGTGTGAAATCAGAAAATCGAGTTGGCTTTGCCAGCGCAAGCAACCAAAAACGATGGACTCCGCCAACGCTGCGTCGCGCGAGTCGAGCGTGGCGCAATCTCTGCGCAGTAGATCGGAGGCATAGCCGCCGCCTTGCACTTTTTCAAGGATTCGAAACGCGACGTCACGGGCAGGGGAAAGGGCACTCACCGATGGTGATCAGCATAGCACCCCTGAAAAACACGCAACTCAAAAGTGTCTTAGCTGCCCAGAGTGGCAGCGACTGCGCCTAGCTGCCCAGGGTGGCAGCGACTGCGAATGACGAGTTGATCTTGGAAAAGATCATACTGATGTTGGGCGCAATCGAAGTGGGAAACAGAGCGCCGCCCGCCACCGCCACAAATCCGGCGACCAAGGCGTACTCCACCAAATCCTGTCCACGCAAATCACGCGTTAACCGGCAGAGAATTTTGATAAATCTTGCATTCATACGCTGCACCTCGTTCCCGTTAGAATCAATCTTCCATTCCATCTTGAGGGAGGGGGTAAACAATCTCAAGGAAATTATCGCCGTAGCGGACATCAGAAAATCCCCTAGCCTGCGGCCTCCCTCGCCGACATTGGTTTTAGGACGACAGTTTTAGGACGGCGGTCTTAGGTCTACCGGTCTAGCCGCCTATGCCGAACGCCTCACCCATCAGGCCGGTCTAACTCTGGTACAGCCGGTTTTCGCGCTTCCCGCAAAAATCCTCCGACCGCGCTGTTAACCCAGCAAGTACCCGGCCTGAAAACGCCCGCCGGCCTAGGGATTGCTTTGCGCCGGATAGCGGATTACCGTAAAGTTCCGCAGCGCCACGCTATCGGTGGTTGCCGAAGGCATCTGTGCGTAAAAGCTGATCGTCAGGTTGGCCGTGATATTTTCGCTGGCCGCGCCAACCGAGACAATTTGCGCCAGACTGGTACCCCACGTCTGCGCGTCCCAGGACTGTCCTCCCGCATATAAACCCAGAGCAGTTTTTCCTGCTAACACTGCATCGGCCGCGGTGGCAGGCCGCGATAGGATCACGGTGCTTCCCCAGTGCACTTCTCCGGTGAAACCCGTAGTCGATCCGCTGTGGCCGTAATGAAACTGCACTTCGATCCGGTCGCCATTACTCAGCAATCCCGCGGGAATGGTGCAGGTCCCCAGTTGGGTCAGCACGGTCGCGTTGGTGGTGGCTCCACTGCTGCTGCAAACTACTTGCGCGCCCGCCAGACTGCTCAGCGGATTGCTGGGGTTGGCATAGCGATAGCTGGCCAGCAGGGAATCGCCGGTCAAGGGAACAGAGCCAGAAAAGAACGTGATGGCTTTATTCGCCAAAGAGTAGTCCGCGCCCTGCAACTGCAGCACCCCGTTGCGATACAGCGCCAGGCTGCCCGTCGGCGAAGGTGCATTCGTAAGCGTGAAAGTAGGCAGCGCGCCGTTGGGCACACCACCGGGCGTTTCGCTATCGGAATAGGATGGCGTCAGCCCACTGCCACTTCCGCCACATGGACCGGAACTCCCGTCCACTTTTACGCAATCGGTGAGCGAGCCCGCCGCCGCATCAATCTGTCCCGCGGAGTCGATCACCGCCGCCCGCCCAATCGCGAAACCCACGCCAGCCGAAGGCCGGACGCTCAGCGCGTTGGTCAAACCAATCACATCCCCAATCTGCACCGGCGAAACCACCGGCGGAGGACCAACCACGGCTCCCGATGAAATGCGTACATCCCTCACCCGCAAAACCAATGAACTGGGCGGTACTGCCCAGGCTTCCGTGAACTGATTTTTTCCCGCGCTGTTGTAGGTTAGGTTGTACTGGGCTCCTGGCGTCGCCGTGGTGGTCGGCACCAGCTTCACGTTCAACACGCCGTTGACGATTTGCAACGTCAGATTGGCCTGCGCAACGTTCGATGTATCGCCCGCCTGGAAACTGCTCCAGTGGATGAACATCGTCCCGTTGAATCGCGTGCCATCGGCACGGTAAAGAATATCTTGGATGGTGGTGAGCGCTGGTCCCACGGTCTGTGCTGCGGCTGTCTGAAACCCAGCAATACCAGCGGTTATCACAAGCATCGTCGCCACGCGTTTAAACTGAAACATCAACAAGGCCTCCCGTCGCTTGCGAGTGTAGGCGTAAAGTCTTGTCTTTTTCCGCGAGTCAATTGCGCATGTGGCAGATTTTGCAGGCAAACGGATGCTTGCCGGCCTGGGTTACTTGCAGAGGGCTTGCTGGTTGCGCGGGTCTTCGCGCGAAATCAAATTGCCAATCCCCATTTGTCAGTGATAAGCTCATTTGAACGTGGGACCAGCGCCGATCATCACGATCCATGTCCCAGGCCCTTTGCGCCCTTATTGCGGGGGAGCGGGGCAGATCTCGCTTGCGGCGCACACGGTGCGCGCGGCACTGCGCGACCTTGAACAAAACCAATTCGCGTTGTATCGTAACGTCTGCGATGAAACCGGTGCGCTGCGGCGGCACCTGAATGTGTATGTGAACTCGGACAATGTGCGCGACCTCGAGGGGATCGATACGGCGCTGATGGCGGGTGACGTAGTCACCTTCCTGCCGGCGGTCTCTGGTGGTTGCTGAAGAAAAGTCTGTTCCCGAAAAGAGCGAAGGAGGTTGAAGATGGCGGATCGAATCATTCTCACAATCGGCACTAGAAAGGGCGTGTTCGTCGCCGAGGCAGCGAAGGGGCGGCGCAGTTTCGCGCTCCGCGGGCCCTTCGGTCCTGGGGTTCCGGTGTACTCGACGTTAATCGATACGCGCGGGACGCCGCGCCTCTATGCCTCTAGCTGCAATCCGTTCTTCGGCATGAAAGTATTGTGTTCGAAGGACATGGGGAAGAGTTTCAAGGAGACCAAGTCGGCGCCGGCGTTCCCCAAAGACGACGGGCGGGCGCTGGCCAACATCTGGTCTCTCGAAGCTGGTGCCGCTAAGAAGGAACTGTGGTGCGGGGTGGAGCCAGCATCCTTGTTCCGCAGCCATGACGGCGGCGATTCGTGGGATATGGTGCCCGGCATCAGCAACCATGAGCATGCGCGCAAATGGCATCCCGGCGCCGGCGGCATGTGCATGCACACCATCGTGCGCGACGGGGATCGTGTACACCTGGGCATCTCCACCGGCGGCCACTATTTGAGCGAGGACGGCGGCGAAACATTCCAGGCGTCGAATAAAGGCGTCGGCGCGGGCTTTGCGCCCGATCCGTATCCCGAGTTCGGCCAGTGCGTTCACAAGATCGCGCGGCACGATGAGGCTCCGGGCCGGCTCTACATGCAGAATCACGGCGGATGGGCCAATTGGACCGGGCCCGGTGGGCCGCGGCCCGACATCGGCGTGCTGCGTAGCGATGACTACGGCCACTCCTGGCGATCCATCGCCAAGGGTTTGCCCTCAGACTTTGGATTTCCCATCGTGGTCCACCCGCATGACGCCGACACGGTGTACGTCGTGCCCCTGGAACCAACGACGCGCTCCTGCCCTGGCAGCGCGCCTGCGGTTTGGCGCAGTGAAAATGGCGGCGCGTCGTGGAACCGGCTTGCGAAGGGATTCCCAAGGAAGGAGAGCTTCTTCACCGTACTGCGCGACGCCATGGATATCGACCGGCTGAAGACTCCCGCGCTCTACTTCGGCACCACGACGGGTCAGCTGTGGATCGGACGGGAGGGCGGCGAGCATTGGGATTGCCTATTCGATTCGCTACCTCCAATCCACAACGTCAAAGTCGCGGTGGTGTGAGTTTGCAGGAATTGAGCGAACCGCAATCTGTCCTTAAGACTGCCGCGGCGCAACCGGAATAGCGTCTTCCCCCGCACCGCTGCTAGAATGACAACGAATGCAAACTTTGCAGGCTGGTGCGCAGAAACTGTTGTTGCTGGAGCTGGATCGCGATCTGATCGAGAACCTGGCGCGGCAGGCGGGCTTTGAAATGCGCTTTGAAGAGGAGTCACGGCGCGTGCTCCTCGACTTGATCGCGGAGGGCCGTCAGGCGCCCCTGCTGCTGTTTGATGCGGCGGATCCAGCGAATTTGGGCTGGTTTTCGCGCTGCCAGTTCTACATTGATGGCGCCAGCGGCAACGTGCTGCAAACGCCCATTCAGGTGGCCAACCAGCGCGACCGCGGCGGCAAGGCCATGCCCTTCGCCATTCGCTTGCAGATCAACAAAGAATTACCGGCGACATTTCGCTTGCCCAATCGCGCGCCGATATCGGAGCGATCCGTCTACGAAGTGCTGAACGACTTTCTGGCCGCGCTGTTGAAGCACGGAGTGGCAGTGTGCGGCGGACCCATTGTCGAACCGCTTACCGGCGGCGTGCCGGGCGGGACTCCTGGTCTTTCCGCACGACGGATCAAGGGCGAGCCCAACAAAAATTAATTGTCCAAGAAGATTTTATGCCCACGCGCGGATTCATTGAATACCAGGACGCCTCACCGGCAGTGAAGGCGGTGTACGACGACATCATGACAGTGCGCCAGACCGATTACATCAACAATTTCTGGAAAGCGCTGGCGGCCGACCCGGCGACGCTTCGCCGGACTTGGGAATCGGTGAAAGAAGTGATGGCGCCGGGTCAGCTGGATCCCTTAACCAAGGAAATGATTTACCTGGCAGTCTCCGCCAGCAACCAATGCGGCTATTGCATCGCCAGTCACACCGCCGCCGCCCGCAAAGCCGGCATGAGCGACGCGCAGTTCAGCGAGATTATGGCTGTGGTCGGCATGGCCAACGAAACCAATCGCCTGGTCAGCGGCTATCAGGTGGAGATCGATGATCGTTTTAAAGCGTGACCAGCGTTTTACAGTCTGAATTTATACCATGGCAAACGTAACTTACATCTCGCACTCTGGCGAGAGCACAACGATCAATGTCCCTGTGGGGTCTTCTGTGATGGAGGGCGCCGTGAAGAATGGCGTCGACGGCATCGTGGCCGAATGCGGTGGAGCTTGCATGTGTGCCACCTGCCACGTTTACGTTGACCCGGCGTGGCTGCCTAAGCTGGACCCGATTGGCGACGAGCAGGAAGAAATGCTAGGCGCAACCGCGGCGGATCGCAAACCCAACAGCCGGCTGAGCTGCCAGATTGCAATGCGCCAGGAGTTTGACGGGCTGGTGGTGGTGATGCCGGAGCGGCAGACGTAGGCAGGAACCTAGAAGCTCAGCTTGTCCTGAAGCGACTCAATCTTAGCCCCGTCCACGCCGTAGATCACCAGCAGATCTCCCCAGGTGCGGAAATTGCCGTGGCGATCGCGATAAGTCACAATGGCTTCGGCCTCTTTATCGCTCAAAGCAAGCCGCTCCACCAGTTCCTTCGCGGTCGCCTTGTTCATGTTGACCTTAGTGGGATCGTCCACTTTGGGGAAATTGGTGGCCAGATAATCGGTCAGCGTGTTCAGTTCCTCGCGCGAAGCCACTGTGCGCTGGCCCATGCGGGTGACAATGCTGTCCCATTCTTCGTGAGTCTTCTGGTAGCGCGAAAGCGCCACGCCCTGATGGCAACCATTGCAGTGCTTGGCAATGATTTCCTTGCCAGCACCATCGGGCAGCTCATCCGCGGCAAAAACAAATGCAGGCAGAAGCAAAAGCGCAGCGGCGATCCATTTCATAGACGTTGGCCTTGGAGCAAATTCCTCGCGTCGCTCCCTAACGGTCGCGGCTTGGTGCTCATCTAGAACTCGATTATCTTTCTAGTACTCAATCTTATCTTTGGCGGCAGCCAGCTTCGCGGCGTCCACGCCTTCCACTTTGGCCAGGCCCGCGGCGTCTTTGAAATCGCCGTTCTTCATGCGATACAGCACAATGGCCTCCGATTCCTTGGTGGACAAACCCAGGCCCGCTTCAATTTCCTTGGCGGATGCTTTGTTGACGTTGGTCTTCTTTGCGCCTTCTTCGCCCTTGCCGAAATTCTTGGTCAAATAATCGATGATCTGGTCCATCTCCGCGCCCGTGGCGTCCGCGCCCATGTCCTTCATCGAATAGACCAGGCTTTGCCAATCCGCGCGCGAATAGCGCAAACGCGGCACAGATTCAATATCATGGCAGGCCGTGCAGACCTTTTTCAGCGTCTCGCGGCCCTCACCTGGAGGCAGATCCTGCGCCGAGGCGAACGGTGTGGCCAGTGCCAGAATAGCTCCGGCGATAAAAGCATTCTTAATGAAGGAGGAAGTAGTCATTGTGTTCCGGTCACTGTCTTTCGGTCAGTATAGATGCATCGTATGCGACTGGCGATGCGAAAACCTACTCAACGTAAGTACTATTCGGTTTGCGAAAAATCTAGAACGACATTTTGCCTTGCGCCGCCTCGGCCTTTTCGCCATCCACGCCGTAAATCTGCAGCATATCGGCCCAGCTGCGGAAATCGCCGTGGCGGGTTCGGTAGTCGATAATGGCGTCGGCTTCCTTATCGGTGAAGCCCAGGCCGGTCAGCGCTTTGGTGTCCGCCTTGTTCACGTTCACCTTGGTCGCATCTTCCAGTTTCGCGAAATTCGCGGCTAGATACTTCACGATGGTGTCGGTTTCTTCGGACGTCACCTTCGCACCACGGCCAGCCATGCGGACCACCGTCGCCTGCCAATCCGTCTCGCTCTTTTTCTGGCGGGCAATCTGGTCCGTGGGATGGCATTGGCCACACGAACGAACGATCAGCGTCTTGCCTGCGCCTTCCGGGAAATCCTGGGCGCTTGCCGGGATAGCCAAAATCATTGAGAATGCGCCCATGGCCAAAGCGTTTAGCAGCATCATTTTGGAGCGCAAAGTGGTCATCTTAAACTCCCCTGGACAGCTCTGATCTACAACTCCAGTGCCCTAGAATGTCCATGGGTGATGGTATCGCAAAAACGCAGGGAAGTCGAGCGGGGCGGGGGCGGGGTGAAGTGGGCGGGGTTGTGGCAGGTAGCACGCTAAATTTAGCGCACCAGCGGCCACCGTTTCCCGAACTTTAAAATATTGTTTGAGGTATACTCGCATCGGCCACTAAAGGGGAGGACGAATCCCCCGCCGAAGCAGGTCCTGCTGGCCGGAAAGGCGGTTTATGCTAACCATACCCTTTCGGTTCTCAGGCCGTTGGTTTTCAAACCGTCTGATGGTGCCGGCGCTGGTTTGGCTTTGTCTGCCGGTGGTGGCCCAGTGGATGAACTATCCTACTGCTGGCATTCCTCGAACGAAAGATGGAAAGCCGAACCTGGCGGCACCCGCGCCCAGAACCCGCAAGGGCAAGCCGGATTTTTCGGGCGTTTGGAGTGCTCCGGATTTTAGCACCCGCTATCTGGAAAACCTGGCCGCGGATGGAGTGGAGGTTCCGCTGCGCCCTGATGCCGCCGCCCTCTATAAATCGCGCGTGGAGAACTCCGGATCGGCCTGATCGGGATTTGTCTCTGCATTCCCGAAGCGTTTCAGGATTTCGTCGATCGGCTGGACCCTCCTACTGCCGTGAATGCCGGGTTTCGCATCAGCGACCGCGTTATTTATTGGCTGGCTTACTTGCATTTCGGCCGCATTAACGGAATAGGGATTCCTTGCAGCGGACCTGGGTTCTGCGACCAGATGACCAAGGCAACCTGGGCGGTGTTCGGACTGGCCCCTGCGGCCACGTTCGTTACCGGCACGCTTATGTGGTGGAACCGTGTGCTGCGCCCCCGGTGGGTACGTGCTCACCGGCCCGCGGCCAGGCTGGGACTGCCTCCAAAAGACGCAGAATCCGCGGCGCAGCGCCTATGACGTCGCGCGGTTTTGATTTAATATAGTTAACAAGGAGGCCTTTAAATGAGGCGATTTTTAAGTTTAGTTTTAGTTTTTGTCCTGATCACAGCAGGCTCGGCTTTTGGGCAGACGGTCTCGAAGACGCCCTTTTCATCGTTTACAAAGCCCGACTGCGGAAGATACGCGACGATTCTGGGTTCCCAGACCCAGGTCACGGCGGGAACGTACTCCTGCACAAAAGTAGTGGTCTTCCCTCAATTTGCTGTCCAAAACGCTGTCTTTGAGGTGTGGACATTCAGGGTGACGGCTTCTCTCCCACCCTTAGCAGATCAAAAAGGGGTGAGTTACACCATAATGCCGGGGTATTATTCCAGCGTAGGTTTTAGTCAGCCTGCTGGAACCACGATGTGCGAGCAATCAATGGGATGTGCTCAGGGGTTTAATTCGACTATAGTTCCGGACGCCAAAACGGGCGGAGGTAAAACCTGGAACTTTCTAACAATGGCAAGCTGCAGCACGGGGACCACTTGCGACTTTTTACCAAATTTGGGGCAGGGCCCCATGGTAGGAATGATAACTGCTCCTGACCTGCCGACGCTCGAGGCTGTTTCAAACCAGCTGACATTTTATTACGACAATGTCGCAATGAATTTACACTGGACGGTTCCGGTCACTGCTATAAACAGCAGAGATGCCGGGTCTAGCTGGGTCGCTCCTTATTGCCAAGGGAGTCACGGCAATGAGCAAAAGGGCTGCAGGACGGCTTTTACAGTCGTCAATATGGCTGGCTTTGACCAGTCGGTCTCTGTGAGTGTCAGGGACGCATTTGGCAAGGTTTGGCAGCAAGATACTCCAATGTTGTTGGCCGCCTATCCTTACAACCTAAGCTTATACCAGGCTCCGGACCAACTCTACAATTTGAGTACGAACCCCACTCCTGAGATGTTGCCAGGCGGATGGTATGCAAAAACATCGGACGATTTTTTTGGACATAATGTCGAGGGGAATAATACCATTATTTTCCAAGCAAAAGGCCCAATAATGGTCCAGGTGTTCGTCTCAATAGACGGGGTACGGTATTCGTCCGTGCCCGGCAGCACGTTTTAGTGAAGGCTCCGACTTTCGAACGCAAGAGTAGTTCTCCATTTCGTTGGAACTCTTGCGCCCTTTTTTTGTAATTTGTTGTTTTAATGTGCTGCACGACGATCTGCTCGCCGGACCTGCGGGCCGGAAAGTGAACGGCCTAAAGATGCAGACTCCGCGGCGCAGCATTTGTGACGCAGCGCCTGTGACCTCGGGAGCGGGTGGGTTCCCCTGTTCGTGTGTGCGGCCGGGCTCCGCGGCGCTTAGGGCTTGCGCTTTCCGCGCCTGGCCAGGACCAGGAGTCCGATCCCCACAATCACTGCAATCGCGCCGTAGACGGCCCATTGAATCTGCCCGGTCATGAAGCTGCCCGGCAGGATATTTATGCCCTGGAGAATCCAGATGCAGCCGAAGACAATCAGAACCGCCCCGACAACGTTCAGCGCAATTTTCATCGTGCCCTCCCCCTAGAAATGTTGACTGCTAGATATGGACCGCGATATTAGAGAGTAGCAGCCGATTCGGCCGCTGACTAGGCACCCCTACCAGGAATTTTGAAAAATTGTTTGAGGTATACTCGCATCGGCCATGAAAGGGGAGAATGAATCTCCAGCGCGAAAGCAGGTACTGCTGGCCGGAAAGGCGGTTTATGCTAACCATACCCCTTCGGTTCTCAGGCCGTTGGTTTTCAAACCGTCTGATGGTGCCGGCTCTGGCTTTGTTCTGTCTGCCGGTGGTGGCCCAGTGGATGAACTATCCTACTGCTGGCATTCCTCGAACGAAAGATGGAAAGCCGAACCTGGCGTCACCCGCGCCCAGAACCCGCGAGGGCAAGCCGGATTTTTCGGGCGTTTGGAGTGCTCCGGATTTTAGCACCCGCTATCTGGAAAACCTGGCCGCCGATGGAGTGGAGGTTCCGCTGCGCCCTGAGGCCGCCGCCCTCTATAAATCGCGCCTGGAGAACTCCGGAAAGGACCGCCCGTCAAACCACTGCCTGCCGCATAGCGTCACGGACTTCGACGCTCATCACATGCCCAAGAAGGTGATTCAGGAGCCCGGGTTGCTGGTGATGCTGTTTGAGAGCTATCACTCCTTTCGGCAAATCTTCCTGGACGGGCGGCCCCTTCCGAAGGTCCTGGATCCGGCGTGGTTTGGGTATTCAGTTGGCAAATGGGAAGGGGATACGCTGGTGGTCAATACGGCCGGGATTAACGAAAACACCTGGCTCGACGACGGCGGCCACCCGCACAGCGACGTTCTCCATGTGATCGAGCGCTTCCGCCGCCCGGACTTCGGGCACATGGTGGTGCAGGTGACCATCGACGATCCGAAGACGTACACCCATCCGTGGACGGTCACGATCCCATGGTCCTATCTGCCCGATGCCGACCTATTGGACTGGGTGTGCGAAAACGAGAAGGATTTTCAGCATATTGTCGGGAAGTAAGAATGGTTGCTACCAGGGTTGCTACCGGGGCTTGAGGGATGTGGGGACAAGCCGCTCTTTCACCGTAGTCCTACTAGCAAAACGGAAACCCGTATTGCGGACGACGGCATTTCGGGGACACTTAAGGCCGGCTCGGTCAGAACTATTTGTGCTGAATCAGCTATTTGGGGGCGAATCGAATCAGCGATTGGGTAGCCCGTAACCGGCGGGCGGGCTCTGCAAATAGAGCCCCCCAATAAAGCACCAATCGAAGCGCGTTGCCAACGGAAGCGGCCCATAACGTGCAGGTCCTTCTATCGAGGTACAAAGCGATGCAAGCGATTCAGCACAAGGAATCTGACAAACAACTACGCGATGCCGTGCAGTTTCAACTCGAATGGGAGCCCGAGATCACCAGCAAAGACATCAGCGTGAACGCCCGCGATGGGGTGATTTCACTCACTGGCTTTGTCCACAACTATGTGGAGAAGTTCACAGCTGAGCGGTCGGTGAAGAAGGTGTATGGTGTTTTGGGCGTGGCCAACGATATTGAGGTACGGCCGGGAACGCAGCGGACGGACCCTGAGATCGCCCGCGATATGGTGCAAGCGCTGGAAACAAATATTTCGGTCCCGGACAAACGGATCAAGGTAGGAGTGAGAGACGCCGTGGTCAGCCTGGAAGGCAACGTGGATTGGAACTTTCAGCGCGAAAGCGCCGAGGCTGCGGCGCGTGGCATCATGGGCGTCCGCACCATCAATAACCACATTCAAGTGAAGCCACACGTCTCAACTGGACAGGTGAAGAGCAAGATCGAAGATGCGCTGCGGAGAAGCGCCGAAGTGGATGCGCGGCGCATCGTCGTATCCGCCGATGACAACACGGTGCATCTATACGGCTATGTTCGATCCTGGGCGGAAAAGGACGAGGCGCAACGGGCGGCCTGGGGCGCGCCTGGAGTATCGGAGGTAGTGAACCATCTGAGCATTGTGCCGTAGGGTACGGCATGGGATCGAGGGCGCGCTAGCAGCATGGGCGCGCCAGCAGCACAGGTGTCGCCAGCAGTATGGTCGCGCCACCGACGGGTACACGAAGGATGCCAAAAGCGGACTTGATTTCGGTACTCGCCGTGCACGGTTGTTTTGTGAAACTCGTAACTCTGGAGGTTTCCGCATGGCACCGGTTCAATCAAAAACATCAGGTCAAATAACACGAAAAACGAGACGTCAAACAACAGCGCCGCAGCAATGGGATTTGCTGGGTCCGGAGTCATTAAAAGCGGTTTGCACTGCGCCCGGCCCATTTATCACACTGTTTCTTCCCGCCAGGCATCCTGGGGCGGCGGACTTGTCTAGCGCTGAACGCATGAAAACAATGCTGCGAGATGCGGAGCGAGAGCTGGAAAACAGGCGATTCCAGGGCGCGATCACGCAAATGCTGAAGCCTCTGCAGAACTTCGCCTCCGACCCCCGGTTGCATGCCGGTGGAAGTGCTTCGGTGGCTTTCGTTAGCCCCGGCATTTTTCGCCACCACCGTTTGCTTGAGGGTTGCGCCCCGCGCCTGGTAGCGGCATCTCACCCACATATTGCGCCATTGCTGGCCCATTTGTTACCGGTGCACGAGTTCTCTATTTTGGCGATCGCCAAGAAGCACGTAAGGTTGGCCCGTTGGTACGAGGGAAGATGTGAGGAAGTCCCGTTACCGGCGGGCGTTCCCCAGAGTTTTGAGGAATTTGTTGCCCTGAATCAGCCGGATCATGACTTGCAGAACCGCTCATCCGCCGGCCCGGCGGGGCAAGTAGGCGCGGCGCGTTTTGGAACCGGCGATGAGCGCGATTCCTTGCACGAGCGGCTGCACCAATACTTACGGCGAGTGAACCATGGGCTTTCCACCACCCTGAATGGGGCGCCACTTGTCCTGGTTGGCATCGCGGAAGAATTGGCCGTGTATCGCGCTGTTTCCGACTATCCTCGCGTGTTGGAGGCCAAACCTACCAGCCCCGAACACTTGAGTTGGAACGATCTGGCTGAACGATCCTTGCAAGCAGTCATGGAAAACCGGCGGCGAGAAGCTACTGAAGTGCTGGGCGAGTTCCACCGGACCACCCGCAGGGATCATGTGACCAGTGGCGTCCGCCGGGTTTTAGACGCCGCACTGCAAGGGCGGGTTCATCGATTGCTGATTGAACAAGATGCTCATGAAATGGGTCTGCTGGGTCCGCTATTCCCCGTCAACGAATCGCGGCTGGAAGGGGAGCAGGATCTGATCAACGCTGCCGCGGTGGAGACGATCCGCGCCCGCGGCGAAGTCGACGTCCTCGATCCAGGGACACTGGGTGAAGCCGGCCCGATCGCCGCTATTTTGCGCTATTCCTGACCTGTTCCGGCAAAATCAAGCGGGGACTGGAACTGGCTTCTCGAACAATTTGTGCGGGTCCTTTGTGGCCCGTGTGCGGCCCGTGGCCCGGCAGCCATGCCGGTGTGTCCGTATGACGACGGTTTGGGTGTCAGGGCATCGAACATCTTGCGAACCCCCTGACCACCGCACTAGTCCCCTTACTCCACCTAGCCGTTACCAACGCTTGTAACCGGTTTCTCACTTATCCCGTATATTAGAGACAGAGGTACCAAGGCTGATGAATACCCGGTCGGTGGGCGCTGCGAGGATTGTCTTTTCCGTCGTTGTGATGTTGTCGGCGCTGATGTCGGCGCCAATGTCCGTATCGATTTTCGCGGCGGAGCTGACACCTCCCAAGGCTGGAAAGCCGCAGATCCTGCCGCTGAAGGACGTTAAGCCCGGCATGCAGGCCATCGCCTGGACCACGTTTTCCGGCACCACACCAGAAGCCGTGCCGGTGGAGATTATCGGCATCGCGGAGAACGCGATGGGTCCGCGGCAGCATGTGATTATTGGCAAGATGGGGGGCAAAGCCCAGCGCACCGGCGTGGCCGGCGGCATGAGCGGAAGCCCGGTGTATTACGAAGGCAAACTGATTGGCGCGATTGCCCTGCGCATGAGCCAATTTTCGCCGGACGCCATCTGCGGCATCACTCCCATCGAAAGCATGTTGGAGATTCAGGATATGGACGCGTCGCGGCCCTTGGATGCGCGCACGCCGGATAAGGCGAAGCGGGTTAGCGTTGGTCCCGGCATGGACAACGCTTACCCAAACGATTTTGTTTCTGGGGGCGGTGCCCAGTTCGTACCAATCGACACGCCGCTGGTGTTTTCGGGCTACAGTGCCGAGACGCTGAACTCCTATGCGAGCCAATTCCGCGAAATGGGCATCACGATGGTGCAAGGCGGAGCCAGTTCCAGCATCATGAGCGCCAAGCCCGCTGCCGGGTGGGAACATGCCTTGAATCCGGGCGAGCCCGTCGGCGCCGTTCTGGTTTCCGGCGACATGGCAGGGGCGATCATGGGCACGGTTACTTATAACGATGGCAAACGCATTCTGGCTTTTGGGCATCCCATGCTGAATTTGGGCGCGGTGAATATTCCCATGGCCAAGAACGAAATCGTGACGGTGCTGGCATCGGCCAATCAGCCCAATAAGATGGGCAATTCGACGGAGATTGTGGGCGCGCTGCGGCAGGACCGGCACACGGGCATCATGGGCGAACTGGGCGCCGAAGCGCCGTTCATTCCGGTGCACATTAAAGTCCGCGCGCATGGTGAGATGGATACGCTGGTAAAGGAAAAAGACCTGAACTTCAACATTTTCGTCAACGAAAAATGGACACCGTTTCTGATGGCGAACACGTTGACGAATTCGCTGCAACAAATGAATCTGTACGCCGATGAGATGACCTATCGCATGACCGGCGAGGTGGAAATGGTGGACACACCCAACATTCATCTTTCCAGCATGTTCGCGCCGGGTGATATCCCGGTGCCCATGCCTAACGTGCTGGCCGGTTGGTGGGGCGATAAGTTTGCGCGGCTGTTTTCAAATCCTATTGGCATGCCGAAGCTGAAAAGCGTGAACGCGGTGGTGGACCTGTTGCCCGCCCGCCGCATTGCCACGATTGAGAATGCCTGGACGCCGACGCTGGACGTGGAAGCCGGTGCGGAGATTCCGGTGAAAGTATTTCTGCGCCCCTATCGCGGCGAGCGCATGGAGCGCACGCTGACAGTGAAGATTCCCGCAGGCATGCCGAAGGGCGAACATCGCATTCAATTCAGTGACGCGGATACCCTGGACCGTTCCCTGGACGGCGCCAGCCAAAACAACCGGACACTGGACGTTCCCGGCATGGTTTCGGTGCTGAACCAGGAGCGGGCCAACAATCGTTTGTATGTGGCGCTGGTGCAAAACCGCTCCACCTATTTTGTGGATGACAAGACGCTGCCGAATTTGCCATCGTCCATCGCCAACGTGATGCAGACCGAGCGGGTTTCTGGACGCAGTTTGCAAAGCGCGCCCGACAGCACGCAGATTCAACAGAGCATTGCGTTCGACCAGGTGGTGAGCGGCAGCTACTCCCTGCGCATCCACGTTAAATAGGTTCCCAGTTAAATAGGTTCCCAACGTTAAATAGGTTCCCAACTGATGACATTTATGAAAACGATCGCGCCGTTGTTGTGCGCATTCACGTCGCTGCTCGCCGTCGATACCCAGACCTTTGATCATTCCGAGGCCGCCGATTTTGAAAAGGGAACGCGCAAAGGTTTGTCGCTATCGAGTAACGGGCACCTGACCACCGCGCCCCTGCTGAAAGAAATCCACGATCCATCGATTACGTTTTTGTGGGCCATTGCGCGCGATTCGAAAGGCGTAATTTACGCCGGTGGCGGAGGCGTGAGCGGATCCAAAGCCAAGCTGGTGGCGATGGACACCGCAGGCCGCGTGCGCAGCATGGAATTGGATGGCCTTGCGGTGCAGGCTATCGCCATCGACAAACAAAATCGTGTGTATGCGGCAACCGCGCCGGATGGAAAGATCTATCGGATTGCCGCGAATGAGACGGGGACGGGCGACCCTCAAGTGTTTTACGATCCCAAAGCCAAATACATCTGGTCCATGGTGTTTTCGAAGAGCGGAGACCTGTATGTGGGAACGGGCGATGCGGGCGAGATCCACAAAGTGACTCCCGCGGGCGTGGGGTCGGTTTTCTACAGGACCGAAGAAAGCAACGTGCGTTCGCTGGCGATGGATGCCAATGACGATCTGATCGCGGGCACCGATGCCAGCGGACTGATTCTGCGCATTACGCCGAAGGGCGAAGGTTTCGTTCTACATGAAGCAGGGAAGCGCGAAATTACGGCGCTGGCGATTGCCGCCGATGGCACGATTTACGCGGCGGGTACGGGAAACAAAACCGCCGCCACCGCGCCCGCCGCACCGGCGCAACCGGCACGGCAGGTGGCCACCAGCCAAGGAACGGTTACGGTGGCGGTGCCGAGTGGACCCGCGGGGCGAGGAGGAGGGGCCGCGAACGCTCCCGCTGCGCCGGCGAACATTGCTGGAGGGACGGAAGTGTATCGCATTCAACCCGATGGCTACGCGCGGCGGATTTGGAACGATGAGCAGAACGTGGTTTATGCGCTGGCGTTTGACGATCAGGCGCGGTTGGTGCTGGGCACGGGAAATCAGGGAAATGTTTTTAGGCTGGACGGCGAGGGCCAGTGGACCAAACTATTGAGCGTAGCCCCGGCGCAGGTTACCGCGTTCACCAGCGGACCCAACGGGCGCTTGTATCTAGCTACAGGCAACATTGGCCAGGTATATTCGATGGGGCCGGAACGTGAACCATCCGGGACCTACGAGAGCGAAGTTCTGGATGCCAGCGCATTCTCCTATTGGGGACGAATGACCACCCAGTCTGCCGGCCAAGGTGGAGTGACGTTAGAGACCCGCAGCGGCAACGTCAGCCGCACACAAAAAGATTGGAGCCCCTGGGCCAAACTGAATGCCGACCGCATCGCTTCGCCCGCTGCGCGGTTTTTGCAATACCGGTTGACACTTACCAACAGCGCTGACGTCTACGGCGTAATGGCTGCGTATGAGGGCAAGAACGTCGCCCCGCGCGTGGAGATGGTGGAAGCTACGCAAGCAAATTATAGATTCCCGGCCCCGGCCACACCGAATGCCGTAGGGACTCCAGCGTCACTCACATTGCCGCCTTTGGGAAAAGCCCCCGCGGCGGCTTCCACTGCTGCTGTTGCGGATTCCGGAGTGTCTCCGCCGCTTACCTGGAGCAAGGGTTACATTGGCGCACGCTGGTTGGCCAACGATGACAATGGCGACAGCTTGCGCTTCACCCTGGAAATTCGGGGCGACAACGAAACCAGCTGGAAGCCCTTGCGCGCGGACCTGAAAGAGCGTTATTACGGTTGGGATTCCACGGCGTTTCCGGACGGAAAATATCGGGTGCGTGTGACGGCCAGCGATGCGCCGTCGAACACTCCCGAGCAGGCGCTGAGTTCCTGGCGCGAAAGCGAACGCTTTTTGATCGACAACACGCCGCCGGAGATTTCAGGCTTAACCGGAACCCGAAACGCAGGCAAGATCGACGTGCGGTTGCATGCCAAAGATGCGCTGAACGTTTTGCAAAAGGCCGAGTATTCAGTCAACGGCGGTGAGTGGCAAGTAGTGGAGCCCACCACCCGCCTCACCGATTCCGAAGAACACGACTACACCTTCCGCGTCGACGCGGGGCCGGGCGAAGTGACCATCGCTGTACGCGTTTCCGATGTGTACGACAACGAAGCCGTGGCCAAGACGGTGGTCAAATAGAATATCCATCATGAGATTCGTTAGCTGGCGCAAAGGCGCCGAAACAGGAATCGCCCTGCGGCGCGGCGAAGATTTGTTACCCGTGGCAGGGCACACCATGCTGAGCCTGCTGCAGAGTGAATTCGCACAAGTGAAGACCGGCGCCGCGATTGACCCTGCCGGCCTCGAATACTTGCCGGTGATACCCCATCCGCCGAAGATCATTTGTGTAGGCATGAATTATCAGGATCACGCCGAGGAAAACAGGCTGAAAAAGCAGGAATTCCCCACGTTTTTCGCGCGCTTCGCCAGCACGCTGATCGGCCACCAGCAACCCATCGTGCGGCCCTTCCTTTCCAATACGCTGGATTACGAAGGCGAAATGGCCGTGCTTATCGGCCAGGCCGGCCGCCACATTCCGGTGGACCGAGCCTTGGAACACGTCGCGGGTTATTCTGTGTTCAACGAAGCGTCTGTGCGCGGCTATCAGATTGGCAAAGGCCAGCAGTGGACCTTGGGTAAGAACTTCGACAACACCGGCGCGTTTGGGCCGGACTTGGTCACCGCCGATGAACTACCGCCCGGCGGCAAAGGCTTGCGGCTGACCACCAGACTGAACGGGCAAACTGTGCAATCGGCCAACACCAACGATTTGATCTTCGATGTCGCGACGCTGATTGCCTGCCTTACCGAAGCGGTTCGACTGGAAGTGGGTGACGTGATTGTCAGCGGAACGCCCGCCGGCATTGGACTATACCGCACTCCCAAGCTTTTCATGCAGCCCGGCGATGTTTGCGAAGTGGAGATTGAAGGCATCGGCCTGCTGCGGAATCCGGTGGTGGACGAGTCAAGAACGTAAAGCGCCAACCGCGGTTTTGGCTTCAGCCGCCAAAGCCAGCAATCGCTCCGCGTAGACCAGCGCCCGGCGTCCCACCTCAGTCAGTTCCACGGTTTTTGAGAAGCGGCTACGGGTGAGCAGCGAAGCGCCAAGCTCACGCTCCAATGCCTTCACATGCAACGTGACGCTTGACTGGGAATATCCCAATTTTGCCGCCGCCTGGGTGAAGTTGTGCATCTGCGCGACCATACAGAAGGACTGCAATTGTTGTAGATCCAGCATACATGTGGCGTGAACCCCAAAGAGAATGCGCCAAGCCATGGCCTGGCGCATCTGTCACTAAAAGAGCCGGCTGCCTAAAGCGCCGCGTCGCCGTGATCGCCGTTGCGGATGCGGATGGCATCTTCAATGCTCGAGACGAAGATTTTGCCGTCGCCAATTTTTCCGCTGCGCGCGGCGTCGCTCAACACGCTAATCACTTGAGAGGCCCGCGCTTCCGCCACCACAATTTCGATTTTCACCTTGGGGATTAAATCGACCTTGTATTCGGCCCCACGGTAAACTTCCGTGTGGCCTTTCTGCCGGCCATGTCCGCGTACCTCGGAAATGGTCATACCGTCTACGCCCACCGCGGTGAGCGCTTCTTTTACCTCGTCGAGCTTGAAAGGCTGGATGATCGCTTCAATTTTTTTCATATAGGCTCC
>JANXYJ010000199.1 GCA_025350105.1 Terriglobia bacterium | reverse complement strand
AACCGAACTCGGTGATGTTGTTCGGAAAATAGGGAGCATATTGCGGCAGGAACCGGCTGGGGCTACCGACGGCGGCGAGTGTGGGCAAGGTGGCCAGGGTAGAGGTGCTGGGGATGGTCAGGAACGTCGGAATGAAGTTGGCGGCGGTTACCTTGGGTTGAACGTTAATCTGCGTCTGGATGGGCAAATGGATGCCGCGCGTGCCCACGTAGCGGACCTCCAGCGTGTAGTCGCGGCGAAAAACGTGCGTCACGCCCAGGTTCCAACTGGCTGCGTAGGGCAGCAAATATTGATTGGGAAGATGCGTGGAGGTGGCTGCGCGGGCATCGCCCGCGGTATCGAACGTCCCAAAGCCGGACCGCTGCGGGATGCCGCCGTTAGCCAGGAAGTTCGGCGTATTATCGATGGGGGTGGTCACGTCAATGGTGGTCACCACCTGCGCCGGTTTCCCGTTTAGACCCAAATTGTCGAATCCCCGGTCATAGGTAAGCCCGAAACCAGCGCGAATGGTGGTGGAAGCGCCGCTGCCAGGCGAATAGGCCAACCCAAGGCGCGGCGCCCAGCCGTTCATGTAAGCGGTGGGGGCTGCAAAGGAAATCAAACCGGGCACGCCGGCAATTGTGTTCAACGCCTGCAGTTTGTCGCCGGCGGTGATGCCGTGGTAGTCGTAACGAATTCCCGCCGTCACGGTCAGGTTGGGACGGAAGCGGAATTCGTCCTGCACAAAGAACGAGTGGTCTATGGCATTGCCGTTATACGGCCCGCCGCCGACGGTTCGCACCGCATTGACGTCCGGGCTGAGGTCGCGCAGATACAGGTCGATGCCGGAATACTGGTAGTCGCCGCGAGTGGCCTGCGTGAAAATCTGGCTGGTGATGTATTTGCGTCCCTGCCATCCGAATTTCAGCGCATGCCGGCCTTTGCTCCAGCTGACATTGTCGATCAACTGATAGGTATTCAGAACAGTTGAGGAAGGCGAGCTGGAAAACGGCCCAAGCTGTGCGTTCAAATCCTGAAAATAAAGATTGGGAAACGCGTCGAGACCCGGAAAAGCGTAGTTGCCGGCGGGAGTGGTATCGCTCAAACGGTTGTAGCCAAAGCGGAACTCATTCAGCAGCGCGGCCGTAAAACTGTGGAACTCAGACAGCGATAACAGGCGGCTATTGTTGGCGCGGGCCTGATAAAACACGGGCAGCGCAGGCAGAGTTTCCGGGGAGAATCCGGAAGACAGGTTGTTCACGCTGCGGCCGCGCAACTGATCCATGGCTGAGATGTTGTAGTCGATATTCACCAACCAGTTGTATTGGTTGCTGTAGCTGGGTCCGACGATGGGGAGCACGCCCAACGGAACGGTCACATTGTTTCCCGTGCGCGGATTCAGCACCGTTGTGCTGGTGCCATCCGGCGCCGAGGCCGCCGGCAAATACTGCTGCAGTACTTTCAAATTGGTTTGCGAAATACCGGGAATCGCGCTTAGCAAGCCATAGCCCGCAGCCGTGGGGGCATCGATCGGTGCCGGGGTAGAAGAGCGCCCGGTTGGGTTGTATTCGAGCAGGCCGTAGTAAAACAATTTCTCTTTAATCACCGGCCCTCCAATGGAGGCGCCCAGCAGGCTTGAGTCGTAGCGCGGATTGGTGAGCGTTCCAGTGCGCCCGAAAGCCTGATCGAGCGCGTTCAGGTTGCGGTTCTGCAAGTATTCGTACACCGAACCGTGCAGCGTTTTTCCGCCGCTGCGCAGGACGGTATTGAACTGGCCGCCGGCGCCGCCGCCAAATTCAGCCTCCGCCTGATTCTGAACCACGGTAAATTCAAGCGTAGCCTCCTGGGGAACAGAGACATTGCTGCCGGTAGTGTCTTTGCGGTTGTTGTCCACGCCTTCAATCATGAAGTTGTTGGCACGCGGTCGCTGGCCACCAATGGCGGGTCCTTCTCCCACGCCCAGGCCGCCGGAGCTGGCAACCCCCGCCCCCAGCAGAGAAAGATTCACGGCGCCACGCGGTAGCGCCGCGGCTGGTATATCCAGGGCCTCGCGCGCCATGAAGGTGTTGCTGATCTGGGATGTCGTCGTGTCGATGGAACTGGCCGCGGCGGAGACGTCCACCACGGTTGAAATATTGCCGACAGAAAGCGTCGCATTCGCCGTAAAGGTGGCGTTCAGCACCACCGCAACCCCGGCGATTTGCACATTCGAAAAGCCAGTGTGAGTCACCTTCAAATCGTAGGTTCCCACTGGGAGATTCCGAAAGCGATAGCCACCATCCGCCCCGCTATCGACGGTTGTCCTCACGTTGGTGGCTGTGTTGATGGCCTCCACGCTGGCACCGGGGACAGCCGCGCCGCTTTGATCGATCACATTCCCAATCAGATTTCCGTCCGAGGCTTGTGCGTTCAGCCGCACGGCACCCAATAGAGCGCAAATCATAGCAACCATAAGCAACAACGCAGGCCGCTTTCTGGCAGATCGTTTGGTCCAATTCAACATGTAGATGCAAGCTCCCTCAACTGGTGGGTGAACGAGCTGCACTCGTCCCCAGGCAACATATCGTCCCTTGGGAGCGGCACCCACATAGGACCTGACTGAGGATTAGACCAAGCGTGAGGGGCAGAGCCTTGCTTTTCTGCCACTTTGCAGGTCTGCAAATTTGCACGTCTCGGTCGTGCGACTTCTCTAAAAAAAACTACAGCCGTTGAGAGGGATTCTGAGGTAATCACACCATCTTATACTGCTCACTTCGGCGCAGTTGTAGGAGAAACTCCGACGGGCTTGTCAGCTAGGTACGCGGAGTACGTCGGTGGCAACGGAAATTTATAGTACTGGAAAATGCAAAAAAACATAAAACGCCGGTTTTGGGGCAACAAAATATTGCTAGGCTGTTGTACCACAGCAGTAGATAGGGTAATATTGGTTTTCAAAACGTCAAAGTAGGAAATTGTTTTGTCGAAGGCGCTTCCAGGAGTGCGTCGCCAGTCACTGGTGCGGGATCGGAGTGATCCGCGTTCGATGTTCTCTTTAGGTTTTTGACCTTAGTTCCGTCGCTTGTTATTGCGGGCGGAATCCAAAACAGTGGCACGGGTTCCCAGGTTTTTTCTTCTTTCGGCGGGAGCTCTTTTTCGGATAGTGTTGATGCTAAAGGAGAACCGGTCCATCGGAGGGTTGGCCACCGGGTTGCATTCAACAAGTTGTCAATAACGGAATCGGAAGAATCGAGCTATATGCCTATTAAACCAGTTACACAAAGCGGCTTGGCCGGGCAGTACATGCCCCTGTCTATTGCCCGGATGATTTGGAAACGAAAAGGGTTGATCGTGGCCATGACGGCTGCGCTCACCGGCCTGGGTGTGCTCTATATTATGAGCCTGCCCAGCATTTACCGTGCGGAGACGGTGGTGCTGGTGGATGCCCAGAAGATCCCGGAAAAGTTTGTGGCCTCAACTGTTCAGGTAAGCCTGCAGGACAGTCTGAACTCCATTCAACAGCAGGTACTGAGTTCGGACCGTTTAATGAACGTGGTCAAGAACAACGGGTTGTACAAGAAAGACCGGAAGAACAAGACCTCGGACGAGGTTTTGGCGAAAATGCGCGACGATCTGACGGTGAAAGTGGAGAAAGGCTTCTCTGACGGCAAACCGGGTGCGTTTAGCATTGCCTATGAGGGTCCCGATCCGGAAGCGGATCAGAGAGTTGTAAAGGAGATCGCCAATCTCTTCATTCAGGAAAATCTGGTGAACCGCGAAGAGCGGGCGGGCCGGACCAGCGAGTTCCTGGAAGCTCAGTTGGCGCAAGCGAAACGGAGCCTGGATGTGCAGGAAAGCAGCTTGGGCGATTTCAAGAGCCGTTATGTCGGCGAATTGCCCGAACAAGAAGCAGCCTTGCTGACGCAGATGAACGGCTTGCAAATGCAGCAGCAGGCGAACGAAGATGCGATCAACCGCGCCAAGCAGAGCCGCACGGTGCTGGAGACCACGTTGAAATTGGCGGAAAATGCCAAAGGGCAGCTCGAGCGGAATTCTGCCCAACAGAGGGCTGCGGCTGCCGCGCCTCCGCCGGCGCCGGGGCAAGAGGTGGCGCACGTGGCCGATGTGCCAGCGTCAGTGAAACTGCGGGCGGATCTGGAAACGCTGCGGGTTCGCTATTACGATGGCCATCCTGAAGTCCGGCGGTTACAAGCGGAGCTGAATCAGGCGTTGGCTGCAGAAGCTAAAGTCAATGCTGCGGTGCAGGCGCAGGCGAAATTGCATCCGGAAACGGCGGATGCGCCGGTGCGTCCTGCGGGTCCACCTCCGGGACCGGCGGAAATCGCCGCAACCGGCGTGGAGCTCAAGATTGAAACCGAACGTGCAGCCACTACCAAAGCGCAGATCGATACGGTAGATCAGGAACTGAAAACCCGCGCGTCCGACCGGGAGCGCATTCAAGCCGAACTGGCCAAGATTGAAGGGCATGTGGGCACGCTGCCCATCCGCGAACAACAGATGGCGGCACTGATGCGTGACTATGAAACCTCGAAGCTGAACTACAAGTCGCTGCTGGACAAGAGGATTTCGGCGGAAATGGCCAAGGACATGGAGAAGAAAAAGGAGTCGGAAGGCTTCAAGATTGCCGATGAAGCCCGTGTGCCTGATTTCCCGGTGCGTCCGCGCCGTATGGCGTTCGCGATTGGCGCTTTTCTCGGTTCCCTGGCGTTCGCTCTGCTGCTGGCCTTCGCTCTGGAAGTGAAGAAGAATTCCTTCCTGGGTGAATGGGAGCTGCCAACCGGAGTTGCCGTGCTGGGCCGGATTCCTCACGTGGGCGAGGTGAACTCGTAATGACCTTTTCAATGTTGCAAGCGTTAGGGAAAGGGGGGCTCCGCTAATGTACGAGCAGTTTTTCGGCATCGAAGCCTGCCCCTTTTCGATGACGCCGGACCCCAGTTCGCTGTACCTTACCGACGGGCATCGCGAAGCCATTGCGGGATTGAACTACGCAATTCTACAGCGCAAAGGTTTTGTGGTGCTGGCCGGAGAAGCCGGCACTGGTAAGACCA
This sequence comes from Terriglobia bacterium, assembly GCA_025350105.1. Taxonomy (GTDB): domain Bacteria; phylum Acidobacteriota; class Terriglobia; order Bryobacterales; family Bryobacteraceae; genus Palsa-187. The sequence goes on along the minus strand of JANXYJ010000199.1, from coordinate 19,559 downwards.
CTCTGTTACGTAAGTTGATGGAAATGCTGCCGGAATCGGAAGTGATCACCAGCGTGGTGCTGAATCCGCTGCTCACTCCGCGGGAATTCATGGAACTGCTGATGCTCGATTTCGGCATTCCGTCTCCTCCGCGCAGCAAAGCCCGGCGCCTGACCATGTTGGCGCAAACGCTGATCGAAGCGCATCGTGCCGGTAAAAGCGCGGTGCTGTTCATCGACGAAGCGCATAAACTGACCTTCGAGTTGCTCGAAGAAATCCGCTTGCTGACCAATTTCGAGACCAGCAATCAGAAGCTGCTGCAGATTGTGCTGGCCGGCCAACCCGAGCTCATCGATCTGCTAAACCGCCGCGATTTGTGGCAGTTGAAGCAGCGCATTGCCATCCGGCTGCAAACCCATCCGTTGTCGCGGGATCAGGTGATCAAGTACATTGCGCATCGTTGGACCAAAGTGGGCGGGGGTAAGGCCGGCGGAGGTTCGCCGCAGCCTTTCACCGAAGACGCGATGTCGCTGATCGCCCTGAAAAGCCTGGGAATTCCGCGCTTGATCAATGCGATTTGCGATAACGCCCTGCTGTTCGCTTTTGGCGCGGGTGCACACACCATTGGGCCGCGCCTGGTGGGTGAAGTGGTACGGGACCTGGATTTGGAAGGCTATCTGCCTCCCGGGTCCACTCCCGCGGGCAAAAAAGCGAATGGGGAAGCCAGTCAGAATAGTGCCGCTTGGGCCGGCATGCGCGGTGCGCGTGTGGCAGCGGAAGGAACTAATTTTAAAGCAGAAACGGAGCCATTGAGATCATGAGTCGAATTTACGAGGCATTGAAGCGTTCAGGCGACAGCAGACCGTCGCAAATCAGCCGGTCGATTGATTCCATTCAGACCGAGGTGGAGCGGGGAGAAGAGCGCAGCGGCGTGGTGACGCGACTGGCTCCTTCCGCCGTTGCAACGCCGTCACGAGAGAGTGAAGAAGAGTTGGAGCCGCGCTATGACTTGCACTCGCGTTCCAGCAACTATCCGCTGGTGACGTTGCCGCTGCCCTTGCCGGCGCCGGTATTTCCCTTTAACGGCGGCAGCCCGCAGGCTTCCGAACAGTATCGGGTGTTGCGCACCAACCTGTTGCAGCATCCGGCGCAGCCGCGGGTGATGGCCATTTCCAGTTCTTCGCCCGGTGATGGCAAGTCCACCACCACGGTGAATCTGGCTGGTACGTTTGCGTTGAAAAGCGATGCCAACGTGTTGATTATCGACGCCGACTTGCGCCGCTGCGGCGTGGCGGACGCGCTGCGCATGGATACGACGCTCGGTTTAACCGACGTGTTGCGCGGGCAGTGCTCCTTGGAAGAAGCGATTGTGCGGGTGGATCAAATGCCCAATCTGCACGTGCTGCCCTCCCGGCGTTCGCCCAAGAATCCGGCGGAGTTGCTGGATTCCCCGGCATGGAAAACCATGATTGGCGCGCTGCGGGAACAGTTTTCCTACATCCTGATCGACACGACGCCGGTACAGGCCGTGGCCGACTTCAAATTGGTGCAGCAGGTTTGCGATGGCGTGGTGATGGTGGTGCGGCCGGATCATACCAACCGCCAGGCATTGACCCGCGCGCTGGAAATTGAAAAGGGCGGAAAGCTCCTGGGCTTGGTGGTGAACGCCTACGAGGATTGGTTCCTGTGGGATACCAGCCGCAGCTACGGGTATTACACCTCGTAGGGCGGTTGCCTGAAATTGTGGAAGTGATTTGTGAGGGCGGCGCCCGCAAACGCCGCTCTTGCCCAGAAAAGGCTAGCCAAGATAAGGCTAAGAAAACGAAGGATTGCCGATGTACCCTAATCTGAAATTGCAATTGTGGAAGTCTGGTATCCGCCAGAATCGGTTGGCACGCCAACTGGGTGTGGATGAAACTGTTTTGAGCCGTATTGTCAACGGTTTTCGCGAACCTAATACGGAGTTGCAAGGCCAAATTGCGACGGTGTTGAAATGTGACGCGCAGTGGCTGTTCTCGCGACAAAACGACTTCGCCCAAAGTGACGCAAACAGGCGGGTGCCGGAACCTGTTGGCGGGGTAAATAACCTGCAGCCGGCAGTGGCCGAAAGCGCCGTCGCAGAGAGCAAGTAATCGAACGCCAGGGGGGCGAGCAGGGCCCTTTGGCCGCGCGCCCCAGCAGCGCTTTGTGTGCTGGTTCGGTTGCGTTGGTTCCGAGGTTTGTTCCAGTTTGTTCGATACACGTATTTCATGATTTTTGATGGCGGGGAGAAAGGAGACCAATGAGACGCTGGATGCTGATGGCCTGGGCTACGCTGCTGAAATGCACGGGAGCATTGTGGTGGGCCAAGCGCCAATTGCGTCTTCAGGGCTCCATTGTTGTGTTGATGTTTCACCGGGTGTTGCGTAAAACCGAGAACGAGCAAGCGTCCAGCCTGGAAGGGATTGTCGTTGGGGACGATACCTTTGATCAGTTGTCGGCGTATGTAGCCAACAATTTTCAGGCGGTGGATGCCGGAACGGCGCTGCCGTGGATGTCCACTTCACCGCTGCAAACCCAACGCTTGCGAGTCAGCTACACCTTTGATGACGGGTGGCGCGATAACCACAGCAATGCGCTGCCCATTCTGCGGAAATATGCCATCCCGGCCACGGTTTTTGTCTGCCCCGGATTGGTGGGCGAAAATTTTCCGTTTTGGCCCGAACGCATGGTCAGCCTATTGCGGCGTAATCCGGCCAAGCCGCGCACGCTGGAGATTGAAGCGGCCATCGAAAGATGGAAGCACCAGCCGGAAGCCGATCGCAACCAGTTTTTAGAGCAACTAGAGCAGCAGGCCGGGCGTGCCGGTAGCAACGAAAACGCCGACCAACTGTGCGATTGGCGCGAAACCAAGGAACTGGCGCAAGCGGGCATCCGTCTGGGATCGCACACGCAGAATCACGAACTGCTGACCATGATTCCGCTGGTGAAGGCGGAAAGTGAACTGCGGCAATCGAAAGCAGCGATTGAAAAGGCCGTGGGTTTATGCACGGTGTTCGCCTATCCCAACGGAGATTGGAGTCCGGAGACCCGGCAGTTGGTGGCCGAGGCTGGCTTTGACCGGGCTTTTACAACACAGATTCGCGCCTGGACGGGCGGCAGCGATCCGCTGACCATCCCGCGGGTGAATATTTATGACGGTAAGTTGCGCGGGCTGAGCGGAAAGTTCTCGCCGGCGCTATTTGAATACACAGTTTTTTGGAGAGCGTGGCGGGCAATGACGAATCAAAGCATGAAGACGGGGCAGGTAGCGATGACGCCAGGCATTTCGGCGGAGCGGTCAGCGGAGCGGGCGCAATGATTACCATCAATTTTGGCTTAAGCGGACTTGTCCCCATCGTTCTGTATGTTGCGTTTCTGATCGCCATGGGGATGACGGTCTTCTGGCGGCCGATTGTGGGCATCTATTTTCTGGCGCCGCTGATTCCTTCGCAAACCATTCGCGATCGCATGGCGGCATATCCCCTAGGTGGCAGCGTGGTTACGGTCATGTTATTGGCGATTGCCATCGGCCTTCTGCGCACCGGTCAGCCGCTGTTTCCCAAGAGCCGGTTGCGCGTGGTGCTGCTGGTCTACATGGCTTTGACGTTTGTGTCGCTGTGCGCGGGCACCATTTTTCTGCACCGCGAATTTCCCATGCCGTGGGACGATTCCCGGTTCCTTGATTGGCGCAATTACTTCACCATGCTGCTGCTGCTTTTCTTGACGGCCGCGGCGGTGCAAACCACCAAGCAGATGAAAATACTGATGGCCATTGTGTTCTTTGGCGTGCTGGTTTTCAATCGCAGCTTCTATAACGAAGTATCGGACAAAGACTTTTCGGAGTACAACGAAGATTCCCGTTACGAAGGCGGTTCCGGTTTCGCCGGCGTGAATGGATTCGCCGCGTTTGAGGCGCAGGTGGCCACGTTCCTGATCGGGCTTTCGGGATATCTGGAAAAGCGTTCGCACCGCTGGGCCGCAGTGGCCTTGGCCGGGTTCTCGGCGCTGTGTTTGATGTACAGCTTGTCCCGCGGAGGTTACCTGGCGCTGGCGGTGGGATTGCTATTCCTGGGGATTGTCAGGTATCGAAAATTATTGCTGGTGATGGTGCTTTTCGGCATGACCTGGACGGCTTTGGTGCCAGGCGCGGTGTATCAGCGTGTGACCATGACCACGGACAATCCGGGAGGGAACCTGGATCATTCTTCCGAAACACGTGTGAGTTTGTGGGAAGAAGCGTTTGAGGAAGTCTCCGCCAGTCCGGTATTCGGCCTGGGCTTCAATACTTACGCCTACATGGATCACCTGCGTGGGTATCGCGATTCGCACAATATTTATGTGAAGTTTCTGGTGGAAACCGGCTATGTGGGAGTGGTCATCTTCCTGATTATGATGGCGAAAACGTGGACCAGCGGCTTCCAGCTCTTCCGGCAAGCGCAGGAGCCGTTCCATGCGGGAATGGGACTGGGTCTGGCTGGCTGGGTGGTGGCGGCACTCGTAGGAAATATGTTTGGCGATCGCTTCACTTACCTGCAAGTTGCCGGCTATATGTTTCTGTTTGGCGGCATGGTGGTTCGCGGCTACATGCTGGAACAGGAACTTGCGGAACGCCAGGAAGCAGGGGAAGTGGGGGAAGACGGGGAGGAATTGGAGTCCGAAACGGAGAGCGTTACCCCAGGGTCTCTGGAATGGGGAAGGGCTTAATCCCGATTCGCGTGCAATCGGTCCGCTATGACGATTCTGCAGTTAATCAGTAGTGCGGGTTTTTATGGGGCGGAAAGCATGTTGGTTTCGCTTTCGCAGTCCCTTGCGCGCTTAAATTGCAAAGTAATCGTGGGAGTGCTGCGCGATTCCCGCGATCCGCATGTTGAGGTGGCCGAGGCTGCCGCTCGCTTGGGCCTGAAAACCCGGCAGATTGCCTGCAGCGGGCGCTTCGATCTCACCACCGTCGGGCGAATTCGCAAGCTACTTCGAGAAGAGGAAGTGGACCTGGTGCACGCGCATGGGTATAAGGCGGATATTTTCGCGTGGCTGGCAACCTTTCCTGGTAACCGCGTTTCGCTACTCTCCACCTGCCACAACTGGCCCAACCCGGCGCGCAAGATGCAGACCTACGCGGTGCTGGACCGCATGGTGCTGAAGGGGTTCGATCACGTTACCACTCCTTCGCCCCTGGTGGCCGATGTCTTGCGGCAGTCCGGCATTAAAGATCCCAAAATTTCCTGGATCAGCAACGGCGTGGATACGGAACGCTACCAGTCTCCTGAACCGATCCTGCGGCGTGAGCTGCGCGCCGAAGGCCGTCCCATTATTGGCTTTGTCGGCCGCATGGTGCCGGCCAAGGGCGGGGAAGAGTTTCTGCACGCGGCCAAGGCGGTTCTGGCCAGTTATCCCGAAGCCCTATTCGTTTTGGCGGGCGATGGGCCCAGCCGCGAGCCCTGGAAGGCGCTGGCCGCGCAGTTAGGAATTGCGCACAGTGTGTTTTTCGCAGGCGTTTTGCAGGATATGCCCGGCGCCTATGCCTCTTTCGACGTGATGACCTTGCCTTCGCATGAGGAAGCCATGCCCATGTGCCTGCTGGAGGCGATGGCGGCGTCGCGGGCGTGTATTGCCACCCGGGTGGGGGCGGTGCCTCAACTCATTCCCGAATCAGTGAATAAAAGTGACGCAAGCGGGTTACTGATAGAACCACGCAACCCCGCGGCGCTGGCGCAGGCCATTCTGTCCCTGTTAGCGGACCCGATTGCCCGGCAACGCATGGGCGCGGCGGCCCGCGAACGTGTGGTTCGCCACTATTCGGCAAACGCGATGGCCCGCACGTACCTGGAACTGTACCAACGATGTACCAACTACCGAGGGATGGACCGCACCCCGGTACATGAGGAAAATTAGATTCATGAGCGGGCCGCACAATTCAAAAATTTCCATCATCAGCGCCTGCCGCAACGAAGTGCGCCATATCGGCGAATTTCTGGATTCCATTGCTACCCAGGAATTAGCGGGCTTGGATTGGGAAGTGATCGTGGCCGATGGCATGAGCAGCGACGGCACCGGTGAGTTTTTGGAGCAATACTGCCAGGCGAATCCCCGTTTCCGGGTGATTGCGAATCCGGGCAAGATCGTCTCCACGGGCCTGAACGCGGCCATCAAAGCGGCCACTGGCGAAATCATCATTCGCATGGACGCGCACACCATGTATGCCGCCGATTACAGCGCGCGCTGCGTGGAAACACTGCTGAAAACCGGCGCCGATAATGTGGGCGGCCCGGCGCGCACCCAAGTGAAAGGCGTGATTCCGCGTGCGGTGGCCGCGGCTTACCATTCGCGCTTCTCCACCGGCGGGGCGCGTTTTCATCAGGACAATTTTGAAGGCTTCGTGGACACCGTCACCTACGGATGCTGGAAGAAATCGACGCTGGAACGCCTGGGTTTGTTCGACGAAAATTTGGTACGGAATCAGGATGACGAGCTGAATCTGCGCATCATCCGCAGCGGCGGCAAAGTGTGGCAGAACCCGGCGATTGTCTCCTGGTATTCCCCGCGCCCCAGCATTTCGGCTCTTTTTAAACAGTATTTTCAATACGGCTTCTGGAAAGTAAAAGTGATTCAAAAGCACGGCCGGCCGGGCAGCTGGCGGCACCTGGTGCCCGCTACGTTTGTGGCTGGGATGGCGGCTTTGTTAGTGATCGGTGTGGTGGCTCTTTTCGCTGGGTACAAATTGCCGGCGATTTTATGGTTGAGCCTGGTGGGTTTGTACGCGCTGGCCAATCTGGCGGCATCGGCTGTCGCGGCGCAGCAGGAAGGCTGGGATACGCTTCCCTACTTGCCTTTTGTGTTTGGTGCCTACCACTTCTCCTACGGGTCGGGTTTCCTCATGGGATTGCTCCAATTCGGACATCGGCCACAGGCGCAGGTTCCTGTAGAGTCGGTGTTCACAAAGTTGTCGCGGTAATGGTCTTGTTTATGCGTTGTTTTACACGTCGTCTGATGGACATTTCGGGATCGTTTCTGGCGCTGCTGGTGACCAGTCCGCTACTGATCGCAGTAGCCATCGCCATCGTCATGGATTCTCCCGGCAACCCGTTCTATCTGGCACGCCGCTCCGGTAAAGACGGACAGGTTTTCCGTATGTGGAAGTTCCGCACCATGGTCCCCAATGCGTCCAAGCTGGGGCCGCCCATCACCGGAGCCCGCGATCCGCGCATTACTCGCATCGGACATTTTTTACGGCGGACCAAGCTCGACGAACTGCCGCAGTTCATCAACGTTTTTTTGGGCGACATGAGTTTGGTTGGCCCGCGGCCTGAATCGCCCGATATCGTGGCGCGCTATACGCCGGAGCAACACAAAGTTTTAAGCGCGAAACCGGGAGTAACCGGCAAGGTTCAGTTGGAATCGGGTGAGGAATCCGATGCGATTCCCGCCGACGTGGACGCGGAAGAGTTTTATATCCATCATTTGATGGATCGCAAGCTGCGGGTGGATCTGGAATATCTGGAGCACCGCACCCTGGCAAGCGACGCACGAATTTTGATGAGCACAGCAGCTTATGTGCTGCGGGCATTTGCCCGCCGGTAGTAAGTAGTTACCAGACTAGAACAGATTTCGGAGGAGATCACAAAATCATGGCGTTACAAGTTCCCTATCACAAACCGAGCGTTGGCCGCGAGGAAATAGACGAGGTTGTCCGCACGCTGGAATCCGGCTGGCTAACCACCGGTCCCCGCACCGCGGAGTTTGAAAAAGACTTCCGTCAATACGTCTCGGCGCCGCATGCCCTGGCCATCAACTCCTGCACGGCCGGTTTGCACCTGGCGCTGGCGGCGTTGAACATCGGTCCCGGCGATGAAGTGATCACCACTCCGCTTACTTTTTGCGCCACCGTCAACGTGATTATGCACGTAGGCGCCACCCCGGTGCTGGCTGACGTTGGCGCCGATGGCAATATCGATCCGGTGTCGGTGGCCGCCAAGATCACCGAACGCACCCGCGCCATCATCCCGGTGCACCTGGCTGGGCTGCCGGTGAACATGAATGCGATTTGGGAACTGGCTCGCCGCAACCGCCTGCACGTGATCGAAGATTGCGCCCACGCGATTGGAGCCATGTATCAGGGTTACCAGATTGGCGCCGGCAACCCCAGCACGGGTTATTACAGCGATGCCTGTGCTTACAGCTTCTACGCCACCAAGAACCTGACCACCGGTGAAGGCGGCATGGTCACCACGCACGACGAAAACCTGGCCAGCAGCTTGAAGCGCCTGTGCCTGCACGGCATCAGCAAGGACGCCTGGAACCGCTATTCGGACAAAGGCAACTGGTTCTACGAAGTGGTGGAATCCGGTTTCAAATACAATATGAGCGATCTGCAAAGCTCGGTGGGCATTCACCAGTTGCGCAAAATCGAGCAGTTCACCGAAACCCGCACCCGTTACGCCAAAATCTACAACGAGATTTTGGGCGATGTGGCGGAAGTGGAAACGGCTCCTGATCGCGACGATTCGCGCCACGCATGGCACCTTTACATGCTGCGCCTGAATCTGGGCAAGCTGAACATCGATCGCGCCGAATTCATCAATATCATGCGCGACGAAAAGGGCATCGGCACCAGCGTGCACTTTATTCCCATCCAGCTGCATCCGTTCTTCGGGGCTTACGCAAAACGTCCGGAAAATCATTGCCCCAATTCGCTGGAACTGTATCCGCGCCTGGTCTCACTGCCGCTCTATCCGGCGATGAGCGAGGGCCAAGTGGAGTATGTGGCGAATGCGGTAAAAGAAATTGCGCACGCGTCGCGCAAACAATACATGGCTGTCGGCGGAGGTGCATAGACATGTCAAATCTGGTTCGTCGTCACTGGTGGATTTGGGCCTCCATGCGCTATCTGGCGCTGGTGTCCCTCGGCTATTATTTCGCCTGGCTGCTGCGTTTCGATTTCGCGATTCCCAGCACGGAAATGGGTAGTTTCTATCGCGGTTTCGCCATTGTGGTTTCGGTGAAACTGTTGATCTGCCTGATTCTGGGTTTGAAGATGGAACGCTGGTGGGGACAGCATCAGAGCTTTCACGATCTGATCCGCCTGTTGGGCACCAGCCTGCTCACTTCGCTGGTGGCGGGGGCCATGATCTTCGCTATTGTGGGCCGCGAGTTTCCCCGTTCGGTGTATTTTCTGGACCCGCTGATTTGTTTCTTGCTGATTGGCGGCGCCCGCTTCGCTTCGCGTTTGTACGATGAAGTGAAGACGCAATTTTTTGCCAAGCCGGGCGAACAAAAAGGCCTGTTGATCTACGGCGCTGGCGTTGCGGGAGTAGCTTTGGCTCGCGAAATTCGCAGCAACGAAAAGCTGGGTTACAAAGTCCTGGGTTTTCTCGATGACGATCCAGCCAAACGCGGCATGCACCTAATGGGCTTGTCCGTATTGGGCACCGGCGAAGATGCGCCGCGCATCGTAGCGTCGCTCAATCAACGAATGGCCAATCAGCGCCAGAAAATGACTGTGGCGGAAATCGCCGTCGCCATGCCAGCCGCTACCGGCTTGCAAGTGCGTGCCGCGGTGGCCCGTGGCGAAGCGGCCGGCGTCAATTGCCGCATCGTTCCCGGTTTGGGCGAATTGATCAGCGGCAAACTGGCCGTGGGCAAAATGCGCGAGATCTCGGTCACCGATCTGTTGGGCCGTGACGCGGTGCCATTGGATCAGGAATCGGTTTCGCAGTCGATCGCCAACCGCGTGGTCTTGGTGACTGGTGCCGCTGGTTCTATCGGTAGCGAACTGTGCCGCCAGATTGCGCAACTGGAACCCACCCGCTTAGTCGCGCTGGACGTTGCCGAAAGCCCATTATTTTTTCTGGAGCAAGAACTGCGCCAGAAGCACCCGAACCTCGATCTGGTGATTGAAGTCGGTGACATTCGCGATGCCAATCATATGGAACGCGTGATTGAAGACAAGGGCGTGGAATCCATCTATCACGCCGCGGCCTTCAAACACGTTCCGATGATGGAACGCCAGGTGTGCGAAGCAGTTCGCAACAATGTGATTGGAACCTGGAACCTGGTGCAGGCCGCGCGCCGCAGCAAAGTGTCCAACTTTGTCCTGATCTCCACTGATAAAGCCGTGAACCCGTCGAGCATCATGGGTTTAACCAAACGCGTAGCGGAACTCATCGTATCCTCGCAAGCGGCGCCCGATCATCGCGGCAAGAAACGTTTCGTCGCCGTGCGCTTCGGCAACGTGCTGGTGAGCAACGGCAGCGTAGTGCCCATTTTCCAGAAACAGATCGCCAGCGGCGGGCCGGTGATGGTTACCCATCCGGACATGCGCCGTTACTTCATGACGGTTCAGGAAGCCGTCCATTTGGTGATGCAGGCGGGCGCTTTGGGCCAAGGTTCGGAAGTGTTCCTGCTGGACATGGGCAAGCCGGTGAAGATCATGGATCTGGCGCGCAACATGATTCGCCTGGCCGGTTTTGAGCCCGACGAAGATATCGAGATCAAAGTTTCCGGCATGCGTCCCGGGGAAAAATTGTTCGAGGAGCTAAGCTTAGGCCAGGAAGACTTGATTCCCACGGCCCATCCGAAAATCCGCAGCGTGCGCGGCCGGCCGCTCACCATGCTGGAACTGGCCCCGTGGCTGGCTGAGTTGCAACACCGCTTGGTACGCCGTGACGGCATGGCCGTGACGCGCCATCTGGCTACGCTGGTTCCTGAGTATCGGCCCAGTGTGGCAACGCCCGAACCGCTTCCCGGATTTGCGCTGGCGGCGTCTCATGAAAATGAAGCGCACCCATCAGAAATTTTGGCTGAGACGAAGTCTCTGGCGGCTGGAGCCGGCGCTGGCAACAGCGGCTTGCACCCGGCAACCTCAAATTAAGCGAATCGTTTCGTACTGGCAGACAAATAGACTATAGACAGAGCGCATGCCTACACTATCCACCAGCGAACCCGCGCCCGCCGTAACCGCGACAACCCAGGCCGCGACAACCCAGGCCGGGGCAACCCAGGCCGCGACGGGGCCAACCAACCTGCATAAAAACCTTCGGGTCTATATGCTGGACCTGCTGCCCACCGTGCCTTACTATACGGGGTACCTCTGCGCGGCTCTGGGCTCCGTCGACAGGCTCCGCATCGATGTAGGCGCCGTCACCTACTATCTGGATCGCGATTTTTTTGAACGGCGCCAATTGATTAAAGACCCAGCGTTGTTTGACGTCGCGAAACTGAATTCCGATTTGAACCCCAGGCTCCGCCGGGCACTGAAGGCCGGTGAATATCTGGCTAACCTGGTTCGCTTACTGGCCCGCTTCAAAAGCAGCGCACCTGATGTCTTGCATGTTCAGTTCTTGCCCATGATCAAATCCAGCCGGCTGCCAGCGGAGTTGTGGTTCATGAAAGCCGTTCGCTCGATGGGCATCCGGATCGTCTACACCGTGCACAACGTGCTCCCGCAGGATGGCGGCGAAGGCTATCGCGCCAAGTATCAACAGTTTTACGATCTGGCCGACCGCCTGATCTGTCACGACACCGAAGCGCGGGAACGCTTAGTCAACGAATTCAAAATTCCCGCGCACAAAATTTCCATCATCGCGCACGGTCCGCTGCTGGAACCGCTGGCGGCAACCGACGCCGGGCGTGCCCGTAAACAGTTAGGTTTAACCACGCACGAGCCCATGGTCCTGTGGCAAGGGATCATCAAGCCCTACAAAGGCGTGTCGTTCTTGTTAAAGGCCTGGCGGCAGGTTAAAGCAGAGCACAAACCCGGAAAGCTGGTGATCGCCGGCACCGGCGATGCCGATATCGTCAAGGAAATTCGCGACGAAGTGCAGGCGCTGGGCATTGCCGACTCCGTGATCATGGACCTGCGTTTTCTCTCCGTCGCGGAAGTGGCCGATTACTACGCGGCCGCCGACGTCATCACCTACCCGTATCGCGAAATCACCACTAGCGGCGCTTTAATGACCGGAATCTGCTACGGCAAGGCCATTGTCGCCAGCCGCCAGAAGGCTTTCGCCAACACGTTAACCGAAGGCAAAAACTCTCTCATCGTGGACTTTGGCGATGTGGATGCGCTGGCCCGGCATTTGAGTACCCTGATCGATTCCCCGGCGCTACGCCAGCGTTTGGGTGAACAGGCACGCCTGGCGTTTTTGAGCGGTCCGCAATGGGACACCATTGCGCAACAGACCTCCGACTGCTATCAGCAGGCGTTGCTTGAGAAAGCGGACGGCCGCGCGTGAGTGCTGTTTTTCAGCCCTTTGCCCGCAAAATGGCAGTCCGGGTGACGCAGCCGGAGCCCATGGCTCCCGAACTGCTGCTGCCCAAATTTTCCTCCGCTCCGGAGCCGGCCCCGGAGTTTCCGCCGGCCAAGCCGCAGCGTTCCGTCATCGACGAGTTCAAGACGTTGCTCCGGCAGTCCTCGCATTATCTGTTTGGTTTGATCAGTAGCCTGGCGCTGGGCTTCATTTCCTTCCCGCTGTTCACCCGCATGTTTTCGGTGGCCGATTACGGAACCATCGACCTGGTGCAGAAAGTGGTGTTCCTGGCCGTGGCCTTCGGCAAAGCCGGCATGCAGAATTCCACTCTGCGCTTCTTCAATCATGAAGCGTTTGAAGCCGATCCGGAAGCGCGCAAACGCTATTACTCCAGCATGTTTTATAGTGTGTTGGGCATCTCGCTGCTGGTTACGCTGATCTACGTTGCGGCCCTGCAAATTTTGCCCGCCACCTTCGTGGACCGTCCGCTGGCGTCCATTCTCACCTTCACCTGCGCCTTGGTCGTCACGCGGTCGCTCCAGTCCATCCTCTTCGGTTTCTTGCGCATCGAGGAAAAGACCAAAGCCTATAACGTTGCGGGTTTTATCATCAAAGCCGCCACCATTGTGGCCGTGCTGGGTTTGGTGCGCGTCATGGGTACCTCAGTGCGCACCTATTATGCGGCGACCATCGGCATCGAAGTGGCCACCGTGGCGGCGGTTTGCTTGCCGTTGCTGCGCAGAGGGCTGCTGAACTTCACCAAATTTGACATGACGCTGTTGAAGGCAGGTTTGGCGTTCGGCCTGCCGATGATCATTCAGGAACTGGCCGGGAACATTCTCGACTCCGGTGACCGCTGGCTGGTTCGCATGTACCTGGGTGCGGACGCGCTGGGTTATTACTCGGTTGCCTATGGCCTGTCGGGTTACGTCAATACGCTGATCTACACTCCTTTGTGGATGGCCGTGCTGCCCATCTACATGCGCATCTGGCGCACGCAGGGAAAAGAAAAGACCCGCGAATTCTTAAGTATCGGCATGGATGTGTTTCTGATTCTGGCGGGGGCCCTTTTTGTTTTGGCTTCGGTGGGCGCGCACGACGCGGTGGTATTCATGGCGTCGCCCAAATATAAAGTGGCTGCGCCGTTGATTCCAACGCTGGTTGCCGGGTTGCTGCTCTACACGGTTCAAGTGTTTTTGAACGCCGGCCTGTTGATTCAGAAAAAGACTAAATTGATGGCGGCATCGTTGGCCGGCTCGGCTATTTTGAACATTGGCCTGAACATGCTGCTGTTACCCAGGATGGGCATTCAGGGCGCGGCGGTGGCCACATTGATCAGCTACGGTGTTTGCACTTTGGTGTTGGCGATTCTTTCCTCGCGGGTACTGACGCTCGATTTCTATGTCCGTTCTTGTGTGGGTTATATAGTCGCGGCTTTGCTGACGGTGCTGGCCGTTCCTTATATCGACACGCACTCCGCGTTCTGGAATCTTTTCGTGAAGTCCAGTCTGGCGCTGGTGCTGTACGGCGGTATTATCTATGTTACCGATGGCCGCGTGCGCGGGCTGGTAGGGCAGTTGTGGAATAAAGTACGCAGCCGCAGGCGTGGCAATCAGGGAGCGGTTTGACTTATGTTGCGGACGATTGCTTTCCTCCTCACGCTGATCCTGGGCTGCACCGCACAGGCGGCCCCGCGCATTTTTTATTCCGACCTCGAAAGCGGACCGAACTCGGGCGGCGAAAATAACGCCGGCGCTTTCGTAACGATTTATGGCAGCGGATTCGGCACTGCGCGCGAAGCGTCGACGGTAAGCATTGGTGGCGGCAAGGCCGCCGCTTACCCAATATGGACCGACAGTAAAATCGCATTTCAATTAGGCGGCGCAGCCAAGACGGGTGAGATCATCGTCACTTCTTCAACGGGATCATCGAACGCAATTCCGTTCACCGTGCGTGGCGGCAAAATTTATTTCGTCGCGCCCAATGGGAGTGATTCCGCCGCCGGAAGTACAGCCGCGCCGTGGCATTCGCTCACCAAAGCGCGCGATGCCATGAAGCCGGGCGACATCACCTACGCTAAAGACGGCGTGACGCAACCCGGCGACGATGGCAATGGCTGGAGCACCAGTTTCCTGCTGTTCAAAGGCGGCAAGCCCGGTGAACCGCTGGCGCTGGTGGCCTACCCGGGTGCCAGCGTCACCCTGGGCAGCAAAGCTGTACCCACCGCGATTCGTTCCAAAGAAAAGTGGGAAGATGGCTCCGGCAATTGGGTATTTGCGGGTCTGAAACTCACCGCTGGCAGCGACGCGGTGGCCATCTACGGGGCTGACAATTGGCGCTTTATCGCCAATGAAATGACGTGCCCCGACGGTGACGGCCCCACGGCCTGCTTTGAAACCAGCATCGTCAGGAACGTAAAGTTTCTGGGCAATCATGTGCACGATACCGGAAAAGCCACGGCCTCGGCTCTCTATCATGGCGTTTACTTTTCTACCGATAGTAATCATTTGGAGGTTGGCTGGAATACCATTGCGAACGTGCACGGATGCCGGGGACTGCAGTTTCATTCCTCGCCTTTGATGGGCGGTGGCCCCAACGATCCTACCGGGCACAATATGTATGACCTGGTGATCCACGACAACCTGATTCACGATACCCAGTGCGACGGCATTGTGCTGGCTACCGTCGATCCGTCTAAAGGAAAAGTGGAATTGTTCAATAACGTCATTTATAACGCCGGCCAGGGACCCAACAATCCGGATAAGACCGGCAACTGGGCGTGCATTTACGCTTCGGGCGATACCAATACGGGGCCTCCCGGTGGTGGAACCGTTGAGGTGTATAACAATACGCTGGTAAACTGCGGCAGTTTTGCGCACCCGCCCTACGATAGTTCGCGTGGTGGGGTGATGAATGGCGGGCACAACGCGAACCTGAATATCCGGTTGCGCAATAACATTCTGCTGCAAGGCCCTGGCGCGCCGTATGTGGGCGGACCGCGCATTGCAGGAACCAATAATCTGTTTTTCGGCAACGGAAACCCGCCGGGAGCTTTTCAGAATTCCATGAATCGCGATCCGGGGTTCGTCAACGCCGGGCAGAAGGACTTTCACCTCACTGCCGCGAGCCCTGCCCGGAAGGCCGGAGCAGAGGGCAGTCCTGCTGTAGATAAAGACGGCGATGCGCGCACCTCGGCCGATATCGGCGCCTACCAATTTTTAGAGCGGGTCGTGGAGCAGAGTAACCGAAAGTGATGGAACCGACCATGCCTACGGCATCTCTCGAAAACTCCTTGGGTGAAAACTCCTTGGCTCAACGAGGGGAAACTCAGGTCCTCGGAAAGCAGGCGCGGCCCGATGAAGTTCAAACCTCTTCTGCTAACCCATTGCTGGTGGAATGGATTGACAGTAGCGCCGCTTTGGCTAAGCTGCAACCCCATTGGCAGGAATTGTTTGCGCACACCGGCACCCGCAACGCCTTCTTAACCTTTGGCTGGATGGCCACCTGGTGGAAGCACTGGGGCGGGCGCGGTTCGCTGGCTGTGGTTGCGGTGCGCAATCCAGCGGGGCAACTGGTAGGGCTGGCACCGTTCTATCTCACTCGCATTCGCGGCTTGCGCCGTTTGGGCTTTTTGGCGGATGAGCATGTGGGTTCAGACTATCTCTCGGTTCTGTTGCATCCGGATTATGAAGAGGCAGCCACTGAGGAAATCGCCAGCGCGCTGATGGCCCGCCGCTCTGGCTGGGATTTTATTGAATTGCAGGACGCCCAGGATAGCCCACAGCTACACCGCCTGCTGGCCAGTCTGCAAGCCAAAGGCCTGCGGACAAAGTCGGTCATCGCTTGTGTGTGTCCCTTTGCGCAGCTCCCGGCCACCGTGGATGCCTACCTGGGAAGTTTGTCAGGTGGCTGGCGCCGCGATTTCAATCGCCGCTGCCGCGTGCTGGAGCGTGAAAATGGCGTGGAATTTGTGACCTTGACCTCCACCGCTGAACTGCAGCAGGCATTTCCGGATTTGATCCGCCTGCACGGCATGCGTTTTGAAACCCAGGAGCTTGACAGCGCATTTCTGAAACCGGGAGTTCCCGAATTTCACAGCGATGCCTTGCCTGCCCTGGCCGCCACCGGGGTTGCGCGCATGTACCTGCTGCGCACCAAAACCGAAATCATTGCCGCGCTTTATGGTTTTGCCGTTCGCGATGGCTTTCAGTATTACCAGTTGGGTATCGATCCGGCCTGGCAGAAATCGGGCTTGGGCAAAGTGATTATGGGCCGCGTGATCGGCCATGCCATCGAAAATGGCTGCGTGGAATTCGATATGTTGCGGGGCGGGGAAAGCTATAAAGCCAATTGGGTGAACCAGACCCGCCAGACCGTGACGGTTTGTTTGTTTGACCGCCGCTTGCGCAGCATTCTGGCCGAACAGGGATTTTGGGTCCGGGCGAAGGCGGGGCAGTACAAGGCACAATGGAATCAATGGGTAACGGCCCGGCGGGCGGGAAAGCAGAGGGCGGCGGTGCCGCCAGTGGTGGAAGCAAACGCGGTCGAAGCAAACGCGGTCGAAACCAATGGAGTTGAGACCAAAGCTGTTGCCATCAAACCGGGCGAAATGAAACCTGCGGACAAACAGCACGGTGCAAAAAAGCTTGCCGGAAATAAACCTGCCGGAAACAAACCAGCTCAGCGCGAAACTGAGGCCGGAACCGACATCTTCAATAGCACGGGAACCAATAACACGGGAACCGAAATGGGGACAGACACGCGACCAGACACACAACTAGACACCGGACCAAACACGGGAGAAAACACCGGACCAAACACGGAAAATGAGGCCGACCCTAAATAGAACCCCTAAAATAGAACTATCGTCGCGGTACGGCCGAGTGCAGGGCGGTACCACTTCGCGATGGTCCAGCCGCGGAGCGAATGTTTAACTGAAGGAGTCAAAAGACCGAAGGCCAGTCCAAGCTTTTCTGAGGAAACGGGAGCGCAAGCGATCAACGCATGAGTATCATCGAGCAAACTCGGAACGGGGAGTACCTAATGCCGCTGGAGCGCGCCTTGGCGGGCACAGTGGAGTCCCAGGTCTCCGCCCCGCCCACCAGAAAAGTGCTGTTTCTGATCGATAAGCTCCTGGCGATGGGTGGGGCCGAAGGGGCCCTGCTGAAGATGGTCACCCATCTTCCGCACTACGGCTATGCCTGCGCCATCGGCACGTTTGAGGTGGCTCCCAATCCGGCCTTCATTAACAGCTTTCCGTGCCCGGTTCACGTTTTCCCCTTGGAACGGGTCTACGATTGGCAGGCTGTGCAGGTGGCGCTGAAGCTCCGCCGGCTGGTGGCCCAGGAACATTTTGACGTGATCCACACCATGTTCCCGTCGTCGGATTTATGGGCCGGCCCCATTGCCCGCTTCGGGTCCAAGGCCCGGCTGGTATCGGGGCGCCGCGATCTGGGAATCGTCCGCAGTCCCAAGCACGACGTTGCTTACCGCTGGCTGCGCAATGGCTATGATCAGGTGCAGGCGGTTTCCGAAGCAGCACGTCAGGCCTGTATCCACCGGGACGGGCTGCAGCCCCAGCGGGTCTTTACGGTCCATAATGGAATTGAGACCGGCCGTTTGCGCGCCATCGCGCCGCACCCGAACCTGGCGGAGGCTTTTGGCCTGAATCCTGGCGGTAAGACCGTGGTCACCTCATCCGGCAAGTTGTGGGCCTTCAAAGGCGTGGACGTTTTGATCCGGGCCGCGGCGGTGGTTTGCAAAGAAATTCCCGATACCAATTTCCTGATCGCAGGCTGGGCTGGTAATGACTATGCGCGGGAAATGCAGGAGCTGATTCAGTCTTTAGGCCTGCAGAATAACGTGAAACTGATCGGGCGGGTTGCGGACATTATTGCGATTTTGAAAGCCAGCGATGTGTTCTGTCTGCTGTCCCGCAGCGAAGGTTTATCCAACGCGCTGCTGGAAGCCATGGCTTGCGGGTTGCCTTGTATCGCTACCGAAGTGGGCGGCAATCCGGAATTGATTTGTGATAAAGACAGCGGATTCTTAGTGAAGAACGAGGATTCCGCCGGTGCGGCGGTCAGGATTTTAGAGTTATTGCGGGACCCCCAACTGCGTGCTAGCATGGGCGGCAGCGGCAGGGTCAGGGCGGAGGAGCACTTCTCCGTGGAGGCAATGGTTTCCAAGGTTTCGGCACTTTATGGCGCAATGTTTTCATAGACGCCAGTGGGTGAGCGGAGCCATGTTGAATGGCATTTTACAGCACGTGCCATTGCGCGGATCGATGGTGGATTTGGGTGTAGTTTGAATACAAGAGACATCTCGGAAGCAAAGAGCGACGTGGTGCCTGCCACGAAGGCCGCTCCGATTCCTGTCAACGGAAAGGTCCTTTTCCTGATTGACAACCTCCTGGTGATGGGGGGGGCGGAGGGTGCGCTGTCGAAAATTGTCCGGGGGCTGCCGGCGTTGGGATTTCCTTGCTCTATCGCCACTTTCCATCTGCGAAAAGACCCGGAGTATTTGGCCCTGTTCCCGTGCGAGATCCGCGAATTCCCGATGTCGCGGACCTACGATCTGCAGGCCTTGCGCACCGCACTGGCGTTGCGTAAATTCGTGCGTCAGGAAAAAATCGATATCATTCACACCATGTTTCCCACCTCCGATCTATGGGGCGGGCCGCTTGCGCAGTTGGGTGGCCGAATCAAACTGGTTTCGGGGCGGCGCGACCTGGGCATCGTGCGCGAATCCAAGCACGAATGGATGTACCGCTTGCTAGCCGGGCATTTCGACCAGGTGCAGGCCGTGTCTCAGGCGGCTAGCCAGGCCTGTATCGAACGCGACGGAATCCGGCCGGAGCGAGTGTTTACCGTGCACAATGGAGTGGAGATTGAGGCGATCGCCAGCCAGCCGCGGATGGCCCATTTGCATGGGATTTACGGACTAAATCCCGACGGTGCCACCGTGATTGCCTCGGTGGGCCAGATTTGGCCGGTAAAAGGCCTGGACGTCTTCATTGACGCGGCCGCTATCGTTTGCCGGCAATTCCCCAAGACCAATTTCCTGATCGCGGGCTTTGCGAATGAAGAATGGTCGCAACGGCTGAATGCGCAGATCGACTCGTTAGGCTTGCAAAATAACGTCAAGATTATTGGCTATGTGCGTTCGATTATTCCCTTGCTGAAGGCTGCT
Source organism: Terriglobia bacterium (assembly GCA_025350105.1). Classification (GTDB taxonomy): domain Bacteria; phylum Acidobacteriota; class Terriglobia; order Bryobacterales; family Bryobacteraceae; genus Palsa-187. The sequence goes on along the minus strand of JANXYJ010000199.1, from coordinate 123 downwards.
GACATCTTTTGTCTGATGTCGCGCAGCGAAGGGCTCTCGAATGCCCTACTGGAGGCCATGGCCTGCGGCTTGCCAGTGGTGGCTACCAACGTAGGGGGGACTCCGGAAGTCGTGGCGGACGGG
>JANXYJ010000136.1 GCA_025350105.1 Terriglobia bacterium | reverse complement strand
CCAAGCCTATAACAATTATCCTGACGACGGCAGCACTGGGAAGAGCCTGTACGATTTCAACAGCAATGGAGCCAACACCGTGGTCGGCAGCAAACGCGCCGCGAAAGTATCTTTCGACCGTCCCTACGCCGATGCTGGCGTGGGTGATTTTCTCAGCTGGGAAGTTTACACGGTTCAATGGCTGGAACAAAACGGCTACGACGTCAGTTATTCCACCGACGTGGACAGCCACGCCAATGGGGCCCTGCTGCTCAATCACAAAGGACTGCTGGCGGTGGGCCACAGCGAGTATTGGTCGAAACCGATGCGGACAGCGGCGGAAACCGCTCGCGATAGCGGCGTGAATCTGGCCTTCATTAGCGCCGATTCGGTGGGTTGGCAGGTGCGCTTTGAAGCTTCGCCCACAACTGGGGTGGCCAATCGCGTCATGGTGTGTTACAAATCGGCAACCGCTGATCCAGTGCAAGGCCCCACCACCACCGTGGAGTGGAAGGATGCACCGGTGAACCTGCCGGAACAGACGCTGGTTGGCGTCATGTTCGCGGCACAAAACATCGCGAATTACGGCGATCCGCCGGCCACCTTAGTGGTGACCAACGGCAACAATTGGGTTTATGCAGGCACCGGATTGACCACTGGATCCACCGTTCCTCTGGTCGTGGGCTATGAAGTGGATCAATACTACAGCGCCTTTCCTGCACCAGTGGCCATTCCCGGCACCTATACGCTGTTGTCCAATTCGCCAACGGTGGATGTGTACAACGGCAATACGGCAACCTTCGGGAACTCCTCGGTTTATCAGGCGCCTAGTGGAGCATGGGTGTTCGCCTCCGGAACGATGGATTGGGGCTGGGGTCTATCAAATCCGGGGTTTGTCGACTCGCGCATTCAGTTGGTGACCAAAAACATTCTGGATCGGTTTGCTAGTTCCGTTCCAGCACCCATCGTTCTTAGCCGCACACCGGCATCCGGAGCAACTTCTGTTGCCCGGACCACCAACGTGACGCTTTCCTTCAACCGGGCCATGCAAGCGGCCAGTTTCACTCCGACTACATTTACACTAACGACGACTGCCGCGGGAACCAACGTAACGGCAACGGTTTCGGCATCGGGTGCCACCGCGACGCTGACGCCGTCCGCTACGCTCGCCGCCCAAACAACTTATACAGCAACAGTGGCGGGGACGGTAACCGACAGCAATGGAGTACCGCTGGGCACGGCAGTCACTTGGACCTTCACCACGGGGCCATAGAAATCGTCACGCCCATCGTTGTTGAACTATTGTGGGTTGAACTATTTTGGGTTAAACTTTTTTGGGTATTTTATTTTGGATTGATCCTATTCAGAATATTGATTGGCTGCAGAATCTGTCTATATCCCCTCACTCCATCTCTAACCCTGAATAGGCCTTATTCCGGGGCCTTAAATCTAAGGTACTAAGGATGTAGATCTCCCGCCCCACGGCGCACGCTTTCTAATTGGTAGTAATTACCAGACCCAACAGCTCAGTTGTAGCCTCCGCCCGCAATGTTACGCTTGCCGTGACCAAATCGAAACGACTATTCACCGGAGGATTTCCATGCTATTCAAAGCGCGACATATCGCGATCATTTTGCTGCTATGTTTCTTGTCCGTCACGGGCTCCGCCCAGACCAGTAATCCTATTGTTCTTGAGAACCAACAGCCGGGAACCAATCGCTGGATGCTGCAGCTGCCGGGCTTTTTCCGGGCCGATGACGTGAACAAGCAGATCAAGGGGTACGCCTCGGCCACCAGCGTCAATAAAGGCGGCTCCATCACTTTTTACGCCACGGTCACGCCAGCGCAAACCTACACTATCGATATTTACCGCATGGGATACTACCAGGGTCTGGGCGGCCGCTTGATGCAGCATATCGGTCCCAATGCCGGGATTCAGCAGCCGGCTTGTCCTACCGACGCCACCACCGGCATGATCGCCTGCGCGTGGAGCCCGGGCGCCAGCATCACGATTCCCACCACCTGGACTACCGGCGTGTATCTGGCCTTTCTCACCAACGCGGCCGGTTTTCAGAATTATGTCCCGTTCGTGGTGCGCGACGATGCCAGCCATTCCGCGCTGCTCTATCAACAAAGCGTGAACACGGCCCAAGCCTACAACAACTATCCCAACGACAGCCTGACCGGTAAAAGCCTGTACGATTTCAGCAGCAATGGCGCTGCCACCGCTGCGGGTTCGAAGCGCGCGGTGAAAGTATCATTTGACCGGCCTTATTCCAATGCCGGTGACGGCGATTTCCTGAGCTGGGAAGTGTACACGGTGCAATGGATGGAGCAAAACGGCTATGACGTCAGCTACAGCACCGATGTGGATACGCATGCCAACGGCGCGGCGCTGCTGAATCATAAAGCGCTACTCGCCGTCGGCCACAGCGAATACTGGTCGAAGCCCATGCGCACAGCCGTTGAAACCGCGCGCGACGCCGGCATCAACCTGGCTTTCATCAGCGCTGATTCGGTGGATTGGCAAGTGCGTTTTGAGCCTTCCCCGGCCACGGCCGCCGCCAATCGCGTGATGGTCTGTTACAAATCCAAAACCGTTGACCCCGTGCAAGGGCCCACCACCACTGTTGAATGGAGCGATCCGTTTATTAATTTGCCGGAGCAACCTTTGGTCGGCGTCATGTTCGCCGCGCAAAACGTCGCAGGCTTTGCCGATCCGCCCGCCAGCTATGTCGTGGCTAACGCCAACAATTGGGTTTATGCCGGTACCGGGGTGGCCAACGGAACTGCCATACCTCTGATCGTGGGCTATGAAGTCGATGGCTTTAACAGTGCTTTCCCCAGCCCGCTGGCCAATCCTGGCACCTATACGCTGCTTTCGAATTCGCCCACCATCGACGTGAACAACGGCAATGCACCCGTCGTTGGCAACTCGTCGGTTTATCAGGCCCCGAGCGGCGCCTGGGTTTTCGCCACGGCCAGCATGGACTGGAGTTGGGGATTGTCCCGCCCCGGCTTCGCCGATGCACGCGTGCAAGCGATCACCGCCAACGTTCTGAACCGTTTCGTCGGCACAACGCGGCCCACCGTTCTTAGCCAGACTCCGGCGCCGGGCGCCGCCGGTGTCGCCTACGCTACCGATGTCGTAGTTACCTTTAGCCGTGCGATGAAAGCATCTACTTTCAGTACCTCCACCTTTACGCTGCGCGCCGCAGGAACATCATCCAACGTGCCGGGTGCCGTAACGGTATCTGGAGCAAACGCCATGCTGAACCCCAACGCAAACCTGGCCGCGGGCACCACTTACACCGTGACCGTGTCTGGTACGGTCACAGATCCGAACGGTGTCGCTCTCGGCACCGCCGCATCCTGGACCTTCACCACCGCCCCCGCCGGACGGCCAGCGATCGTCAGCCGAACGCCGTCTTCGAATGCCTACAATGTGAATTCCAACAGCAAGGTAACCATCACGTTTGACCGGCCCATGAAGCTCTCGACACTCAATTCCTCTAACATTAAAATCCTTTCCTGGGAGGAATTCTTTGAGGGTGACGGCTTGGTGGTACCCGCGTCCATCTCCGTGTCGGGTTCAACCGTCACCTTGACTCCTACACCAAAACTGGAAACTTGGACCAACTACATCGTATTGGTTTCAGGTGCGGTTGCGGATAACAACGGCACCAGTCTCGGTGGTTGGTCGGTGTGGAGCTTCAACACCGGCGGAAACTAGATCCCAAGGGTTGGAGTAGTCCACTGGGGCCGTTTGCACTTTTGGTGCGGCGGCCCTCAACACGTTTCAAGATGATCCCCAAAATGACCACGTTGGCCGCGCAGAAGTTCTATTAGTACCATTGAAAACAAATTGCAACATTTTGCTCTTCGTGGCACGTCCCATCACGTTGCAAACAATAGTGGATAAAAATGCTTTCAATCAGGCGAGAGATCGCGTATAGTAACGAATATTACAGCGTGTTGGCCTGAGGGGAAATGGCCGAAACACAGCGTCGTTATATTTTGGCTTGTTCGCCCTTGATCACGGATTGCAACTTTCCCCTGCCGGAACGTTCCAGGCCGCCCAAAAAACCGAGCCAGTAAGTACTGCCAGTCCTGGGATTGACGGGTGCAAACTATGCAAGGTAAGCTTAGTCAAGTTCAACCCACTTTGTGCAGTCAAACCATTCATTTGGTTTGACTTTCCCTGCTTCCAGGCGTGGTTGAGGTGACTTGTTTTATGGCGAGCTCCGGAGGGCGCGCTCCTGGAAATCGGAGGCTCCATTTTCGAGCAATGTGTTGCGGTACCAGCGGATGGGATTGGGGATTCACACCCCGGTCGGAGAGAGATAAACATTGAGGCAAAAAGACCACGTGAATGTGACAAAAATGGCGGAGCTTGGGTTAAATCCACTCCTACCTTCGCATTTACCCACATCCGGCCAGCCTTGGTATGCCGTCCGAATCCGTTCTGGTGCCGAAGTTCGAGTGGAAGGCGCGCTGAAGGGCCGCGGTTTTCATCCTTTTCTGCCCACCTACATTACCTCCCGCGTTTATTCCGACCGCATTAAGAAAGTGAAATCCGCCCTGTTCCCTGGCTATCTGTTCTGCGGCTTCACCCTGGAGCAACGGGTACAACTGCTGCAATGTGAGGGCGTTGAAAGTATTGTCTGCTTTGGAAACGTACCCGCCCGCATCCCCGATTGCGAAATTGACGCCATCATTCGGGTAGTCGAGTCCGGCCAGAGTTCCGAACCTTGGCCATACTTGCAGACTGGCGACCAGGTAACCGTTCAAGTGGGCTCACTGAAAGGCGTGAGCGGGTACCTGCTGCAAACCAAAGGCTCTGACCGGCTCTTACTGTCAATCAGCCTGCTGCAGCGCTCGATCAGCGTCGAGATTGATCGTAGCTGGGTGCGCCCCGTGGTTCAAAATGTAATCTAAGGATTGGATTCTCCGCCCAACCAGAGTTTGCCGCTTCAAGCTGCGCCACCTGCTCCCATCCCGCGACCTGTCTTAGTTCAGTTGCCTATGAAGACGTCCTCTCCATCCGATAAAGCGTTCCAGTCCTGTCTGGCCTTCGCTGTGATGTTCGCTTCGTTGCTGTTGGGGCAGGTTTCGTTGGGGCAGGCGGCTTCTGTACGAAGCACCCCGGCGGAAAGCGAACCCAGCCTGCCTCCTGAGTATCGACTTGGCCCGGATGACCAGATCAAAGTTTGGGCGATGGGCGTGGAGGAGATTGCCAAGGACCCGTATCGCATTGATCCTACTGGCTTCGTCGATCTTCCGGTAGTGGGCCGCGTCGCAGCGGGAGGCGCCACGATCAGCGAGCTGAGGGCTGTCTTGTTGAAGACCCTGGCCAGAACCGTGCGTAACCCCCAGGTCTCGGTGGACGTGGTGGAGTTCGGTAGCCAGCCGGTTTCGGTGTTGGGCGCGGTACGAAACCCGGGCGTCCTGCAATTGCGTGGGCGCAAGACCTTGGCTGAAGTGCTTTCCATGGCAGGAGGATTGGCCGATAACTCAGGCCCCTACGTAAAGATTGCCCGCCCGAATAAAGCCAACGCACTCCCCTTCCCCGCTGCTATAGTTCCGGCGGTCACCACCGACGCCACAAGCGGCTATAGCGTAGCTGAGATCCGCTTGAAGGAATTCATAGATATCAGCGCGCCCGCCACCAACATCTTGGTGCAGCCTTACGATCTGATTACCGTACCCAAAGCGCAGACCATTTACGTGATGGGTGACGTTCGTAAGCCGGGCGGTTTTGCGATGAGCGATCGCCTGAAAATTTCAAGCCTGCAAGCTCTGGCTTTGGCGGAGGGGCTGGAACACGATGCCTCCCCGCAAAACGCCAAGATCCTGCGCTTTTCCTCCGCCCCCGGCGGGCCCGGCGGAGCCAGCCGCCAGGAGATTCCCATCGATCTCAAGAAGGTTTTGCAAGGGAAAGCAGAAGACATCGGCCTAGTGCCGGATGATATCCTTTGGGTTCCGGACGCCGCCGCAAAACGGGTGGCCGTACGGGCCATTGAAGCCGCCGTACAAACGGCGATTGGTGTGACCATTTTCCGAATCCCCTAAAGCGCAACCTGAATCCCAAGCCGCATCATATTCACCGTCGCGTGGATCTATGAAAAAAGTCTTTAAGCTACCTGTCCCGTCGGACCGCCCTCGAAAACCTTCCAGCACAACCTTGCCAGTTGTCGTGAACGGACAGGCCATGGCGAAAGATCATCACTCGCGTTCGGCTTCCCGGGCACTTGACCCCGAATCATCGGCTAACCCAGGCAACAAACCCGCTGGCCGCCCGTTTGCCATCGCCGGACGGCTTAGGTCCCCCACTTCCTCTTTGCGTTCTTCTTCGTTGCATCCTTCTTCTTCGTTGCATCCTTCCTCGCCTTCGGCGGCACATTCTTCGGCGGCGCTGTCGGCAGACGTGTTGATGAACTCGGCCAGCGTCGCGCAGACTGCATCTAGCGCCAGCTACTCCGTTGCGAATTCCGCTGCCCCGCTGCACACGGCTGGCGCTGCGGGCGAATTTGCTTCCGAGTACATGGCCCTGTCCGATTTTGCAGCGCTGCTTTATCGGCGGAAGTTAACCATCCTGGTTGCCGCGCTTACCGGTTTGCTATTGGCCTTGGCCTATAGCCGGTTTCAGCCGCGCACTTATCGAGGCGAAACGTTTCTGGAAGTCCAGCCTCCCAATGAGGACTTCCTGAACCTGCGCGGCATCAACCCCACCTCGAATCCAACGATCGTATCCGAGGATTCCTACATCCAAACTCAGGCGGAAATCCTGCAGCAGCCGCAGTTGATGAAACAGGCCCTGCAGAAAATGGAGCACCCGGAACCACTCCCTGTCGCGGGCCTGACGCAGAAGGTCCGCAGTCTGCTTCGCCTGCCTTCCACTAGCGCTGGGTTGGGTTCTGCGGCCCAGGACGATGTTCGTGTGGAGGCAGTCCTGAAACGGCTGACCGTGGAGATCCGCAAGAAGAGCCGCGTCATCCGCTTGACGTTTGAATCCACCTCCCCGCAATCGGCGGCGGACATGGTGAACGCCATTTCGCAAGTCTACATTCAGCAATCGCGCGACAGCCGCTTTGATGGCGCCCGGCAAATTCAACAATGGCTGCAGCCGCAGTTGAACGAGCACAAGTCGGATCTGGATGCCGCCGAAACAGCGCTGGCCAGTTATGTTTCAAGAGCCGGCATCGGTCTGACGCCGGGCCACGAGAATCTGGAAGAAGACCGCCTGCATCTGTTGCAGTCTGAACTCGCCCGAGCCGAGGCCGACCGCATCGCCAAAGAATCCACCTACCGTGAGGACGCCACCGACACGCAAGGCGTCAACCTGGACAACGAGGTCATCCGGCAATACGAGGTGAAGCTGGCCGAGTTGAAGCGCGAACTGGCGGACCGTGATGTCCTCTACACGGCTGAGAATCCAAAGATCGTGAGTTTAAAGGCTCAAATCACGCAAATCGAAGCAGCTTTGGCACAGCAGACGGCGAAGTTGCGCGGACGATTGGGTTCTGAGTACTCCGCCGCCAATCAACGGGAGCAGGCGCTGGCCGCCGCCAATGCCCGCCAAACCGAACTGGCCACGCAGAGCTCCACCAAACTGGTGCATTACGAAACCTTGCGCCAACGCGTGGAAACGGCCCGGCAGGTTTACGATGCCATGCTGCGGCAAGTGGCGCAGGCGCGGATGGCCATGGCCGTCCGGCCGGCAAACGGGAAGCTATTGAGCATCGCCCAGCCGCCCTCCATTCCGTTCAAGCCCGACGTTTTGGCCAACTGCCTGTTGGGCACATCTCTGTTTGGGCTGCTGGGTATTTGTATCGTTGCCATGCAGGAACGCAATACCGGACAACTGCGCATGCCGGGGCAATCGGAGTCGATCCTCAGTCTGCCGGAATTGGGTGCCATACCCGCCGCCCCAGGCAGAGCCTTCACCTGGTTGGGATTGCAGGCAATCGGCCGGCCAGCGGGACAACCTGGCGGCGAATCGAACCTGAGTGAGGCCAAACGTTCGGCGGACATTGCCCGCGTCAGCTACGAACAGGAAGCTTCCGATATTTCCGAATCCTTCCGCGCGGCGCTGTTTTCCATTTTGTCCAAACGGCTGCCTAACGGCGATCCGCTGCGCACGTTGGTGATCACCAGCCCCATGCCGGGTGATGGGAAAACCACGGTTTCCAGCAATCTGGCCATTGCCCTGGCGCAATCGGGAAAGCGGGTTGTGATCGTCGATTGCGATTTGCGGCGGCCACGCCTGCATGATATCTTTCGCGTATCCAACCATCGCGGTGTTTGCGATTTCATCGCCGGCGAACCGGACCAGGCGCCGGGCTTCGGACATGCCACCGAATTGGTACAAGCCTCGGCCATTCCCAATCTCTCCGTCATGCCGGCCGGGCAGGCGCCGAAAGAAACGGCGCACTTTGGCTCAGCTTCCGGGCGCCTCGAAGAAGTGGTCGCCAGCCTGCGAAGCCAGTTCGATTTTGTTTTGCTGGATTCTGCCGCGGCGTTGCCCTTTGCCGATGCCAGAATTCTTGCCGCGCATACCGACGGCGTGATTTTGGTCCTGCGCGCCAACAGTACCGATCAATACACGGCTTTGGCCACCGCCCGCCGGTTCGACATGGACGGTACGCCGGTGCTGGGGACAATTTTGAATCAGTGGCAGTCGACAGCCATTGAATATTGATTTGATTCTGATGACTATTGATTTGATTCTGACGTCCTTCACCCGATGACTCCGACCCTCAACCCACCAGTTCACCAACCGGCTGGCCCGCCCAAAGCCCGTTCTCTGCGCGGCCGCTTGGCGCGGAATACCATGTGGGCCATGCTGGGCTCCGGGTTTTCGCAGGCCTCGTCCATGGGGTCGTCGATTTTGCTGGGGCGAATACTTGGCCTGGAAGGCTTTGGAAATCTGGCGCTGCTGCAGGCCACCATCGTGATGTTCGGAAATTTCGGCGAAGCGGGGCTCAGCCTCACCACTACTAAATTTACCAGCGCCTGGAGCAAAACCGATCCACCGCGCGCGGGACGCTTTATTGGCTGGGCTTTGCTGATCACGGCGGCGCTTGCGGTGCTTTCCGCATTCGTCTTGTTTGGGGCCCAACGTTTCCTCACTCTTTCCAGTTCCGCCTTGGGTACGCGAGAGTTCGCTGCCGCAGGTGCCATTTTGATTTTCGATATGTTAAACCGCGTGCAACTGGGCGCGCTCGCGGGCATTGAAGCTTTCTCCGCGACGGCGCGGCTGCAGTGGCTACGTGGCTTGCTGCTTCTTCCGGTGGTCTATCTTGGGGCGCATCAAGCAGGTTTGGTGGGAGCTATCGCTGGGTTGGGCCTAGTGAGCCTGCTGGTCTTCGCCGCCGGTCAAATGGTATTGCGAAAAGAGTGCGCCGCCGTGGCTGTGCCGCTGCACTATGGACGCACGTCTGAAAAAGGCGTGTACGGCACCTCAGCATCCCTGTGGGCAGGGTCGTGGCTGCTGTCAGGTTCTACTTGGGTGGTTTATGTACTGATGTCCAAGCACAGTGAAGGCGTCACGCAAGTTGGACTCTACAACGCCGCCGATAAATTCCGCATTGCGCTGGTGTTTCTGCCGCAAGTTCTGTTTCAAGTCATTTTGCCCATGCTCTCCGAACGCCGCGCGGCCGGGGACCACGCCGCTTGCCGCCGGATTGTGGCGGCGGCTTTGGGCGGCAACGCGGCCATCACCGGGACCGCCGCCGCGCTGGTGGCTTTCATCGCGCCCGGACTGATGTCCGCCTATGGCCCGGCATTCGCCCGGGGTGCCAACGTGTTGCCGCTGGCCGCGGCCAGCGCGGTTGCCGGCGGCTTCTACACCATCGGCGGATCTGCCTTGTGGGCCATCGGCAAGCCCTCCCAGATGTTGGGCATTGATATTCTGCGCACAGTCTTACTCTTGGGGCTCTGCGTATTCGGTTTGGCTGCGGACGCCCGCGGCGTAATGTTGGCCTGGTTGATCAGCTATAGTCTGGCGGGCGCGCTGCTGTTGGCCGTGGTCTATCGCCAACTGCAAGCAAACTTCTCCGCGAATCTGGTTTCCACTACTCCGCTGCCGGAGGCGTCGCTTTGACTGGCAGACAGGTAACCGGCAACCCGAACCTCCGCATGAGCCATGCAGCCAATTCGCTTCGGCGGTTGCCGTTTGACGACATCGGCTTCCTGGTTACGGCCACTCTCGTCTTGGCCTGGATCGCCGAAATCGCGCTCGCCGAAGGCGCCGTGGACGGCATCATCGATCTGGCGGCTCCCAAATCGATGGTCTATTACGTGACTCATGCCGGATCCATTCTTCTGGGACTGATTTCCGGCTTCCTGGCTGTGCTGAACGGCGCGGGTTTGTTCCTGAAAATCAGCGCGCGGCTGGCCATGGCGGGCCTGTTTTTGAGTGCTGTGATTTGGGCTGCGGTAGCCTATGCGCCGCGCCAAATTCTTTCTTCACTGATTCTGGGCGCCACCGGGCCCTTCGTTTGGCTGATGTTAATTTTTACTTTCTGCGGCGCTCTTACCAGCGTGCATCGGACGATAGAAAAAGTGGTGCCGTGGCTAGCTCTTTTCACCGCGCTGTTTGCCGTACGAATGCTGTTAACCGCGCCGGTTCCCGACTATTCTTTTGGCTTGTCCATCCATACCGCGTACGCCTTGTTGATGATGTGGGTGGTGGGATGGTCACTGCTTGCTGGCGCGCATCTGAGCGGCATTGCGCTCATCTTCCGGGTGGTCCCTTATCTGGTGATGGTTCCGGTCGCCATCGTCAGTCAGTCGCGCAGTTGGACTTTGCTCACGCTGCTGCTGGGCGCCGCCTGGACCTGCCTGCGCATTGGCCATCAAGGCTGGTTGAAGAGCGCGTTTCTGCTGGCCGTGCTGGCAGTCGGCGGAGTGTTGGCGATAAACCGGATTGCCTCACGTATGGCGGACTCCGAGAGCGCCGTGGGGAAACTGGCGGAGCGCATGGGCGATGACACCCGTTCCGGCCAGTACGTCGATTTCTTCGCGGACGTAAAGCCAGCAGAGATGTTGCTGGGCCGTGGACCCAACGGCACCTGGTATTGGACCGACGTTGGCGACTACCAGTTCATCGACAATGGATATCTGTGGATGTTGTTCCTGGGCGGGGTGCCGCTGCTGCTGACATATTTTGCCACGCAAGTTTGGCCGGCCATTCCGCTCTCACGCCACATCATCAGCTATCTGCGTCAGGGCCAGTCCTCTGACGTGGCGTCTATCTGCATGGTGATCTTTTGGGGACTGACCCTGGCCGGGCTCAGCACTTTCAGCGGGCCCTCATTGGCTTTGCCCAGTTTTCTGGTCGCACTGTGGGCCGGGCGCTGCCACCGGCTGCTGCACGACCGGTCCGCGAATACAGCGGCGGCGCGCGCTGCTGCTACAAGCGCTTTGCCCGGTGGCTACCCGCACCGTTACACACCAAGACCATCTGCTCCAATCACGGCCATCCCCTCGCCGAACAAATGGGATCCGCTGGGGGACAACTGAACATGAAGGCCTTGAACGCAATCTGTATTTGTGGCGGTTTGGGATATCCCAACGGCATCGCTTCCGCTGCCCGCATCACCGCTGTTGGAAAAGCGCTGCAGTCCCAGGGTTATGATTTCCGGCTATTGCATTGCGGGCCTAGTCCGTATGCGCTGGATACACAAGCCGCCGGCATTCACGACGAGATTCCGTTTGAGTACCTGACACAGGTTCGGCGGCCGGCAAATCCTTTCCTGCGCGCGCTGGTGTACTTGACCGCCATCTGGAATCTCACCTGGAAGATGGTTTCGTTGCGTCCCCAACGGGGGCATACAGCCGTGTGGATCTATTTCATGGGTGGCCTGCTGCATGGTTATGTGATCCTGCTATGCCGCTGGCTGGGCTTCGCAACCGTGCAGGAGCTGTGCGAGTGGCTCCCCGCGGAACCCGGCAACAGCCGTTTCTCGAACTGGCAACATCGCGTGCAAATGTTCCAGCACGCACGGGGCGTGCTGGTGATCTCGAAACTTTTAGAACAACGTGTGAGCAACGCCGCCCAACGCGTGAATGGCGATCTGTTGGTCCTTCGCGTGCCGGCCTTGGTGGACACCACGCAGTTCGCCGCCGATCTCTCCACCCCGCAACCCAAGCCTTCTCCCTTTTTCGTTTGGTCCGGCGGTAGCGGATGGATCAAGGATGTTCGCTACGTCGTGCGCGCCATGGCGGCGGCCAAGCAAAAAGGGTTTATTTGCCAGGCGAAGATTATCGGCCCGCACGCGGCGAGTGAAGCATCCATCAAAGCCTACGCCACTCAACTTGGCGTGGATCAGAACGACATCGTCTTTACGGGCTTCATCGACGCCGATCAGGTGAAAGCCGAATATCTTTCCGCACGTGCCCTGCTGGCCCCGCTTTGGAACGATGACCGTTCGCGTACGCGCATGCCAAATAAACTGGGTGAGTATCTTGCCTCGGGGCGTCCGGTGATTTCCTGCCGCGTCGGCGATGTCTGCGACTTGCTGGTACACAAACAGGATGCCTACCTGGCGGAACCGGGGGACGACCAAGATTTCGCCAGGCAGATGATTGACATTCTGCAGCATCCCGAACAAGCCGAAGCGGTAGGCGTCAGGGGCCAAAGAATTGCCCAGCGGCGCTTGCATCCGGCAGTTCACCAGAAACAGATCGCCGAATTTTTCCGCGCCTGCCTGGAGCAGCCCGTATCGCAGGAGAGCACGCTGCATAAAATGCTGGTGGCACTGCGGCATGTGTTGTGCGGCGCGTTCGCGCTGATGCTGATTGCCAGTGGCAGGAGTAGCCGCGCCCTGGCTCGCCTGCAACAGCGGGGTTCCATCACGTCGCTCTATTTTCATAACCCACCCAAACGCCTGTTTCAACGCACGCTCGAATGGCTGCGGCAGCATGGCTATCAAGTGGTTTCCGAACCTGAGCTCATAGCCATTTTGAATGGGTCGAAACAGCCGCCCGCAAAGCCAGTGTGGTTGTCCCTCGACGACGCCTATCGCGAGTGGAGCGACAATGTAATCCCGGTGGCCTCCCAATTCCACGTTCCCGTTACTCTCTTTGTACCCTCGGGAATCGTGGAAGGTGAGGGCCTATTTCCCTGGCTCCACGATCCGAACTACGGGAACCGAAACGGCCCCGTTAAGCCAGCCATGTCAAGTTTCCGCGCCGTGCGCGAGGCCATGACCATGGAACAACTTCGCGCGGCGGCAAGCATTCCCGAAATCGCCTTTGGCGGCCATACTGTCACCCATCCCTTGGTGACCAACTTCGGCGATCCCGACCTTCATTTCGAAATTTCCCAGTGCAAGAAAACTTTGGAGGCCGCTCTCGGCCAAACCGTTCGCTCTTTTGCATTCCCGGGCGGTGCGGTGGAGGCGCGCGCGGATCACTCTCTGCGCTTTTGTGGCTATCAACTGGCGGCCACCACCGAATCCGCTTTTATCAACCTGGGAAGCAATCCGCTTCGTTTGCCACGGGTTTGTATCCCCGATGGGATTACCTTTCCGGAAGCCGTTTGCCGCATAACCGGAGTTTGGGGCCCCGCTGTCGCCACTTTAAATAGTCTGCTGCGCCGCAAGCCAGGAGTGGAATTATCCTTGCCGGTGACAATGCCGGTGACAATTTTAAATCAAACCGCTGTAAATCAAAACGCGGTAGGGCAGACTGCGACTGACTCATTCGAAACCACAGCGCCATAAACCACAGCGCCACAAAAAAGTTAAGTGCATTCTAAAAGCCGCGTGGCGAGATTCACTTTTCATTACCCAAATCCAGAAACCCAAATCCAGGATTCAGCAAGCTGCAATTTTCTCCGGCTAATCTAGCAGAGAATCAAGCGCAACCAGCGCTAATTTTTTTACCACAATTCGCAGATCAGCCCCGCCGTGGAGCCCATTTATGATCGATACAGACAGTAGTCTCACTGCCTCGCCCGTCTCCGCTATTCCGCGCACCGCAAATGCCGCACTTGCCCAACCCATTCTGCCGGTTGGGGAAGTGGGTGCCTTTGCCGACGACGAAATCGCCGAAAGACGCCCTTTCCCGATTGCTGGAGTCGACTTCCACCTGGTGACGCCCGAAACCGTCCTCCAGTCAGTTCTCGAATGGAGAAGCCGGGCCGCCCGCCACTCGATCTCTTTGGTGAATCCGCACTCGGTTCTGTTGTGCCGGCGCGATCCGGAAATGCGCAGCGCCATTTCCAACTCCGGCCTGACGCTTCCTGACGGCATCGGAATTGTGTTGGGCGCGCGCATGCTCTCCTATCCTCATTACGGCCGCGTTTCTGGTCCGGAACTCATGTTGTATTTATGCGGCCACGGCCGCGCCCACGGCCTGCGCCACTTTTTCTACGGCGGCGGCGAAGGCGTGGCGCAAACGCTGGCGCAGAATCTACAGGTCAAATTCCCCGGTTTGCTGGTGGCGGGCACGCACACTCCGCCCTTCCGCCAGGCCCCTTCGGAAGAAGACGCCGCAGTCCTCGAGCAAATCAATCTTGCGCAAGCCGATATTTTGTGGGTTGGCCTGGGTGCCCCCAAACAGGAAAAATGGATTGAGCGCAACCGCAGCGCGCTGCAGTGCAGTTCCGTCATCGGTGTCGGCGCCGCATTCGATTTTCATTCCGGGCAAATTCCCTGGTGCCCTGCCCCCGTGCGCCGCATCGGGCTGGAGTGGGCCTATCGCCTGTTTCAGGAACCTGCACGTTTGTGGCGCCGCAATCTGGATAGCTTCACATTCCTGGCCGCGGTGGCCGGTCAACGCGTAAGCGCTGCACTTGGCCGGCCGGTTCATTCAAACCGGGGAGAACTGCCGCTTAGCTCTCCGGCCAGTTCTCCGGTAAAAGCAGCGAAAGCGAAGGGCATGCATGCCTGACGTCTTGCTCATCGAAGGTTCCGACTTCGAGACTTTTCCGGTCGGCGGCCAGCTCACGATGGTTCGGTGCCTGATGAAACTCTACGGCCCGCGCCTTGCGCTGGTGGGTATGTCGAAGGGGGACGAACCCATCGGCCAGTGGATTGAGAAGACCATCGACGGCGTTGCCTACTGGTTTCTTTCCGTGTGCCGGCGCCAGCCCGCCGCCGCCAAGCCCCTGGTGCCGGTGCGCGTAACTTTCTTCCGCGCCCTGCGCCGCTACCGCCAGCAGATTCTGGAGAAAGGTTGCCGCAATGTATTCATTCAAGGACAGGAAGTGCTGTTGGCGGTGGCGGATTGGGAATGGGATAGCCTTTGCTTCGATTTTCCGGGCGTGGAAAACCCGCTCAGCCTTTCGCGCTATTGGTACGGCAAGCATTTGGCCGCAGTGTATGAAAAGCGCTTGTTTTCGGCTCTCGATCGTGCCGACATGATCTTCGCCACCGGCGACCAAGCCGCCATCGCCCGTATGATCGCGCGCAGCAACGGCCGCTTGTCGGCACAGCGAGTGGTGCAACTGCCTACCAGCTTCAATACGGATCTGTTCCATCCCGCCGACGCAGCAGCCCTCCGCCGCCAGTTGGACATCCCGCAGGAAAGCACCGTGTTTGTGAACGCTGGACGAATTGGCCGCTTCAAGGGTTGGGAATTATTGATCGACGCCTTTGCGCACTTTGCGCAGAAACACCCCAGCGCGCACTTGATCTTCGCCGGTGACGGCGAGGATCGCGAGGCTCTGCTGGAGCACGCCAAACTTCGCAATGTTGCTGGCCACGTCAGGATCACCGGATTTCTTCCGCAATCGAAGGTGGCCGACTACTTGAATGCGGCCGATCTGATCCTCTTCGGTTCCTTCGCCGAGGGCTGGTGCACTTCCATGATTGAAGCCATGGCCTGCGGCAAGCCGCTGGTGTCCACCGCCGTCAGCGGTACCGATGAATTGATTCAGCCCAATGGCAATGGCTTCGTCGTGAATGATCGCGAACCGCGGCAATACTGCGATGCAATGGAGCGCGCGCTGGCTCTGCCGGACGCCGGCAAAATCTCCCTGGAAATTGCGTCGCAGTTTGATCTCCCGCATTTTGCCCAGCGCCTGGCGCATTGGCCTCCTTTCCGCGGTCTTTCTGTAAATCCGGCGTCAAATGACGCTTCCATCCATTCGCATGCCCATCGGATGACTTCCCAGCAGCGCTCATCCGCGGCAGAGTTCGCACCAGCGGCCGCAGCGTCCGACTAGTCCAAGCAGAACTGGTCTCCTTTCGACAACTGACTTACGGAGAAAAGTCCAGTGACCACCGCCCTCTATACCAGCCTCGCAGCCTTCCTGCTTTGCCTGATCTTCACGCCCTTGGTGCGCATGCTGGCCGCGCACCTGAATTGGTTTGACGAACCGGACCAGCATCGCAAGTTCCACCTGCACCGCGTCCCCCGCATCGGCGGCGTTTCGGTGATGTTGGGCTATACCGGTTCGGCGGCACTCATTTTTTTGGCGGCCCCTTACCTCGGTTTCCAGCTTCACCCCGCGTTCCTTTTCGCTTGGCTATCGATTCCAGTTGCTTTCTTCGCTTTCATCACCGGTCTGCTGGACGATGTCATCGGTCTGAACGCAAAGCAAAAGCTAGCGGGGCAAGTCGTCGCCGCCGCTTTCGCCTGTGGGGCAGGCCTGCAATTGCATTCCTTCGCGGGCAAGCCGCTTCATCCTTACATTGGCGTGCCTGTCACCATGCTGTGGCTGTTAATTTGCATGAATGCTCTTAACCTGGTGGACGGTGTGGACGGATTGGCAGGCGGCGTGGGCATGATTGGAGCGCTTGCCGCCGCCGTTGGCGCGTTACTTTGTGGCGATACTGGATTGGTCCTGCTCGCCCTTCCGCTCGCCGCTGCGCTGGCCGCCTTCCTGATCTTTAACTGGACTCCCGCCTCCATCTTTCTAGGCGATTCCGGCAGCCTCACCGTCGGCTTTCTATTGGGCATATTGGGCATTCGATGGGCCAACGACTCCACCCGTTTACTGGGCACCTTCGCGCCCATCATTGCCTTCATCGTTCCCTTGCTCGATATGTCGCTGGCCATTGTCCGCCGCTTCCTGGCATCGAAGCCCATCTTTGGCGCGGACCAGGGCCACGTGCACCATCGCCTGTTACGGGTTGGATACTCGTCGCGCAATACCGTGCGGCTGATGTGGGCCGTGGCCGCGCTCGGTGGCATCGCCGCTGGCATCTTAACCTTTGCCCAGGTGCAGGTGGCAACGGCAGCTTGCGCCGTGCTCGCCGTGACGCTGGCTTTGTTCATCGTGAAGCTGCGTTACACCGAGTTTCACGCCCTGGCCAACAGCATCCGCCACTGGAACTTCCGTTCCGATATGAAAATGCGCATTGCGCTTTTGGACTATGCGGCCAAACTGCGCCAGGCTGAAACCCCGGACGAATGTTGGGGCGTTCTGGTTGCTGCCGGTGATGAATTCGGCTTTGCCTGCAGCGCCATGAAATTGGGCGAACGCTTTTTCTGGGAACAGGGCCGCAACCATCTGGACAGCGACGCCTGGAACGTGACCGTGCCGCTCTCCGGATTGGGCTATCTTACCTTGGTCCGCACCGGTTCCTGCGATGGCGTGCTCAACGGGATCCCTGTCCAACTTACCGACGTTTTGAAACAAACGCTGGAGGCGAAGGCCGAGGCACTGCGCGCCTCCACATTGGTGGTCAGCACACGTAAGCCTGCGCCCTTTCGGGTTCCCACCACACGCCGCCCAGCCACCGAACCGCCTTTCGAACCACCTTTCGAAAATTCCGCCGCCGGATAAGCATGTCGCCTTACTCTACAACTCGAAATGGCTGGGGACGCCGATTGGGCATCAGCCTGATGCTTGCGCTCACCACGACGCAACTTTGCGGCGCGCCGAACCGGACTGGCCCCCCAAGCCTGCAATGGAGCCTGGGCTTCTGGACGCCTTGGGGAAAGCAACCCTTGCCCATTACCGAAATTCACTGGAGCGCGCTGACCCATATTGCCCATGCATGGGCCATCGTCCGCGCCGATGGAACGCTGGACTTGGATCTACAACGCGTCGCCATCGACGCTCCTGCACTGGTGGCACAGGCCCACGCGCACGGCGTGAAAGCCTTGCCGGCCGTGGCGCAACCCTATTGGACCGGCGACACATCCAGCCTGAACACCGCAACCAACACAAATTTGAATGCGCTCGCCGACAACCTGCTCCGCGCCGTCAATACCTATGGCTTCGACGGTCTCGACATCGATTGGGAGCCATTTCAGCCCTCCGGCAACGGACCCGGCATGAAGCGGCTGCTTTCCGCGCTGCGTAGCCGCTTAGGAGCGCGCATCCTGTCCGCCGACGCCATCGTCACGGACTCCGCGTTCTGGGGCACCGTCATCGGTGATCTCGATCGCTTAACCGTGATGACCTACGATCTCACCGGCACCTGGAATCCCTATTCATGGCACAACGCGGCCTTGTTTTCGCCAGATGCTACGGTATTTTCCGTCGACTCCGCGGTTTGGAAATTTACCGATAAAGGCGTGCCGCCTAACAAAATCAACATCGGCATTCCGTTCTTCGGTTATGTTTGGAGCGACAGTTCGGTCAGCGGGCCCGGCCAACATTGGGACCGTGAGCCCAAACTCACGCAGACTTATTACCAGGCGCTGGTGGCGCAGGGCCTGCTGCCTCCGGGGATGCTCTTGCCGGCCACAACTTTCCACCGCGATCTACAAGCCCGCGTGCCCTATCTCAGCATTCCCGCTAACGCGGACCACACCACCCAATTCATTACTTACGACGACGCCGAATCGGTTACCGAAAAAGTTGCTTTCGCCCGCGGCCACTCCCTGGGCGGCTGGACCTTATGGGAACTACGGGCAGACTACTTGCCCGGCCAAACGCCCAATCAACCTCTGCTTGATGCTGTTGACTCCGCTCGGCGGGCTCCTTTGCGAGATCTGCTCCGTCTACCCTGGGTCGACACAAAGCGATAATCACGGGAAATTACACGATTTTACTCTAATACTGGAAAAACATGCCCAACCCACAAAACACTACCCACACCCAAAACCCCACCCAAAACCCCACCCAAAACAAAGTTGCGCTCATTACTGGAATCACCGGACAGGACGGATCGTATTTAGCGGAATTCCTGCTCAGCAAAGGCTACCTCGTGCACGGCGTAGTCCGTCGTGCTTCCACTTTCAACACAGCTCGGCTCGATTCCATCTACACGGATCCGCATGAACGCAGCGCCCGCCTGCTGTTGCACTACGGCGACGTCACCGATGGCGGCGGCCTGCGCAAAATGCTGGACGATATTCAGCCCGACGAAGTTTACAACCTGGCCGCGCAATCCCACGTTCGCGTTTCTTTCGATCAACCCGAATACACCGCCGACGCCGTCGCCATGGGCGCGCTTCGTATGCTGGAAGCGGTACGCTGCGCCTGTGACGCGCAGGGCAAACAGATCCGGCTGTATCAGGCGGGCTCATCGGAAATGTTCGGCGCAGCCGCGCCCCCGCAAAACGAAGCCACTCCGTTCTATCCGCGCAGTCCGTACGCGGTAGCGAAAGTGGCCGCCCATTGGTTTTCCATCAACTACCGCGAAGCCTACAAGATGTTCATCAGCAACGGCATTTTGTTTAATCATGAATCCGAACGCCGCGGCGAAACCTTCGTCACCCGTAAAATCACCCGCGCGCTTACCCGCATTAAACTTGGCCTCCAAGATAAGCTCTACCTGGGCAACCTCGATTCGTCGCGCGACTGGGGTCATGCGGCGGATTTCGTCGAAGCCATGTGGCTGATGCTACAGCAGGTTCAGCCCGGCGATTACGTCGTCGCCACCGGTGAGTCGCATACCGTGCGGGAATTGCTCGACACCGCCGCCGCCGCCCTGGAGATGGACTGGCGCAAACACGTGGAAATCGATCCCCGCTACCGCCGTCCCACTGAAGTAGACTATCTGCTGGGCGATCCCTCCAAAGCCCAACGCGAATTAGGTTGGAAATGTAAGGTCGACTTCCCCACTCTGGTCCATCGCATGATCCAGCACGATTTGGATCTGGCCAAGCGCGAACGCTTCCTGGTGGATCACGGCCACGGCGTCCCTCAGGTCGAACATGCCTACGCCTAAAACGATGACCATGCACAACGATTCTGCCGTCTTTGTCGCCGGACACCGGGGCCTGGTGGGCTCCGGCGTCGTGCGTCAATTGCAGCAGCAGGGCTTTTCACGCCTGCTGCTGCGCACGTCCAAGGAACTCGACCTCCGCAATCAGGCGGCCGTCGACAACTTCTTTAAGGCCGAGCGTCCGGAGTTCGTCTTCCTCTGCGCCGCCAAAGTCGGCGGTATTTTAGCCAACTCCAGCTATCCGGCGGACTTCATTTACGACAACCTGGCCATGCAAACCAACATCCTGAAGTCGGCGCTCGACCATGGCGCAAAGAAGCTGGTGTTCCTTGGCTCGTCTTGCATCTATCCCAAGTTCGCGCCGCAGCCGATGACCGAAGACGCCCTGCTCACCGGTCCGCTGGAGCCCACCAATGAGTGGTACGCCATCGCCAAAATTGCCGGCATCAAGCTGATTCAGGCATTCCGGCGCCAATACAATTTCAACGGCATTTGTTTAATGCCCACCAACCTCTACGGCCCCGGCGATAACTTCGATCTGCAAAGCTCACACGTGCTGCCCGCGCTGATGCGCAAGTTTCACGAAGCCAAAATCAATGGCCAATCGCAGGTTTCCGTCTGGGGTTCCGGCACCCCGCGCCGCGAATTTCTGCATGTGGACGACCTCGCCTCCGCCGCGGTCCATCTTATGCAGCACTGGGACGACGAACGCATCGTCAACGTAGGCACCGGCAGCGACGTGACGATTCGAGAACTCGCGGATTTGATCGGCGCCACCGTGGGCTTTGACGGCGAGATTGTCTTCGACTCCAGCAAACCCGATGGCACTCCGCGCAAGCTATTGGATGTCTCCCGCCTGCAGTCTACTGGCTGGCGGCCATCCATTCCATTGGCCGACGGCATTCGCGCAACCTATCAGTGGTATTTGGAACACCAAGTTTCCTCCGTCGCTTAGGCAGGGCGCCCAGGCCCAGCAGGGATGCATATCCAAGCTCCAAAACCTGGCACAAAGCTGCGACCGTAAGGGAGCGCCGTAAGCAGCAACTACAAATCACTATGTTCTTCCAAGTCCTTTCCCACGCCTCTCTCCTGGTTCGCAGCGGCGGCAAGACTCTGCTCACCGATCCTTGGCTGCTGGGCAGTTGCTATTGGCGCTCCTGGTGGAACTATCCGCCGGTGAAAAAGGAATTGATCCAGGATCTCCAGCCCGATGCCATCTACATCACCCACGTGCACTGGGATCATTTCCACGGCGCCACCTTGCGCAAATTCTCCAAACAGACACCCATCATCATTCCGCTGGAACGCTCCGCCCGCACCTGGCGCGACCTGAAGGCGATGGGCTTCACCAACATCATCGAAGTCCCGCACGGAAAATCTTACTCAGTCCATCAGGACTTCAAACTCACCTCGTATCAGTTCTCTCCATGGGGCGATAGCGCTGTCGTCATCGAAGCCGAAGGCGTTTCCCTTCTCAACGCCAACGACGCCAAGTTCATGGGCGCACCGCTACGTCAGATTCTGAACCAGCACAAGCAATTTGATTTCGCTTTCCGCAGTCACAGCTCCGCGAACGATCGTATTTGTTACCAATACACAGACGCCCGCACGCCCGCCTATGAAGATCCCAGCCTCTACGCCCAGTCCTTCGTCGACTTCATGAACACCGTGCGGCCCCAATACGCCATCCCGTTCGCCAGCAATCACTGCTTCCTGCACAAGGATGTTTTCCATCTGAACACCACCGTGGAAACGCCCATCCGCGTGCAGCAGTACATTGCCTCCAAGCAAGCCGCGTCCCCCAACACAAAAGCGCCCTTCGATCTGAAAATCATGGTCAGCGGCGATTCCTGGGATTCGGCCAATGGATTCTCCATTGCCGCCCAGGACTGGTTTACTCAGCGCCCGGCACATCTCGCCCAGTATCTGGAGCAAAACCAGACCAAGCTGGAAACGTTTTATGCCCAGGAAGACCGCACCCGCCTACGGGCCGAGGAAGTGGCCAAATACTTTGCGCGCTTTCGCAAAGCCGTGCCCTGGTTTCTCCGCCGATCATTGAAAAACAAGCCCATCGTGTTTGCGGCCAAATACGGTAATCAAGCCGACTACTTCAAAGTGGATCTCTTCACCGGCGAAACCGTGCAGGTTACCGCGGACATTCCGGCCAACTCCATCGTCTTTGAAACCGGAGGGCTGATCCTGCGCCGCGCCATGGCCCTGAACATGTTCAGCCACATCGGCATCAGCAAGCGCGTGGCTTACAAGACCACCCAGGCAGACGCCCGCTACCTCACGCGCTTCAATTCCCTGCTCGCGGCCTATGAGTACGAAGTGCTGCCGCTGGGCAAGCTCTTCTCTTTGCGCACTGCCCGCGTCTATCTCCGCCGCTGGCGTGAAGTGGTGCTGTATGCGCACTTGCTCTTCGGCCTGGTCGCGGGAAAGTCGGTTCGCCAACTGGAAGCCGAACAACTCGCTGCAGCACGGTAGGCTTGCCTCACGAAGCCTATCTCTTTGCCAGCGCGCGTTCCATCTTTCCCCACCACTGTTCTGCTTGATGCTCCGCAGCTTCCTTCGCCATGCCGTAGCGCTCCTGCAGCTTGCCCACCAATTGATCCTTGTGTCCTGCGATGTGCTCGATGTCATCATCGGTGAGCTTGCCCCAATGCGCTCGCGCCATCCCCTTTGCCTGTTTCCATTCACCTGCAAAGCGATCCCAATTCATATCGGTCTCCTTCCTTGAATCACGCGAATCAATACCACCACAACCGCAATCACCAACAGGACGTGTATGAAACCTCCCACCGTGTAGGCAGTAATCACGCCTAGCAACCACAACAGCAGCAAAACCACCGCGATCGTTTCCAGCATGTTGGCTCCTTTGCTGCGAAACAATGCACGGTGCGTGCCAAATCCCGCTGGCGTTACAAACAAAACACTTGCCGCCTGTAAGCGGCTTTACCAGTAAATCAGTCTCAGTAATTTTTGCTTTATCGGGTTCACCTCCCAACAAGCAAAAGGGCCCAGCCAGCATTCAAGCAGAATGCAGACTCGGCCCTTTTTTACTTCACCAAAGCATGAGAACTAGCGATAGCCGCGTCCGAACCGGTCTTCCCACAGTTCGTGCCGATCATGCGCCATGTCCCGCCGCAGCGCTTCAAACTCGCCCTGATCGCGTGCCAAATCTCTGGCAATCTGATTCGCTCTCCAACGGTCGCCAAACGCTCGCGCGCGATTCAGCTCAAACCTGTCCCGGGCCACGTCCGCACGCAATCTCTCCATGCGGATCTCATCTTGCCGCAGATCGCGTTGCTCCTCCCTCGCATGCCAGCCTCCCTGGGCGAATACCGTAGTCCCCGCCACCAACAACAGTGTGATCAGTTTCGATTTCATTTTGTTTAGCCTCCCTGCGCCATTGCTCGCTGCAACAGAGAGGCCAAAATGCAAATCATTCATCATCAATGCTTTGTGCTTGAAGCGTGCGATGGAGCATTGGTTCCGCTCCACCGCGCCGGTGTTTTTCAGCCGGAACTGAACTGCATCCATTAACGCTCGTTTGGCAAACTCCACGGCGCGCCCCCCCGCATTCGTCGTAAAATCAACTCGTGCCACCCACCCGTGCATTTCTTTTTTTGACACAAATTCTATTGGCGCCTTTTTCCATAAACGCCGCCGATCTTCAAATCGATCACGCCACCGTGGCTGGCCCCAACCTCGACACTATGCGAGCCCAACTCGCTTCTATTGGCATCCAAACCGAATTCGGCGGCCTGCATAACAACCACGCCACACAAATGGCGCTCACCAGCTTTCCCGACGGTTCGTATTTGGAACTGATCGCCGCGCAAACCAACCCGGACGCCGCTGCCCTCGCCAAACATTATTGGTCGAAACAGATTCAAACAAATGTAGGCCCCACTGCTTTTGCGGTCCGGGCGCCGGACATCAAGACCGAAGTCGTCCGCCTCCGCGCCGCCGCAATCACCGTAACCGATCCCACTCACAGCGCCCGCGACCGTCCCGACGGCACCCACATCGAATGGGAATCCGCCCCCGTTGGCCCCGAGCCCAACGGCACTTTCTTTCCCGTCCTGATTCACGACATCACGCTGCGCGACTTGCGCGCGATGCCGACCGCCAAACCCACCAACACCAACTTCACCGGCATCCGTAGCGTAGTGATCGTCGTCCGCGACCTCAACGCCGCCATCGCCCGTTACCGCAAGGCCTACAGCCTCCCCGCCCCCACCCAACAAACCGACGTAATCTTCGGCGCCCGCTTAGCGGCGTTTGAAGGAACGCCCATCATGCTCGCCGCGCCTCTGAATGCCACGTCCTGGTTAACCAAGCGCCTTGCCACCACCGGCGAGGGCCCTTGCGCTTTCATCCTCGGCTCAAAGAAACAGCCGCAGAATCCGCAGACAAAATGGTTCGGCCACAACGTCTTCTGGTTTGATGAAGCGAAATTGGGTTGGCGGTTGGGGATTCAGTAACGCAGGGACCACCGCCCAGGGTCTTTATTACTGGGGGCGACGTATGGAATGAGCAGTGGTGCCGGATCGTCCTTTAGCGATTCATCCTTGCTACTCTACAAATCGCGACCGTGCCCACCGATGCCGAAAAGATCGGGATTCGCACTCGTCGGTTTCAGCATCCCTCATGCCCGTTTGCGTTTTGCGTCCGCCCGCCAAAAGAACCACGCGCCCGCCAGGTTTAAGCCCACCACCGTCCCGCCCGCTTTTGCCGCAAATAGAAAGGGATTCGCAACATCAATTATTGGAAATACCGAGAGCACAATATTTAACAGCGTCATGCCAAAACCGGAAACAGCCGCCACGCGCAGCATCAGCGGCGGCTTCTCTCCCCTTCCGAATACAGGTATGGCGAACATCACCAGATACGCCAATCCATAAGCAATTCCGGAGGCATTCTGCAACACCTGAAACGCCTCCTGATTCCCCGCGCCCAGGCTATTGAGTGAAGCAACCACCAGAGTAGCGGCGCCAATCATCGCAATAGAACCCACCGGCGTCTTATGTTTGGGATGCAGACGCGTGGACCACGCGGGCAGCAAATGATCCCAGCCGGCAACCAGTGGCAACCGCGCAGCGTAATTGAAGCTGAGCGCGGCCTGCCCCAGCAGCGTAACAATGATCAAACCGCCGATCAGTGGCGTGGCGGATCCGGCGTAGCCCACCGATTGCAGGCCGCGATTCAGCACCTGCGTGATCGGCGAAATCAAATCAATCTCCTCCGGTTTTACGAACACCAATAGACACGCCGTGCCCAACACAAATGCTCCGGCGATCAGCGGCGTCGCAATCCATACCGAACGCCGGATGGCGCGGGCGGGGTCTTTGTCCTGACACTCTCCAGCGAAAAGCGCCACCGTATCGAAACCGCCAAGCGCGCCAAAGCCCATCCGGCCCAGGATGTTCATGTTCACCAGCGTAAACGCCGGTATGGTCAACGCCAAAGGCACGTGGGCCACCGGACCGCTAATCCATCGTGGGATCGCGAACGCAGCCATGGCCCCGAACAGAAACAGGATCATGAATCCAGAAAAACCGTGAATCCACTTGCCCAGTGCCAAACCCAATCTGCACACCAGCACCAGCCCCAAAGTAACCAACACACTGGCAAGGCTTAACGCCACTTTGTTGCTGGATAGCCAGGCATAGGCGGGCCCCAGCGCATACGCCAGATTGTTGGTCACCAGCAAACCCATTTCGGAAACAAAGATCAGCGCGTACAGCCACATATTCCAGGCCACCAGGAAACCGGTGATCTCATTGAACCGGAGCTTGGCCCACTGATACAGCCCACCCTCCAATGGCATCGCGTTGTTCAGGTGAATGACAACCAGGGCCGAGGGGACGTAGAACAGAATAATCCCCGCCAGCCAAAAAATCAGGTGAGAACCACCCAGCTTCCCCGCGCTGCCAATCCACGCCAGGCCCAGAATGGACAGCACCTGCGTGAAAACCAGATTGGGCAGCGATAGTTCTTTCTTCAGTTCCGCGCTGTGGAGTTGGACATTCAGGCCGCCGGAAGAATCGCCGCTTGGCGTCATCGACTACTTCTCCACCGAATGCGCCCGATCCTTTTCGTTTTCGGCGCAGACATATTCGAAAATGTCAGAGTCCGCCCACAAATTGTAGGTCAGCTTAATGCTGAAAGGTTTGGCGTACATCACCGCGTCGTCAAACGTCATTTCGGCGTCCAGATGGCCGAAGTCGCGGCGATGAAAGCGCTCCGTCACCCTCAGCGCCTCACTGCGCGGATGGCCCATGATATCCAACGGCAATTTGTCGTTGAACCCCGCCGTTTCCACCACCAGCGTGTCACG
Organism: Terriglobia bacterium; assembly: GCA_025350105.1. Lineage (GTDB taxonomy): Bacteria > Acidobacteriota > Terriglobia > Bryobacterales > Bryobacteraceae > Palsa-187. Next base: position 21,581 of record JANXYJ010000136.1, on the reverse strand, counting down.
ATCCCACTTGCCCACCGAATACCCTAACCACGCCGGTTGATCGAATTCCTTTGGCAATACTCGGCCGTCCAGATAGATGCGCCGATGCTTGTCGTCCGCTTCATACAGCATCGCCAGCAGGCGCGGCGATTGGATGATCCTGAACGGTTCCGACAGAAGACTATTCAGCGGGATGCCCAGCGGCAGGCAACCCGACGACGGCAGGTCCTTGCCCGCGCGTTGCTTCATCACCGCTGTTGCCGCCGGCCGCAGCGGCGCATCTTCAGGTTTGGAGTCCAGCAGAATATTCACGGCATATTTAGAGACCGTGTCCAGTTCCATGCCAGGAACATCGGTGGCATCCGCGCGATTACCAAAAAGCCGCTTCATTTCCGCCATCGAAGTAGGCTGCACGTGCCACACCCCTGACAGGTCAGGCTTGCCGTCCGCTGTTCGGGGCGCCTTGGCCGCAAGGTTCGGCTTACCGTCCTTGCTCCGGGGCACTCCGGGAGTGGGGAAGTTCAGCCATTGCGCTTGGGCCAGAGTCGAGACCAGCACCAACATAAATTTGTATTTCATAGCTGACCTCTATGCTAGTTTAAGCCGATAGGCTCATGCTCCCATCGCTCATCATCCATCCGCGCCTTTGTCGAGTACTACCCCGGCCATACCATCTCCACCGCGGTACCCCCGTCGGCCAAATTAGTAGTTTGATGTGATTGTCCCCACACGCCCCGTCCGGCACAATCAACTCAGGCAAACACAGCCAACCAACCACTATGAAAAACTTCAACCTGACCCAGCTCCTGAATCAAGCGTTCATCCAAGTGCAGATGCGGATCGACGTTCTTCTGCAAGACAAACAAGGCCAGGACCTGATCGAATACGCCCTTCTCGCCGGTTTCGTGGCCGTCACCGCCGGCGCCATCATGCCCGGCATTTCGCGCAGCATCAGCACCGTATTTAGCAAGGTTGCCAGCGTGATGACCAACGCCGCCACGCAAGGCAGCTAGACACGATATCTAAACCCAACAACTAAGCCCGGCAAAAGAACACAGCAGCCACTGCATGAAGCTGGATCCAACGTTGGTGAACTCAAAGGCGTGCAGGCCCAGGTGCCGCGCCAGTTCCTTGCACACCAAAATGCCACGCACACTGTTGCCCTGGGCGTCCAGCCGCGGCGAATAGACGCTAACGCCCAATTGCCGGTTCACCACGCCGAACACCCCCCCGGATACGCCGCTCTTTGCCGGCAGGCCCACTTCAAAAGCCCGGCCTCCGGCGTAATCGTAAAGTCCGCAGGTAAACATCACCGTCAGAATATATTTGATGTACTGGAAATCGAACACGCGCTTGCCCGTCATGGGATTGGTTCCCATATTCGCCAAGGTGGCCGCCATCATCGCAACATCCTGGCAGCTCACCAGTAGGGAACACTGCGCAAAATACTGATGCAGAGATTCCGTCACCTGTTCGTCGATAATCCCAAAGTTGCGCATCAAATATGCAATGGCGCGGTTACGGTTCCCCGTCAGCGTCTCCGATTGCAGGACTGACAAATCATTGCGCAAGCTCCTGCCCGCGGCCTCGCTCATCTTATCCACGAAACATTGGACGCCCTCCTCCACTGGCGATTTTTTCAAAAGCGAAGCCACCGCTATCGCGCCCGCATTGATCATGGGATTAAACGGCCTGGTGGTCTTCGAATCCAGTTCAATGGAATTGAAGGCGTCTCCACTGGGCTCCACGCCCACGTGCTTCAAGGTCTCTTCCACGCCATGTTGTTCCAGCGCCAACTGGAAAGCAAACGGCTTACACATGGATTGGATGGTGAATTCGTTATTGAAATCCCCCGCCCGGAACATCTTTCCGCCTACCGTAGTAAGGCAAATGGCAAAGTCGTCAGGGTTGGCTTTACCCAACTCAGGAATGTAGGTTGCCACCGCCCCTTCGTTCACATTGCGGTACTTCTCGTAAATTTGGTCCACTACGCTTTGCAGGTTAAGTTCCTGGGCGGGCGTGGGGCTATCCGCGCGGGTTACCACAAGCGGTTCAACTGCCAGTTCGTTGGTTTTCTCGGGCAAAGCGATTCCTCGCATTCAGTCACGGATAAGCAAACGCGGCTCCCTTGCGACGAATCTAAATTCTAAGCGGCCCGTGGGCACAAGGTCCAATCAAATCTTTCAATCGACCCTGAAGTATTCCTAAATGAATCACTGAACCCATCCCAGCGCATGCTCCCATACCCGATCCCGCTTCGCCGCTGCCTTGCGGTCGCGGCTTGGTGCTACTTTTGTTGAGACGTCCCTGCTTTCACGCGGGCTTCGCCGGACCAGTTCCACCATTCCTTCTGTCAATTTCTTGCCTAGGTTCAATCGGTACGGATGCTGGCCCTCACGCAAAGTGGAAATACCAAGATGACTCCAGTACATTAGAAACATCCTGATAAATGGGGGATCTAAAATGATAAACCGTATATTGTCCTTGGTGTTCCTGCTCTCCACCGGATGGGCACAAGCCCAGAGTATCGACGGCTTCTTTCGCGACTTCACTGATGAATGGGTTCGCCAAAGCCCCAACGCGGCCACCGCCAACCGTTATTTCACTGGCGAAGAGCAGGACCGCTTGGAGCGTCAACTCACCCCGGAAACCGTCGCCTTTGAGCGCCAGCGCATTCAATTGGCGCGCAAGGGTCTGGTGGAACTGGCCAAGTTTGACAAGATTGACAAGTCTGCCCCACTGACCGCCGCTCAGCGCAATTCCGCAGACCTGATGCGCTGGCAACTAGATTCGGTCGTCCGCTCCGAACCCTTTCTGGAATACAACTTCCCGCTCCAGCAAATGAATGGCGTGAACGTGAATTTGATTGAATCACTTACCGTGCGTCATCCCCTGGCCACCGAGCGTGACGCGGAGAATTACCTAGCCGCCCTGAGCCAGGTGAGTGCGCGCATGAACGAAGCCATCACTCGCGCCAAGTCCCTGGAGACGCAAAACGTGATCCCACCCAGGTTCATTCTGCAAGCCACGGTAAAACAAATGCAGAGTTTCGCGGACCCTGCGCCAGCGCAAAATCCTTTTGTGACTGTATTTGCCCAGAAGCTGGAAAACATCTCTGCGATTTCCGCCGATAAGCGCAAAGATCTGCGCGCCCAGGCGGAAAACATCGTTGCGGAGCAAGTTTATCCGGCTTGGAAGATCGCCATCGCCACACTCGAGTCACAATTGCCGCGCTCCACCGATGAAGCGGGGATCTCGCGGCTGAAAGGCGGCGCCGAAGCCTACAAGTTCTATTTGCGCCAATTCACCACCACAGATTTGACAGCCGGACAAATTCACTCGATCGGCCTGCGCGAGGTGGACCGCATCGAAAAGCAAATGGACGCAATCTTTCGCAAAATGGGCCGTACCGAAGGTTCCGTTAAAGACCGCATCGAGAAACTGAAGCTGGACATGCAGTATCCCAATCCGCGTTCGGAGGAAAGCCGCGCGCAAATTATGCGCGACATTGAAGTGATTCTGGGCGATGCCGAAAAGCGTTCAGCGCTATTGTTTGACATGCGGCCCAAATCTCCCGTAGTCGCGCTGCCCTTCCCTACTTTCCGCGAATCCAACGCGGCGGCGAATTACAACTCCCCCGCGCCCGACGGCTCCCGTCCCGGCACGTTTCAATACCCACGCCGGATTGAGAATATGACCAAATTCGGCCTGCGCAGTATCGTCTATCACGAAACCGTGCCGGGCCATCACTTTCATATCGCCCTGCAGGTGGAAAACAGAAATCTTCCGCGGTTCCAGCAAATTCGGGCATTTGGCGGACTCTCCGCCATCACCGAAGGCTGGGGGCTTTACGCAGAACGTCTCGCCGCCGAATCCGGTTGGTATGACGGCGACCCCGAAGGCTTGTTGGGCCAACTCAACTACGAACTGTTCCGCGCACGGCGCTTGGTGGTAGACACTGGAATGCACGCCATGCATTGGACCCGCCAGCAAGCCATCGACTACGGCATTGAAGCCAGCGAGATTGAACGCTACGTTGTCTATCCCGGCCAGGCGTGTTCGTACATGATCGGCGAATTGAAGATCATTGAGCTGCGCGAAAAAGCGAAACGAGAGCTGGGCGATAGGTTCTCGCTCCGCGAATATCACAACGTCATTTTGAACGCCGGCGCTGTCCCGCTGGAATTATTGGAACGCCAGGTGGACGCCTATATTGCGCGAACCAAGCATTAAGCGTGAAGATAGGAGAACCACTATGAAGACTACCTTTTTCGCAACGGTGTTCGTGATTGCCGCTCCTCTCTTCGCGGCCGAACCCATCTCCACCTACTTTGACGGTGAACTCAAGGAAGCGGAACATGACGCCGTCGGCTTGGCCCAGGCCATGCCCGCCGACAAATACAACTTCTCGCCGGAAAGTGCCGGTATCAAAGGCGCGCAGTTCAAAGGCGTTCGCACTTTCGCGCAGCAGGCCAAGCACATGGCCACCATCATTTATATGGTGTCCTCCGCGGCGCTAGGCGAAAAGCCTCCGGTCGATATTGGCACCGGCGACAACGGACCCGATTCGCTGACCACGAAAGACCAAATCGTGACGTACCTAAAAGGCGCCTTCGCCTACGGACACAAATCCATCGCCACGCTCACCGCCAAAAATCAGCTGGATAAAGTGAAAGGCCCCTTCGGCGGCGACATGATGCGCCTGGAAGCCGCCAGCATGGTCACCTGGCACTCGTTCGATCACTACGGGCAGATGGTGGTCTATGCGCGGATGAACGGAGTCGTGCCGCCATCCAGTCAGCCTCCGCCACCCGCGGCCAAAAAATGAAACTGACCTTAAAACTGGTCATTTTCAGGCTACGGTGAAGCATGCCCGACCAAACGATTTCCGCGACCCAGTTCAAAGCCAAATGCCTCCGCATTCTGGATGACGTGGCGCGGACAGGTCTGGTGGTGGTGGTCACCAAACACGGGAAGCCAGTCGCAAGGGTTACCAAAACCTCGCAGTCCGTGCGGCCCTTGATGGGCGGCATGGCGGGCACCGCCGAAGAGATCGGCGACATCGTCAACTTCGACACTTACTGACGAGTGGGAATGCCTGAAGTAGCCTCCCTGCTGGCAGACACCCACGTGTGGTTCCGCTGGCGCAATCAACCTTCGAAGCGAACGAAATCCCAGGCGCGCGTGTTGCTGATGGCAGAACGTCGAGGCCAGCTGGTCGCCGTCTCCGCCATCAGCCTCTGGGAGCTGGCCCAAGTAGTTTCTCGCGGACGCGTGCGCATTGACGGTCCCGTCGATGTCTGGCTGCAGGGGATGGTTGATCACCCCCTGGATTGACGTTCTTCCCCTCACGCCGCAAGTTGCCGTAGCATCGATGCAGTTAGGCGGAGCACCCTCCGACCCCGCAGACCGCATCATCATCGCAACAGCCCGCTGCCACAACCTGAAGTTATTGACATCCGACCAGCGGATTGTGGAGTGGGGCGGGATCGCGGTTATTTAAGGAACCGGTACCGTGCCAGGAAACATGGCGTATCATGTCCCAAAGGAGCCTTCTACGCCATGCAGTCTCGCCATTTCATCCTTCTCGCCGCCTCTTTCCTTTCGTTGAACGCACAGGTCACCCACGACCGCCTCCTAAACACGGCGAAGGAGCCGCAGAATTGGCTCACCTACGGCGGCGATTTCTCCAGCCAGCGCTACAGCGCGCTCACGCAGATCACTCCCGCAAACGTGAATGGTCTCCAGCTGCAATGGGCTTTCCAGCAGCGATCTACCGAAAAATTTGAAGCGACGCCCTTGGTCGTCGACGGCACCATGTACCTGACACAGGCGCCGAACGACATTGTCGCGATGGACGCGGCCACTGGCGAACTGAAGTGGATTTATTCCTATTCGCCATCACGCGAAGCCCGGCCCTGCTGCGGGCGGGTGAATCGCGGAGTAGCGATCTCCGGCACTACACTTTACATGGCCACCATCGACGCGCACCTGGTGGCCGTCAACGCAGCCACCGGAAAACTTCTGTGGGATAAAGAAATCGCCAAAGCGGAGGCCGGTTATGCAATGACCCACGCGCCGCTGATCATCAAAGACAAAGTGATCGTGGGCACTGCCGGTGCCGAATTTGGCATTCGCGGTTTCATCGCCGCGTATGACGTCAACACGGGCAACGAACTCTGGCGCTTTTACACCATCCCCGGCAAGGGCGAACCTGGGAACGAAACCTGGGCGGGCGATTCCTGGATGCACGGCGGAGCTTCCGTGTGGGTGACCGGCTCCTACGATCCCGAAACCAATCTCACTTACTGGGGCGTTGGCAATCCCGGCCCCGATTACAATAGCGACAAACGTGGCGGCGACAATCTATATAGCGATTGTGTTGTGGCCCTGGACGCCGATACCGGCAAACTGAAATGGTATTTCCAATTCACGCCGCATGATGATTTTGATTATGACGCCGTGCAGGTGCCCGTATTGGCCAACATCAATTGGCCGGATGTCAGTGGCCGTCCGCAGCCGCGCAAAGTAATGCTGTGGGCCAACCGCAATGGATTCTTCTACGCCATTGACCGCGTCACTGGCAAATTTCTGAAAGGCACTCCCTTCGTTAAAGTCACCTGGACGAAGGGTCTGGACGAAGCGGGTCGCCCCATGCGTATTAACGGCGTCGCGCCCTCCCCCGAAGGCACCGATATTTATCCCAGCCAGAGCGGAGGCACGAATTGGTTTTCGCCCTCCTTTAGTCCGCACACAGGTTTGTTCTACGTCAACGCGTGGGAAGGCGTGCATGCGTCGTTCAAGAAGACCGAAGCCCCTTTTGAAGAGGGCAAACGCTTTACCGGTGGCGTGGTCAATGCGACGCGGCAAGGAGTACGCGGCCCGCAGTTGAGCGCCAGCAACGACGGCGACGGTTATGGCATGGTGCAGGCGCTCGACCCCATCACCGGTCAGAAAAAATGGGAATTCAAGATGGCCGACGTCACGCAAAGCGGCATTTTGTCCACCGCCAGCGATCTGCTTTTCACCGGTGGGCGCGAAGGGTATTTCCAGGCATTAGACGCGCGCAATGGCAAAATGTTGTGGCGTGTGAATGCCGGCGGTGAAGTAGCCATGGGTCCCATCACCTATCAAGTGAACGGCAAACAATACCTGGCCTTCGCCGCGGGCAGTAGTTTGTTCGTCTACGGCCTGAAGTAAACACCGAACAAGGAGAGAAACAATGGAAGCCATCATTGCAAAATTACTAGATCGCTTTGAAAAAGGTTCACTCACTCGCCGCCAGTTGACGCAAGGTCTGGCACTTCTGGCCACCGGCGGCGCGGCGACCGTTGCAGAGGCGCAAGACATCAGCATGAAAGCCGCCAAGATCGATCACGTCAGCATTCAGGTGACGGACCTGCCCCGCTCCATCGCCTTTTATCAAAAAATATTCGGCATGACTATTTTGAGCGCAGACAAGCCCAACGAAATTGTCCGCCTGGGCGTGGGGAAAGTGTACGTCTCGCTGCATCATAAGAGCCCCACCGGCGTAGTCGATCACTTCGCCATCGGCGTTGAGAAGTTCAACAAAGATGCCGTGACGCGCGAACTGCTGGCCAAAGGCGTCAAGGCCGAAGACAACTTGGATGCTGGCTTTCACATCATCGACCCGGAAGGGATGGCCGTTCAGATCGTGGGTGCGTAAATCAAATGGCCATGACTTACAAGCGATTCAGCGCTGCGATTGCCACAACGGAATGACCGGTCCGGCCAACCGTTTAGTGAATAACCTGGGCCTGCGCTAGACCCATCCCATGAGATCAACTCAGGAGATCAACTCAGGAGCGGACTGTCTGCTCTGCAGCGGCAAACTCCGCCCCAGCCGTCGCGGCTTGGAAACGAAGTAAGCCGGCGGTTTCCGTTTCCGCCATGGTCACCATGGGGCGCTGGAAGTTGGCCAGCTTGGGTTCCATCAAACGCCGGACGCATTCCGCATAGGGCGCAATCACATTGTGCCCGGTATGATCTCCGAATGGCCGAGTCAGCGCGATAAAATCGGCCTCGGAAAGAGGTATGCGGACTTTCCAGGCTTGGTCTCCCAGACGATTCGCGCTATGCGATGCCCCCAATGGATGGGCCAGTGGCGCGTCCGCAAGTGAGTAGTGCCTTCCATTCAAAGACATCTCGACGGTTTGGAAACCGAATTCACGCGCGCTGCTTCGGATCACCTGCCAGCAATCATCAGGCTCCGCGGCATTGCGCAGACTCTCTTCAAACGTTCGCAGCGCAATGTTGGTGTTCAGCAGACGCCGGAACGCACCCTCCATAAACATGCGCCCCGCCACACCGAATTCCACGTAACCCAAATGCTGTACGCCAATCCAAGTGGCAACGCAGAAAATCACAATCACCGCGCCCTGGAAACTCTTGTTCATCAGGCACAAGGCCAGAACCGCGGACAGCGCACTGAATCCGTAGATCACCAGCGCAACCCGGCGCGGCGTCCAACCACGATCCAGCAGCCGATGATGTATATGCCCACGATCCGCCGTAAAAATCGGTTGATTGCGCATGAATCTCCGCACTACCGCGAGCAATGTATCCAGTAGCGGAATCGATAGTGCCAGCAACGGCGCCGTCATGCCCAGAATCGTCGCGCTCTTCTGGCTCCATAGAATGGAACAACAACCCAGAAAAAAGCCCACCACCAAGCTCCCGGAATCGCCCAGGAAAATGGTGGCGGGATTAAAGTTGTAACGCAAAAAGCCCAGCAAACACCCCAGCAGCGGAGCCACCGCCAGCGCTAGGTCAATGTTGTTCTGCAGCAGCGCGGCCAGCATCGTCGTGATGGTGGCAAACACGCACACACCCGCCGCCAAACCATCCACTCCGTCAATCAAGTTGATCGCGTTGGTGCACAACACCAACCAGAGGATTGTGGCCGGCAGACTCCACCAGTCATGCAGCTTATACACCCCGAACCCGCCCACATGAACCCCTGCGAAGTAAACCATGGTGGCCGCCACAATTTGCCCCGCGAATTTCTGCCACGCACGGATGGGCCGGATATCGTCGATAATGCCCAACACAAAAACCACTAGCATCGCGGGCAGCATCCGGTTCGCCATCGGATACCCGCGCCGGACTTCATGCGTGGCCGCAAATCCGGCCGCCAACAAAACCCCATAGGCCAGCAGGTACGAAATAAAGACCGCAACCCCACCCAGACGCGGAATCGGCAGTTGATGCAGCTTACGGCCGGCATCCGGTTGATCCACAAACCCGAAATGTTTAGCCAAATTACGCACAACCGGCGTAAGCACCAGCGCAAAGACAAATGCGCAAATGCCCAAAAGCAACAGCGAGTACATGTTTGACGGCTTTGGTTTCGACGGACTATGTCAACGGTCTCTACTTTGACGAACCGGCCTGCGCGGTCATGCCTGCGTGATTGGCGTCGCTATTAATACGTACGCTCCTCGGCATATCAATCACGGCTTGAGTCTCACCCTTTGTATCTTCCTGAATCTCAATTGCCCGAGTATCAGCAAACATCGGCAGGCAGCAGGCAGACTTTAGGGCCACCAGCATCTCTTCTGCCTGACGTTCTCGCGTATGTCGGGGCGCCGCTTCAAAGCTCGCCTTCGCGAACTGGCACAACTGCGTTTCATCACGCTCTAGCGTTAACACTGCCTCAGCCAACGCCTGCGGATCGCCAGGAGCAATGAAGATCCCCGCGCCCTCTTCCAGCAGGATTTTGCTGGCTTCGCCCGCCGGTGCCGCCAGCAAAATCGGCAACCCCATGCCCATCGCTTCAAATATTTTCGATGGAATCACAGTTTCAAATAACGGCGTATCCTTCAAATGCACCAGCGCCACGTGGCACAAACTCCAAAAGTCGGCAATCGCGTCTTTCGGTTGCGGCGGAACAAACGTGACGTTGCTCAGCCCGCGCCGTTGCGCTTCCGTGATCAAGCTTTCCCGCTCCGCGCCCGGTCCCACCATCAGAAACCGCACCCGGGCCTCGCCCACCAATTCCGCCGCGCGCAAAACGTTATCCAGTCCGTGCGCCATCCCCAGCGTGCCGATGTAACCCACCACCAATTCATCGGCCGCCACGCCCCAATGTTCCGCCAGCTCGTCTTTGCGTGGCCGCGGTGAAAATTGGCTTAGTTCCACTCCGTTGTTCACCACCGCAATCTTGTCCGCGGAAATTCCGCGCCGCACCAGATTGTCTTTGAACCCTCCCGTCAACGCAACAATCTTTGCCGCCCGCCGGTACAAAAACAGCTCCACTTTCTCAATGGCCCGCAAGGCAGGGCTTTGCTTCATCGCCCCTACGGCTACAATCGAATCGGGCCACAAGTCGGAAAGCTCGAACACAAACGGTCTCCGTTGCACCACCGAAAGCGCCCATCCCGCGATTGCCGTAAAAAACTGCGGAGAAGTGGCCACAACGACGTCCGGCTGCGGTTCAAACGTGCCGGCGAAAAACGCCATCACCATATAGGACAGAAAATCCAGCACGCGTTTCATCGTGCCCGCGTTGGCCGCGATGAACGTCTTCACCCGCACCACCCGGATCCCGCCGCGCTCCTCCACCTGGTACCACTTGTTGGCGTAGCCTTCGTATACTCTTCCTTCCGGAAAATTCGGCGCACAGGTAATCACCGTTACCTGATGCCCCCACCGCACCCAATGGCAAGCGCGTTCGTAAACCCGCGACGCCTGTGCGTTCTTCTCCGGAGGAAAATTGTCAGCCAGAAACAGAATGTTCATCCAAAAGCCTGGTCACGATGCGCTCCGCCGCGTGGCCGTCCCATTTATCCGGAATGGCGCCGGATCGAATTGTGCCTTGCAGCACGGAAGAAATTGCCAGCCGGATTTGCGCCGGGTCGGTGCCCGCCAAAATATTGGTGCCCACCGTACAGGTGATTGGCCGCTCCGTGTTTTCGCGCATCGTGATGCACGGTACGCCTAAAACGGTCGTCTCTTCTTGAATGCCACCGCTATCGGTCAGCACCATCTTCGCCCGCGCAATCAAGCCAATAAACGGCAAATAACTCAGCGGCTCAATCAGGCGAATATTGTTGTCGTCCGCATTCAAAAGACTGAACGCGGTCAGATTCGCTCTGGTCCGTGGATGCACCGGAAACACCACCGGCAAAATGCGCGCCAATTCGCGTACCGGTTCAAAGATGCGCCGCAACGCCGCCGCGCTATCCACATTCGAGGGACGATGCAGCGTCAGCACGGCATACTGTTTCTCGATTACGCCTTCCGGCAACACCGATTCCATCGCGCGGGCTTTGTTGCGCAACAACGTGTCGATCATGGTATTGCCCACGAACGCAATCTTCCCCGGCGCCACGCCTTCACGCCGCAGATTATCGCCCGCCAGTTCATCGGTGGTGAACAATAGATCCGACACCGCGTCCGTGCACAGACGATTGATCTCCTCCGGCATCGCCATATCACCGGAACGTAAACCCGCTTCCACGTGCGCCACGCGAATGCCCAGCTTTTTCGCGGTCACCGAACAAGCCAGCGTCGAATTCACGTCGCCGACAACAATCACCCAATCGGGCCGCTCATCCTGGCACACTTTTTCGAAACCCACCATCACCCGCCCCGTTTGTTCGGCGTGCGAACCCGACCCCACCGCCAGATTGATGTCCGGCTCCGGAATCCCTAGCTCCAAAAAAAAACTGCCCGACATCGCGCGATCATAGTGCTGGCCAGTGTGAATCAGCCGGAACGTAACCGTATCCTTCCCGGCGCCCCGAATTGCCAGGGCTTCCAGAATGGGAGCAATCTTCATGAAATTGGGCCGGGCGCCCGCCACGACAAGAATTTTCACAGGAGTCTTTTTGACGGAGGATTTTACGGAAGCGGAATGTGACTGATAAACCTCGCCGGGCATTCGCCGGTCCAGGAACCAACCATCGTCACATTGGGTGCGGACACGTTGAACTCCAGATACCACTGGCTCGGTTCAACCGCCACCCGCAGCTGCGGATCCAGCACCGGATTGCATTTGGTTTCCGGGTGCAAATGGAAGAACAGCTTGACGTCGTGAACGCCAGAGCCTTCAAAACTGTCGATCACGCGCAATTGCGCGGCTTCCAGTTCCAGCCGTCGCCGATGGATAATGACACCGCTCAAACGCTGGTAGCCTGAATGCCCGGCCTCGGCAAACTTGCAGTGGTCGGATTGAACCTCCAGCGGCCGCGCGCGCCTCGCCACCCGAAACGCGCTCCACACTTCTGACGAATCCAGCCCATCCACCGTCGCCGTATTGTGCGCCGCGGTCGACCGTTGCCAATGCCGCAGCGCTCCGTTTCCATAAGTCGACGTCCCCGAATTCACCAACATACGCTGGCCCCGATGCGACAACTCAAACGACAATGTATCCGCGTGCGCGTGTCCCGGTTGATAGTCCGGCCCCACCGCCGCCGCATCAAAAAGCACCGCTGTATTCTCATGTGATAGCCGGATGTACCCGCTCTCGCCCAACCTCACATCAGCCGCCATCAGTCCCAATCGCGCCGCGTAAGCGTGTAACGCAACCACCTCCGGCGCAATGCCGAACGCACAATCGTTGAAAAACGAAATGCCTCCGTCTGGATGTGTCAGCTGGCTCAACCAGCACAACATACGGGCGCCACATTCAGCCCACTCGCCGCGTTGTCGCAAAGTGCCGTACGCATCGGCTAAGTTCACCAAATCCAGAATGTCTTCCAGAATCAGCGAGTGATACATCGGGCTGCGTTCAAAGTGCCCGCCATCGCTCAGCACTTGCTCTTTGATTTGCGCGTTCAGAATCGTCAGCCCCGTCCTCAACCAGCGCGCCGCTTCGTCCCCATCGAAAAACGTTCCTGCAAAAATCAGCGCCTTGGCATTCACAAACAGGTGGTTTGCCAACAAATGGTATTCAATGCTCTGCGATAAATACCGTGCCTGGTCCGCCAAACTGTTTCGCTGCGCTGTATCTAAAACAGCGCCATCTAAAACCTTCCCCGCCAAATGCCATTTGATCCAGTTGACGATCCGCAGCGACAGCGGGTACGGCTCCCACCCATTGCCCTCCCCCACCGGGTTTTCTGCGATCCAACGATCAACCAGCAGCCGATTGGGCGCATCAAAATAGTGCAAATTGTACAACCACAGCTTGGGAACCCTTTCGTCGTTCCAAGTCTTGATTTCCCGTTCCTGGTTCAGAAACAAGAAACGGTTCTCACTCAGCTGCGCATTCTCGCGCTGAATCGCCTCACGCCACTGCCCCGTCAACAATCGCAACTCCGGTGCGGGGGCCCAACTCACCAAACGCGGCTTCGGCCGATACACGCGGCCATACACCTGCACCGGCTTCAGATGGCGAACAGTATGAATCATGCGCGAAAGCATTTGGCAAACACAAAGCGCAAGATCACTGCGCGGCAAACACAAAGCGCAGAATCACTGCGCGGCAGACACAAAGCGCAGAATCACTGCGCGGCAGATAATGTCGCCCTGGAAACTTCCATCAACTCTTCAAACCCAATCGGCGGAGCCGAACCTCTGCGAATCGCCTCCACAAACGCCGCCGCCATTTCCTTCGCGCCCTTGTTTTGGCTCCAAAGGTTCATCGTGCGAAAGCCCGGCCACCCGTAGCCGCGCATCTTTTTGAAATTGTCCAGCGCCAAAATCCGTCCGCCGCCAAAAACTTCCAAACGTTCCTTGGGGAACGACTTGTGCCCGGTCGCCGTATAGTGAATCGTCCCCAGCGAGCCATCTTCAAACCGGCACTGAATCACCGCCGTGTCCGCCGACTGGCGTTTCGTCTCAACCTCTGTGATCGGCGAATCCGCCAAATAGCGCAGCAGATCGATGAAGTGGCACGCCTCGCCCGCAATGCGCCCGCCGCCCGTTTGCAGATCCTGCGTCCAATGATCGCCAGGAATCGCCCCCGCATTCACTGTGTAGATGAACGACTTCGGTCCACCCACGCCCTCCAGCAGCGCCTTCGCCTTGTTCACCTGCGGAGCAAACCGTCGATTGAAGCCCACCATCAGCACCGGACGAACACGCATGCCGCTATACATCTCTTCGATTTCGTCCAATTGCCCTAGCGTCAGCGCCAACGGCTTTTCCACAAACACATGCTTGCCCGCTTCCAGTGCCCGGCAAACCAACGCCGCGTGTGTATCGTGACGAGTCGCAATCACCACCGTATCGATGCGCTCATCCGCGAACATGGCGTCGATATCCGTCGTGGTTTCGGCGAAGCCAAACTTGTTGCCAGCATGCGCGGCGCTCAATCCGCCCTGCGAAGCCACCGACACAAAATTTGCCCCCGCCTCTTGAAACGCCGGCATCAAAACCTTCGCCGCATAACCGCCTGCACCAATAAAGCCGATATTCGCTTTCGCCGCCGTGCTCAGCGCCGGCCGCAGCGTAACCCGCCGCTCTAAAAGGTCGCTGACACTTTTCTCACTCGGATACTGTAAAACGATTCCGAGATAAAACTCCTCGCCGTCCAGCAATTTGTACGCATCTAGCGCACGATCAAAGGGAAAGCGGTGTGTCACCAACGGCGTCACATTCAAACGCCCGTCGGCCATCATGTCCAGCACCGCTTCAAAGTTGCGTTGCGCGGTCCAACGCACATGCGCATGCGGATAGTCTTGCCCACCCTGCTCATACGCGGCATCGTAGCGCCCCGGACCATAGGAACACGAAACTTGAAACGACAGCTCTTTCTTATAGAAATCCTCGCGCGAAAGCTCCAGCCCGCTCACCCCCACCAACACAATTCGCCCGCGCTTACGGCACATCGTCGCAGCTTGGTGAACCGGTTCATTACTCTTCGTCGCCAGCGTCAGAATCACGCCGTCCACTCCCCTGCCCCGGCTGAAACGCTCCGCCGCATCAATCGGGTCTTCGCCTTTTGAAAGATCCACCGTTTCCGCGCCGAACAGTTCCGCCAACGCAATCTTCCGCGAATCAAAATCAATTCCCAGAACCCTGCACCCTTGCGCCCGCAACAGTTGAACCGTGATCAACCCAATCAGGCCCAAACCCGTCACCACGAACGCCTCGCCCAAAGTGGGTTCGGCTAATCGAATCCCCTGCAGCGCAATCGCGCTCACCACCGTGAACGCCGCCGCCTCATCGCTCACCGTCTCCGGAATCCGCGCACATAAATTCTTTGGCACCGACGCAATTTCCGCATGCGGACCGTTCGACACCACGCGCTCTCCCGCGCGAAATTCACTCACCCCCGCGCCCGCCTGCAGAACCACACCTGCGCTCGAATACCCCAATGGAATCGGCTGATCCAGCTTGGCCCGCACGCTCTCCAGAGTCGGCATCAACCCATCGGAGCGCACTTTATCCAGCACCATTCGCACTTTATCCGGTTGCTGCCGGGCTTTCTCAATCCAGCTCGCTTTTCCGAAATCGAGCAGCATCCGTTCGGTCCCGGCCGAAATCAACGACGCGCCCGTTCGCACCAACAGCCCCTCTCGTCCCGCCGCCGGAGCCGGAGCCGTCGCCAACGCCGTCGCCCCATTCCCTAAATGTTGAGTGATCTGTCGCATCTCAATTACTGAAACCCCCAAATCGCCCCACCTAAATTGCCCGCGCGCAAATCATCACCAGCGGCTTCGACGTTCCTTCAACCCATTCCACCCGCCACCGCGCCGCCGCCATTTCACGCCGCCACTGTTCGGGCCGCATCCGATTCACCGATGCATTCAGATACCGCACCCGTCCTTCCGGCCAGTGATTACCAATCCGCGGGATCATGCTCCACAGCGTCTTTTCCATGCTTTCCACCATCCGCACGGGATGATACGGATTGGGCACCGTCACCAACGCCACTCCGCCTTTTTTCACGACCCGTCGTAACTCTGTTAAATAGATCGCGAGCGGAGCCACGTACTCCAGAACGCTGGATGACACGCACGCCGCAAACTGGCCGTCGAAAAACGGCAACTGCGCGTTCTGCACTTCCGAAAATTCCATCAGCGGACTGGCAAAACGCTTTCGCGCCCGCTGGATCATTGCGCGCGCTCGATCCACGCCGTGAATTTCGTATCCAGCTTCGGCCAAATACGCGGAAAGGTCTCCCGATCCGCAACCGAAATCGAGCACTGGCGCGGGAGGAAGAATTTGGCTCATCAAAGGAACGCGAAAGCGATCCAGGCGGCCGCGCATGCTGCCTTCAGCCGAGTAATGCGCTTCCCAGGTTCCGGCCAGAGAGTCGAAATAACCCTCGACTTGCCGAACATGCTGCCACGGATTCGCTATTCCAGTTTTCATCGCGCCACCGCCGTTTTCGATGCCTGTTCTTTAGCGTTGTGGTCCACCTGTTTTTGCTGCTTCATTTCGAGATAGAACAAGTCAATCAACAACGGGCACCAGAACGCGTGCAGGAAGTGGTAAAGCATCGCTTGCCAGCCATCCAGGAAACCCATGCGGATCACCACGCGGTAGAAGAAATACAGCGCGGGTCGAATCAATGGTGGTAGCCGGTTGTAGATGCGCAGACGGATCCAGCGCGTGCGTTCCGCTTGCGTTCCCCAGAACCGCGCGGATATATCTTCGTCTTCTTTGCTATGCCGAAACAATTGTTCGGCCTCCAGTCGCGCATAGCGGATATGCTTTTGCGTCCAGTCGGCAAGGCCTTTGTGGTTATCGTGAACAAAGTCGCTCTGCAAGTGCCCGGTGGTGCCTTCCACAATCAGATGCTGATTCACTTCCCTCTGTTCCCACCGCGCCACACCGCGTCGCATCAGCCGGATCAGCCACTTTTCGTAGTAGCCTCGCCGTACCCACTGGCCCATCCAAATGAATCGCCACCGTATGGAAAAGCCATTCTCCGGTGGGTTCCGTCCAACCACCGCGGAGATTTCATTTCTTAACTCTTGGGGCGCCCACTCGTCCGCATCCAAGAACAAAATCCATTCCGTTTGCAATGGCAAATGGTCCAATGCCCAATTCAGCTGTTGCGGGTGACCCGTAAACGCGTTCTGCACCACTTCGCAATCAAACCGTTTCGCAATCTCCAACGTTCTATCCTTACTGAAGGAATCCACCAGAAACACTTGTCGTGACCACCCGCAAACCGACTCCAGGCATTGGGCAATGTTCGCCTCTTCGTTGTAGGTGATGATGATCACCGCTACATCGGCCCGCTCACCGCCTTTTGCAATTTCCCTCATGCCACCGCCTCAATCAACTTCAAGAAACTTTCGCGATACGCGTCCCAGGAACAATTCAGCGCGGAAAGTTGCGCTGGCGCCTCTGCCTTCAGCCGTTGGTTCTCTTCTTTTTCCAGGGCGGCCAGCAGGCTCCGCGCTCCCGCCACCGCATCGATGGCGGCATAATACTTCGCTGCCGCACCACAAATTTCCCGATTCACTGCCGTATCCGCCGCCACAATCGGCAGGCCGCAGCCCATCGCTTCCACCATCGAATAGCCGAAGGATTCCAGCAGAGACGGATAAATCATCGCGTCACAACGCCGGTACAGCCCGCCCATTTGGCCTTGCGGAATTTGCCCGGTGAAAACCAAATTCCGTTCCAAGCCCAACTCCTTCGCCTGACTCCGAACGGATTCCAGCACGTCCGCGCTCTCTTCCCCAAGGGTTGTGTACAGGGTGAAGTCCAATTGCTTTTTCAGTTCCACCAGCAAGCGCAACAAATCGTCGAAACCCTTGTGAATGGCCCCGTGCGTGGGATACAGGAGCTTGGGCCCGGGCCTTTCGAAAAGCACGGCAACTTTTTCGGACAAGGGTTCATTCAGCGCTGCTACCGACGACCCGTGGTACAGCACTTGAAATTGTTTACCCGCTACCTCGGGGCAATCCGTTTTCACAAGGTCAGCCATGGACCGGCTGGGCGTGACAATCACCCGCGCACGCTTCATTGTTTCCACCGCTAGCCGACGTTGCATCTTCATCTTGTGCTGCTGAGATCTTGGCAAATCCGCCAAATATTCGGGAGCGAACAGCAGCGCATTTCTTTGGAACACCACATGCGGCACCGGCGAAAAAATGGGGCCGTTGTTGGTCAAGCTCACAATCACATCGCAGGCGTGTTGTTTCGCAAAACGCGGCGTATCGAAAACATCGGTCTTCAACCGGCCGAGCGAAAACCCGCTGCCAGCATCGGAAAATTTCACGAACTCAAACGCTGCGTTCTCTAGAGATGTTGCGCTTTGTGGCAGAACCGATTCCCGCCCGAACACCACAAAGCTGTGCCCCCGCGAATCCACCGCCAGGGTCTTCAGCAGATTCGTCAGATGGCGCTTAGCGCCGCCCATTGACACGCCAAGGGCGTGGATTAAAATACGCATACGCCCAGGGCGTGGATTAAAATACGCATACGCCCAATGCGTGAATCAGGATACGCACACAGCCGCGGCGCTGGTCTTTGCATCAGAACGCCCGGATAAAAAATTCGGCGTCGCGTTCGGCGTCACATTGGCTGCCGGCAGCAAATAGTTCAGATACACTTCCCGCGCCCAGGTGCGCTGTGGCAATTCGCCCTTCACCGGTTTATCGCGGCGCGGATTAAAACTTGGAATGCCGAATCCCGTCTTAGGCTTGTTCAACAATTCTTCCGGCAGCCCGGTACGCGGTGTCGCCGCCATCAACCCCTTTGACGGCCACCCAAATTGATTCGCGTGTTTGACGATTCCCTCCAATAACCGCGCATCCACAAACGGAGTCCGCACCTCCAGCGAATGCGCCATCGACGCCCAATCCGTGTCCCGCAGCAATTGATTTCGCAAATAGTACTGAAACTCCAGCACCACCAGCCGAACCCCGTCATCCATGCCCGGAGTTCCGCCCACCTCGTTCAACTCCGCCAACGGTTGCAGCTTTCGCAATCCCTCGCGCACCATTTCGCCATCCAAAATCGAAGGCAGCTCCCAGGGCATGTACATCCCTCGCCGCAACAAATACGCGCCACCCAACTTCCCGCCCAATTCCACCAGACTGGCGTACTTCGGATTCGTGCGCGCTTTCACGAATGGTGCCGAAACCACCCGCAATGCCGTCCCTAACCCCGGCACCATTCCAAACACCCGCATCCGCCGTGCCAGTTGAGGAATAGTTTGAAAGCTCGTGTACCCCTGGAACGCTTCATCCGCCCCAACACCCGATAGCGCCACTTTCAATCCGCGCACCGCCGCCGCGTGACTCACCATGAACACGTTGAACCCATCCACCGTCGGCTGATCCATCGCCGCCAGAAACGGGTCCATCAACTTCTGCATGTCCAGCCGGCTGTAAATCACTTCATCGTGCGTTGCGCCGAATTGCTCCGCCACCACTCTCGCCAGCGGCATTTCATCTTTCTCCGTGCCGCGAAACTCTTCAAAACCCATCGTCAGCGCATGCAAATTGTGCGTCTTGTTTTCGCTGGCCAGCGCCGCAAGTGTGGCCGAGTCTCTTCCCGACGACAGAAACACTCCCACCGGCACATCCGCCACCAAATGATCGCGTAGCGAATCCGCCAGCAACGCTCGTAATGACTCGCGCGCGGCCGATCCAGTGGACGCGGATCTCGCAGCAACGGAGCAAACTCCCCGCCCTTGCGCGGCTTGCTCCAACACCCCGCGCAAGGACCAATACTCTCGAACCTTCGCCTCTCCACCCCGCCCCAACTTCAAATAATGTCCCGCCGGCAACGCCCGAATATTTTTGAAGAGCGTGAACGGCTCCGGCACATTGCCCCACAAGTGATACCCAACATGCCCCGCCGGATCAGCCTCGCCCCCAACTCCACCCGCCAGCAATGCCTTCACTTGCGACGCGAACCAGAACTGCTTGCCATCATCGGCGAAATACAAGGGCTTGATCCCCAACGGATCCCGCGCCAACAGTAATTCCTGCTCGCGCGTATCCCACAACCCAAACGCGTACATGCCACGCATCAGCCGGAACATCTCCATACCTTCCATCTCATACAAATACGGCAGCACTTCCGTATCGCAGTGCGAGCGCAACTCATACCCCCGCGCCATCACCCGCTCGCGCAATTCGCGATAGTTGTAAATCTCCCCGTTGAAGACGATCACATACCGCCCGTCTCCGCAAACCATCGGCTGCGTTCCGGCATCGCTCAGATCGATGATCGACAATCGCCGGTGCGCCAACCCAACACGCTCATCACCAGACACCCACAACCCCGCCGCATCCGGACCCCTCCGCTCCATCTGATCCCGCACCGCAACCAACACGCCGCGGTCCACCCGCCCGGAGTCACGATAAGAAAACGCCCCCGCGATTCCACACATATTTAGACCGCCTCCGCGTACTCCGGCACTGCGAATTCCCGTAAGATCTTCCACCACCCCTCGCGCATCACCGGATACACATACTCCGCCGACGCGTGCTCATAAGCGTTACGACCCAATTCCTTAACCAAAGAACGATCTCCCGCCATCTCTCCCAAATGGCGCGTCAAACTGTCCTCATCGCCGAACTCCACCAGATACCCGTCCACTCCATGCCGCACCACCTCCGGCGTCCCCCCGTGATTGCCCCCAATGCACGGCTTGCCATACCGCATGGCTTCCAGGAAGACAAGGCCAAAGCCTTCATTCTTGCTCGGCATGGCGAAAACATCTGCTTCCTGGTAAACCCGCTCCATCATTTCTTCCGGAACGCCACCCAGGAATCGCACCCGGCCATCCGGAGCGGCGTCACGCGCCTGGGCCTCCAATCGCTGGCGGTCATCGCCTACGCCGACAATCTTTAACTCGATCTCCGCCCCATCCCGTACCAACCGGCCAACCGCGTGGATCAAGTGCTCAAATCCCTTGTAGCGTTCTGAAGAGTCCAGCCTCCCCACCGTCAATACCGAAAGCCGCCCGCCCGCTGCGGTGACTTTCCGCGGAAGTAAATGATGTTCCGGCAGCGCCAGCGGCACCACATGCATCGCCCGGTGCGCGAACTGATTCTGAATCTGAAATTCCTTCGCCGTATACCGCGTTGTCGCGACAATGCCCGAGGCCCGCCGGCATGCCGCGCGATTGATTCTGCTCTTCGGCACCCACGCCTCAATCCCGTGCAGAACCACAACATAGTGATCAATCAACCCCAGCCTCCGCAACCAATCCCCCACCGGAGCCAAACTCACATGTCCCAGCACCGCCACCTTGTGCTTGACTCCCGCGCGTTTCGCCTTCCGGCATAAATCCACCGCCATCGAAACAAACCTCGCCCGATTCCCCCGCGCCGCCAGAAAATCGTTGTAATGGCATTCATTTGTATGTAGCGCCAGATTCAACACCGAATCCGTCACCGACACCGAGTCGAACGGCATCTCCGTCTCCTCGCAAATCTCGCTCATAATCTCCGCGATCCGCCGCATGTAGGTCTGCATCCCCCCGTGCGTCTCGTAAGCTTGTGTTTGTAGAAAGATCATTTGATGGAAATACAACCAACCCAGTAGCCCAGTAGCTCCGGTCGCCAGACCGGAGGAACTTCCTGCCGCAAATCCGTCAACCACCCTGGACCGGCATTCGCTGCACTCCACCAAGCACCCAGCCGCCAAACGTAGGTGTGCGGCCCACCCCAGCGCTACCGAGCCGCGACCAAAGGGAGCGGTCATTCACCCAC
>JANXYJ010000135.1 GCA_025350105.1 Terriglobia bacterium | reverse complement strand
TCCCAACTGTTATCGGATCGAAAGACCCGGATGCCTTGAAAATCCCCGCCCGTAGGGCGGAATGCTGATAGCTAACGGAGAGCGGCTCCTCTCCATTTCACGCTGAACCAAGACACTTCCGCTTGCTCGCTGGCGTAAAACAGTTCTTCCTGTTTCTCTTCCTTGCTTCCCATCGCCATGTCTGATCTTACGGTCAAACCTCGCTATCGCAAAGTGATTTTAGACACGGGCTGTTAGGCTCTATCAGCGATCAAGAAACTAGATCGTTGAACAAAGCATAACGTTACTCGAAACGATCACTGTTTCAGCAATCGACACCTATCTGAACCCGTCTGACTTCGCAAAGTTGCGATTGCGCGTAGCTTCACCTATCGGGAAGGACAAGGAACACGCCGGCGATGGAGGATGCGACTTACGCTCCCGGTATTGACCGTGGGCAGTTGTCCTGGGGTGATATCCTCGTAGGTAGGTCAGCGTAGTCTTGGTTTAACGCACGCGAAAGCGCTAGCGAGCTTTCCGTGATACCGCCGCGTTCTTAGATGAGTGTAAGACAGACGAGCGCAAGGCCCGCGTCCTCAACTGGCGTTTACATGCATCCAGAAAACTACCTCACTCCCCGCGGCATTGCCGTCTCGCGAAGCGTTGCCAACCTCGGTTATGCACGTGGTTTACGAGCCCTATTGCGGCGTTTAGACACGCAACGCGGGATCTACCTTTCATCGGGCTATGAGTTCCCCGGCAGATATTCGCGATGGGATGTGGCGGCGGTGGCGCCTCCGTTGGAAATTATTGCGCGTGGGCGCGAAGTGACCGTGCGTGCGTTGAACGACCGTGGTGGCGCGCTGAACCGGATACTGGAACCGATTCTGGCGGCCCATCCGCATTGGGAAACATTTGAAGCGCGCGAGGGCGTACTGCACGGATTTCTGAAACCGCTGCCGTCTCTGTTTCCGGAAGAAGAGCGCAGCAAGCAGCCGTCTGCGTTTTCGATTGTGCGGGCGCTGCTGGACGAGTTCAAGCATCCGTTGGCATCGCGGCTTGCGCTGGTAGGTGCGTTTGGATACGACTTGCTGCTGCAGTTCGATCCGATCGAGAAAAAGCTACCGCGCAGTGACGTGAAAGACCTGCATCTGTTCCTGTGCGATGACATTTACTTTATGGATCGCAAGCGCGAGAAGATTGAGCGCTACCAGTACGAGTTTTCGCGCGATGATATCGCCACTCACGGGCTGAAGCACGATGCGGAGAAATTGAAAACGGGCAAGAAAGCCAAGCCAGGGAGCATTGTGAGCGATCACACTCCGGAAGAGTATATGGCCAAGGTGGAAAAAGTCCGCGAAGGGATGCGCCAGGGCGATTACTACGAAGTGGTTCTGCGGCAAACCTTCCGCGCGCCGTATGGCGGCAAGCCGTCGGACCTGTTCGAGAAGCTGCAGCAGGCAAGTCCCAGTCCGTATCAATTCTTTTTGCAATTGGGTGAGGAGCAGTTGATTGGCGCGTCGCCGGAAATGTTTGTGCGCGTAGAAGGGCGGCGCATGGAAACGTGCCCCATTGCGGGAACCGCGCGGCGCACGGGCGATCCATTGAAAGACGCCGACAACATTCGCGAACTGCTGAACTCGAAAAAAGAAGAGTCAGAGCTGACCATGTGTACCGACGTGGACCGGAACGACAAGTCGCGCATCGCAGTGCCAGGGTCGGTGAAACTGATTGGGCGCCGGTTGATTGAATCCTATGCCGGGCTGTTTCACACGGTGGATCACGTGGAAGGTACGTTGGCCGAGGGTTTCGATTCCCTGGATGCGTTCTTGACGCACATGTGGGCCGTGACCATTATCGGCGCGCCGAAAAAATGGGCGGCGCAAGCGGTGGAGGATCTCGAAAAAGACGCACGCGGCTGGTATGGCGGCGCGGTGGGAATGATCGCGCTGGATGGCGATATCAACACGGGCATCACGATTCGAACGGTGCACTTGCGGGATGGGGAAGCGAAATATCCCGCGGGCGCGACGTTGCTGTTTGACTCCGATGCCGCGAGTGAAGACAAAGAATGCTGGACCAAGGCGACCGGGTTCTTTCGAGCGCTAAATGCTGAGAAGAAGGCCGAGGCTCCCTATGCGCCCAGTACCGCCAACAGCGCCGGGGTGCGCATGCTGCTGGTGGACAATGAAGACTGCTTCATCCATACGCTGGCAAACTATGCGCGGCAGACGGGCGCGGAGGTGATCACTTATCGCGCCGGTTTTCCGCTGCATCTGATTGAACAAATCAAGCCGTCTTTGATTTTGATCTCTCCCGGGCCGGGCCGGCCGCAGGATTTCGGCGTGCCCGATCTTGTGCGTCACGCTGCCAAGTTGGGCGTGCCCGTGTTTGGCGTTTGTCTTGGGTTGCAAGGCATCGTGGAGGCATTTGGCGGCGAGTTGGGCGTGCTGAACTATCCGATGCACGGCAAGCCGTCAGTCATAAAACACAAAGGCCTTGGCGTGTTTGAAGGGCTGCCGGAGGAAATGCAGGTAGGCCGCTATCATTCGTTGTACGCGATTCGCGAAAAGCTGCCCAGCGTTTTCGAGATTACGGCGGAGTCCGAAGACGGCATCATTATGGGCGTGCGGCATCGGGAATTGCCCTTGGAGGCAGTGCAGTTTCATCCAGAGTCCATTTTGACCTTGAACGGCGATTGCGGTTTGCGGCTGATGGAGAATGTGGTCGGCAAGCTGGGCCGCGCGGCGCTGGTTTTGAATACGTAAACGGTGAGGTAGTTGCGGGTGAAGTAGTTGGAAAGGTACTGGAGTACTTATAGCTTGCTGGAATTGGCCACGGTCGTGAATACTCATAAGAATGGCGCTAGAACCCAGCGATGTCGTTTTTATAGCTATGGTGATCTGGTTGGCGATCGAGCTGACTGGAAACGGTGGAGGCGGTGGGCGGCGCAGGTTGCCGGTGCCAATCTAGGCAAGCTCAGTCCCCATAAGGCAGTCCGATGCCGGAAGTAGTGGTGATCGGTGGAGGGCTGGCCGGTCTTGCGTCTGCGGCGGCGTTATCTAATGCCGGAGGCAACGCAGGCTACTCCGTCACGCTTTTAGAGGCACGGCCTTTTCTCGGTGGACGCGCTACGTCTTACGAAGTTGGCAGCGGCCAGCAGGCCGAGACCATCGACAACTGTCAACATATCCTGCTGCGCTGCTGTGTGAACCTGCTGGATTTCTACCGGCGGTTGGGAGTGGAGGGCGACATTGCCTTTTCCCGCGAGTTCACGTTCGTTGAGCCGGGTGGAAGGAGCAGCATTTTGCGCGCGGGAATGTTACCTGCGCCTGCGCACTTTGCGGAGTCTTTTCTCAAGCTAACGTTCCTCACCTTCAGTGAGAAATTTGCCGTGGGGCGCGGCATTCTGGCGCTGGAGCATGAGAAGAATCGCCGGGACCTGGATACGATCACCATGCAGGCCTGGCTGGAAGCGCATGGGCAACCGACGCGGGCCATTGAACGTTTCTGGCGGCAAGTGTTGGTCAGTGCCATCAACGAAGAACTGAATAAGATGGCGGCCTCACACGGCTTCCAGGTATTTCGGCTGGGCTTTCTGGCCAATAAAACTGCCTACGAGATGGGTGTACCAGCAGTACCACTGGGGAAGCTTTACGGAGAGGATGCCTGGAAGAAAATCGGCGGGGTGAACATCCGGCATCGGGCCGCTGTAACGCGCGTAATCGTCGAAAACGATACTGTTCGTGGTGTTTGCATCGGTGACGAACAGATCTGCGGCGATTACTACGTTTGCGCCTTGCCGTTTGAGCGCCTCAACACGGTGATTCCGGAGCTGGGCATCGATGTCACTCCCTTTACCCATTCGCCGATTACCGGCATTCACCTTTGGTTTGACCGCCCGGTGACCCATCTGCCGCACGCCACGCTGCTGGACCGCACCATTCAATGGATGTTCAATAAGCACGAAGGCCGCTACATTCAACTGGTGGTGAGCGCCTCGCGCAATCTTAGCGAGATGCCGCGCGGCGACGTAATTGCTTTGGCGCTGCGAGAACTGGCTGAGTTTTTTCCGGCGGTGCAAGCGGCCAAGCTCGAAAAAGCGCACGTGGTGAAAGAAATACGCGCGACGTTTTCGGCACGGCCAGGACTGGAGGCGCACCGCCCTCCCCAAAAGACCAAATTCGCCAATCTCTTTTTAGCGGGAGATTGGACCAAATCCGGCTGGCCGGCAACGATGGAAGGCGCGGTGCGCAGCGGCTATCTGGCGGCGGAGGCACTGACGGCGGCGGCGGGATCGCCGCAGAAGTTTGTGATTCCGGACATCGCGTGAGTTCTGGGCTGCACCAGACGATCCTCCAACGCACGTGCGGCTTTTTCAACGCCCGGTGCAGACGGCTTTTCCTCATTGTGCACTACGGTCCTCTTCCCGGTTTGAGAGTAATTCTGAGAAGGCAAGATCCGGGTTGAGTGATTCCGGGAACTGCTTGCGAGCAGGGAAGAAACGGCGCGGCGGCTGGTTGGGAGCGGAAACGCCGCCGGCGTTTTGAAGAAAGGCCAATCCGAATTTTAAGAAAGATCAATCCAAAAAGACCTTAATCCCGTAGTCCCGTGCGAGGAGAACAACTTATGCGCCTGCGGACGCTCATTACAACATTGGCATTTACGGTTGCCCTACCGGCGGTATTTGCATCCAGCCACCGGGAAGCACCCATTGTGGCGTTGGATCAGAAAGCCGACATCACAGACTGGTATACGTTCGTTGACCCAGCACACCCGGATCGCCTGGTGATGGTGATGAACGTCGACCCGTTCTTGGAACCCTCGAACGGACCAAACTATTTTCCCTTCGACCCCGGTATCCTGTACGAGATGAAAATCGACAACAACCGCGATGGCATTGAAGACGTGACGTTTCAATTCCGCTTCAAGACCGAAATCAGGGCGCCTGGCGTTTTCACGGGTTTTGTCGGAGGCATTCCGGGAATTCCGCCGATTACTGCGCTGGACGGCGCCGGGTCGGAGGGCTTTAGTCTCCGCCAAAGCTATACCGTGACGATGATCACTGGTAGAAACCGCAAGACCAATCTCACGGGTGGGCAAACTCTGTTTGCCGTGCCCACCAACGTCGGTCCGCGCACCATGCCGAATTACACCGCGCTGCGGGCCCAGGGCATTTACAATCTGGCCAACAACGTCAGCGTATTTGCCGGAACGGTGGCGGACCCATTCTTCATCGATCTGGGCGCGGCGTTTGATTCGCTGAACTTCCGTTCGGCCGCCGGCGGCGGAGTGTTGTCCGCCAAGGTCGACGCTGACGACACCAACAATTACGCTCCCAACACGCTGGCGGGCTTCAACGTGAACTCGATCGTACTGGAAGTTCCCATTGCGATGCTCACGCTGAACGGACGGATGAACCCGGCTACCGACAAGAACGCCGTCATCGGCACCTACGCCACCACCTCAAGGAAGAGCGTCGTGATTCTCCGGCCCCGTGGCGACGACGACGACGGGAATGGGTTTCAGGGCTCCTGGACGCAGGTGCAACGCCTGGGTAATCCGCTTATCAATGAACTGATCATCGGCACCGGTTCCAAGGATCGCTTCAGCACCGACGATCCCACCCACGATGCCCAGTTTGCCAACTTCGTGCTGGATCCCCTGCTGGCGCGCGTCTTCGGCTCCATCGGTATCCCCGTGGCCCCTGCGCCGCGCAATGATTTGCTGCTGCTGGTTCAATATCAAGCGCCAATTTGCCCAGGTTGTTCGGCGTCCGACGCTGGTCCGATCGCCGATTTGCTGCGCATTAACACAGGCATTCCGCCCACTCCGTTTGCCACCGCAAAACGCTTGGGCTTCCTGGCGGGCGACACCGCTGGTTTTCCCAACGGCCGCCGGCTAAATGACGATGTGGTGGACATTGCCGCGCGTGCCGTCGCCGGTATCCTGGTTGACGCGACCAAGTACGGAACCGCGATTGGAGATGGCGTCAACGTACCTGCGTCGCCGCTGGATTCGGCTTTCCCGTATGTCGCTCCGGCTTACAGCGGGCGGAATAGCGTTCATATGGGGCCAGGACAAGCGGGGTGCGCGCCGAGCGGGTCGGGCATCTGCCCGATTCAGTAGCATTTTTCAGTACGCTTAGTACCACGTGAATGTGGCCGGCCCCCTCGCTTTTGGCGCGGGAGTCGGTCACTGTTTTCGGCCCCAAGCATTCACCAGCAAAAAACTTCAGCCCCTCAAATCCGAACTACCCCCATTCTCCGTATATCCAGCAAGGAGAGTAACAATGAACCCTATTTTCAATAAATTGCTGGGGCCAACCTTATTGGTTGCGTCCACACTTTCGTTGCTCGGTTCCAGTCATCGCGAAGCATTGGCGATTCTGAACGAACCGTGCGCCGATAATACCGACACCTATGCCTGGGTAAAGCCGGGCACGCACGACAAATTGTATTTGATTATGGATTTCAATCCGCTGCATGAGCCGGGCCAGGGCAACCAGGGCTTGCGCGCCTGCAATGGATATCGTTATGAATTCCATATTGCCAAGGGCACCAGTCTGGCGGATCAACTGGTGTACCGCGTGGAGTTCACCAACACGTTAAAGAAGGAAGCGGCTCCCAGCCCCACCGATCCGCTGGGCGGCGGCAATGAATTGTTGTGGCAGTTGACGGGTGGAACCGAAACCATGAAGGTGACACGCATCAGTGTGCTGCCTGGCGATGTTGTCGACGAAGACAATGAGAGCGGCTACGTCAACCCGGCGGTGAAAGTGGTTGGCAATACTTTGCCGGTGTTGCCGAACAACCATGGTCCGCAGACCGACCGTCTAATTTATGGTCTTGGTCCGTTTAAGGGTTATGATTCGGGCGATCCGACCAGCCGCCAAGTGGGGCTCTACGATCAGACCTTCGTGGACAAATACATTCAGACGCTGTCGAACGGCGGGCGGATTATCGCCGGCCAGTTTGACGATCCCTATCAACTGGACGAAAAGGGGATTTTCGATCTGGTGAATCTGGGATCCAGCGATCTAGGCGGAATTCCGGGCGCCCGCCAGACTGTAGTAAGAGACATTTTCACCGGCTTTAACGTCTTCTCCATCGCCCTGGAAATTCCCATTCAGGACGTGTTTCCGAACGGCGTTCCGCACAACGGGACGTTGATGTCGAACTCCACCGATAGCCTGCTTCGCGTATGGTCGCGCATCATGAAGCAAAAGACGCAGACAGTGACCGAGGACAACATCATCACAGGCCTGAAGGGCTCCGGCGATTGGGTGCAGGTGGGCCGCAATGCGTTGCCGTTGTTTGACGCCGGTCTGGTGGGAACGCAGCGCCAGACGCTGTATCTGCACAGCAGCCCGGACATGGACGTGACCAATTTTGGCGCGGACATTCTCTATCCGGTTTTGGTACGCGACGCGGAGGCGCTGGGGATTTACAAGGCGCTGGGCGTTCCTGACTCATCGGTGGCCGCATTGAAGGGACCTCGGGTGGATATCATCAACGCGATCAACCTGGGCCGCCCGATTCCGATTGCGGATGGGTCCACCGGCGATGTATTGACGTTGGACGTGGCCATTGATTCCAGCTTCCCGAATGGACGCCGGATGGGCGGCGGGACGGCTCCGAATCGCAATCAGGTGAACGTGAACAGCGTGCTGATCAGCCTGATTGTGGCGGGTAATCCAGCAGCGGGTTTGGCCAAGGGCGTGGAAGTGAACGACAAGAACTATCTGGATCGCTTCCCGTTCCTGGCGCCGGCCCATCAGGGCTTGCTGCAAGGACACGGCGGGATCAACGTTCCCACAGAGCCGGACATTCCTCTGCCGTAGAAGTGGTGCGGGCGTAGTTAGTAGTGGGAGTGCAGCAGGATGGAACGGTCTCGCTCATAGGCGGACCGTTCCATTTTTCTAATTGAATCATACTTGCGAGGTTCGGTTCCATGTCCAAACGCTGCTATCTGGTTTCATTTCTTTTTACAGGCGCGACGCTCTGTGCCCATGATATGTGGATTGAACCCGCCACATTCTCACCAGCACAAGGGGAGATTGTGAGTGTGAAGCTGCGCGTAGGTCAGGATCTACTGGGCGATCCGCTGCCGCGAAGTGCGGCGTTGTTTAAGCAGTTTTCTATTGTGGACGGCGCCGGGAGCCGGCCTGCGGTGGGCCGTGAAGGCGGAAATCCAGCGGGCTTTGTTAGCGTTCAACATACGGGTTTAGCGGTGATCGGCTACGGCAGCAATCCCAGCGTGGTGGAAGAGACAGCGGAGAAATTCAATCAGTACCTTAGAGAAGAAGGGCTGGAAAAGATTGCGCAGTGGCGGGCGCAGCACAATTTGACCAACGCAAAAGTACGCGAGCAGTTTTCCCGTTGCGCGAAGAGTCTGGTGCTGTCGGGGCCAGCCGGTCATAATGACGGCGACCGCGTTCTGGGCTTTAACTTGGAGCTTTTCGCCGAGCGCAATCCGTATGAGTTGCGCGCTGGAGAGACTCTGCCGGTTCGCTTGACCTACGAGAACCGGCCGCTGGCTGGAGCGCTGGTGGTGGCAATGAACCGGCAGAATCCCTCGGAGAAAATTACGGCGCGGACAGGAACGGACGGCCGCGTGAAACTGGCTTTGCCCACGCGCAACGGAATGTGGCTGATTAAAGCAGTACACATGGTCCCCGCGGCCGACGGCAGCAACGCGGATTGGTCCAGCTATTGGGCCTCGCTCACGTTCGACGGAAGCACGGGACAGAAACTGGCGGAGGCACACTAGGATGAAAAGCCTGTCGCGGCTAGCCCTGTTTTCGTTGGGAATTGTAAGCGCTTCAGCCCATGAGATTGGAACGACGCGGGTAGCAGTGCAATTTCAACCGGGCCAAAACTTCGACATCGAAATGGTAACGGACGCGGTTGCGCTTGGCGAGAAACTGGAAACGCTGGCGGGGCGGACGCTGGCGTCTAGCGTGACTGTCCCGAAGATGCAGACTTTGCTAACGGAATCCGACCAGGTGTTCCGCCAACGCATCAAAGTGATGTTTGACGGAGCGGAAGTCCGTCCGGATATTTCCTATGTGGTAACGCCGCCTGTGGATGCCACTTCTGCGATGGCCGCTACGATTCATTTAAAGGGCAGCATTCCGCCCGGCGCCCAAAACTTTACGTGGAATTTTGCGTGGACCTTTGCGTCGTACGCGATGACCATCCGCAACGGAAACGCGGAAACCATTGCTACGCAGTGGCTGGAAGGGGGGCAGACCAGCGCAGCATTCGCGATCCAAGCACCGGTGCCGATGGTGAGCCGCTGGCGGACCGCCTGGCGCTACCTGACGTTGGGATTCACGCACATTCTTCCCAACGGGCTGGACCACATGCTGTTTGTGCTTGGTATCTATCTATTAAGTAAGCGGCCACGGTCGGTTCTGCTGCAAGTGAGTGCGTTCACGCTGGCGCACTCCATCACGCTGGGATTAAGCATGTACGGATTACTCACCGTTTCGCCCAGAATCGTCGAGCCGATGATCGCGGTCTCCATTGCTTACGTGGCGATTGAGAACATTTTCCTGTCGGAGTTGAAGACTTGGCGGGTGGCGTTGGTGTTCGGTTTTGGCTTGCTCCATGGCCTGGGATTCGCTGGCGCGTTAAAAGAACTGGGTCTGCCGCGATCAGAATTTGTGACCGCGCTGTTGACCTTCAACATCGGCGTGGAGGCGGGCCAATTGTCGGTGATCGCGGTTGCGTTTCTACTGATTGGCTGGCAATGCTCCAACCGAGTCTGGTACCGCCCGCGAGTGGTGATTCCGGCGTCGGCGGCCATTGCCTGCACAGCGCTTTACTGGACCGTGCAGCGAGCGTTCTTTTAGGCGATTGTAGGCCTAAGGCATGCCTTAGGCAGGTAATATTCGGTAATATTCGGAGCAACTGCCCGTTGCTCCCAGTTTTCTTGGCGCACGCGGCAGGAGCAATAGTGGTTCCGCCACGTGTTCTAACGGGCCGAAAGCAGAGGCACACGGCCAGCTAAACGGCGCAGCCCACATCGTGGCTTCATGAGCAAAAAAGGCACCATCCGTTTGGTTCCGCTAGCAGCGGCCAGACTTGGCGCCATACTCCCTGCACTCATGAGCTAGAATCGTCTAGCAGTATGCAAGGGAGAAACCGCATGAAACCCATGAAACCAATGGCGCGCACCTCGATTGCTTTGTTCGCTGTTCTTGGTTTGACCGCGGCAACGGCATCGGCGCAGGCGGTGAAGGATGTCCGCTCGGTCTTGGAAGCCTCGCTCAAAGCCATGGGCGGCACCAATCTGAAGACGATCCAATACTCCGCCGAGGGCTGGTCTTCGCGCATCGGTCAGACCTACGGGCTTGCCGAAGACTGGCCCCACTACGAAGTCGCCGGCTACACACGGACGATCGATTACGATGCCCATTGGTCTCGCGAAGACTACACCCGTCGCCAAGGCAAGTATCCCCTGCTGGGCCGCCCGCCGATGGCCGCCGAAAAGATCACGTCAATCCTAAGCGGCAACTACGCGTGGGATCTGCAAGGGGAAAAGCCTGTACCTCTAACCAGCCTCTACCTGGACGGCGTTTCTTATGCCGACCTCCGTCAACTGGAAGTGGCGATTACTCCGCACGGATTTCTGAAAGCGGCCTTGGCGGCCAAAGATGCAACCGCCATCACTTTGCCCATCGTAGGCGCCTCCGACGCGGGGCTTTCGCAGTTTGGCCGCAAAGTGACCATCGTTTCTTTTACCCTCCCAGTAAATGGCGCCAAATACAAAATCAACGGCACCATTAACGACCAGAATCTGGTGGAACTCACCGATACATGGTTTCCTAATCCGGTTTATGGCGACATGGATTTTGAAATGCGCTTCACCAAGTACAAAACGTTTGACGGCGGCGTGCAATTCCCAACTCTGCTGCACGTGCATCAGGGCGATCCTCGCTTGAACCCCGCGCACAACGATTACGAATACAACGTAACCGGCGTGAAAGTGAACCTCCCGGTGGCCAGCATGCCTATGCCGGACGCGATCCGCAACGCTGTCGCGCCGCCGGTTAGGGTTGTCAGCCAAAAACTGGGCGAAGGCGTATGGCTAATGGGCGGCGGCACCCACAACAGCATGTTGGTGGAGTTCAAGGATTTCGTCACCGTGGTTGACGCGCCCCAGAACGAAGCCCGCTCGCTGGCCGTCATCGAAGAAGCCGGCCGCCTGGTGCCCAATAAGCTAATTAAGTACGTCGTGAACACGCATCATCATTTCGATCATGCCGGCGGCTTGCGAACCTATCTGTCGCAGGGCACCACCGTCATCACCCACGAGTCCAACAAGCAGTATTATATGGACATTATGTTCTACCCGGCCGGGCGCGAATTGCAGCCGGACCGCATGTCTTTCTACAGCCCGATGTATATGATCAGCCGCCGTCCGGCTCCCATGGAGACCGTCGCCAGTTTCTCCGCTGGCCCCGGTGGCGGCGCCGCACAATACACCATCACCGACGGCGAACGCATCCTGCAGCTGTTTCACGTTCAGGATATGGCCTACGAGTTAGAAGACCCATCGCTCGCGCAAGGCAATCACAGCGCCGACATGTTGATGGCCTATCTGCCGAAGGAAAAGATTCTGATGAACGCGGATCTATACTCACCGCCCACGTCGTCAACAACCACGCCCACCGCATCCATGCGCACGTTGTACCAAAACATTCGCAAACAGAAACTGGACGTCGCGCAGCACGTGCCCACCCACGGCCGCGCCGGCACTAACGACGAGTTCTTGAAGATCCTCGGTCCAGCCAATTCGCAAGCTCAATAACCGGGCTTGGCCACTAAAAATTGCGAATCTTGTCTACATTCCCGCCCGCCAAGTCCGCCCACCAAGTCCGCCCGCCAAGTTGACAGCAGCAGCCTGTACGCATAAGATCGAATTCGGATAGGGTGCATGGTTCTCCAGGAGGGTTAGTCAGCGTGAGTCTGCCAGCAACGTTAGCGCGCGTTTATTTTTCGCTCATCACGATCGCCCCAATTATATACGCGCAAGGCCGGGGCGGTGGGCCGCCAGGTCCTCCGCCTCCTCCCCTAGCGCCAAGAGCGGCCGCGCCCATTGACATCACCGGCTACTGGGTGGCCATGGTCACCGAGGATTGGCGCTACCGCATGGCAGTGCCTCCCAAGGGCGACTTCATCGGCGTGCCTGTGAATCAGGCCGCCCGTGATGCAGGCAACGCGTG
Source organism: Terriglobia bacterium (assembly GCA_025350105.1). Taxonomy (GTDB): domain Bacteria; phylum Acidobacteriota; class Terriglobia; order Bryobacterales; family Bryobacteraceae; genus Palsa-187. The sequence continues at coordinate 15,373 of JANXYJ010000135.1, read as the reverse complement.
GGATCCGGCGAAAGACGAAGCTGCCGGCGAACAATGTAAGGCCTATGGGGTGGGTGGTTTGATGCGCATGCCCACTCGTCTAAACGTCACCTGGCTGGACGACACCACGCTGAAAATTCAAACCGATGCCGGCACGCAAACACGCACACTGAACTTCAAACCGTCAGCCAACCCTGGCCGCGATTGGCAGGGCGTTTCCAACGCGAACTGGGAGCGGCAAATTCCCGTCATGGGGGCCGGCCGCGGCGGCCTTCCGCCCGGTGGGTCTCTTAAAGTGGTCACTACCAAGATGAAGCCTGGTTATCTCCGCAAGAACGGCGTCCCCTATAGCGCCAATGCGGTGATCACCGAATATTTCGATCGCTTCGATCAGCCTAACGGCGATTCCATCCTCATGGTAATCACGGAGGTGGATGATCCCACTTATCTCACAACTCCGTTCTGGACCAGCACGCACTTCAAGAAACAGAAGGACGCCGCGGGCTGGAATCCCACGCCGTGCCTGGTTAAGCAATGAGGGAACTGAGGGAAGGGAAAAACTTCATGCCAAATTACGTCATTATCTACGCGCTGAGCGCGGCCCTCGCGGTCTCTGTCAGTACCCAACACTTGTCCGCACAAGCCCGCCCTGCTGCCGCGCCCGAGGCTCCGGGCTTCGATCTCTCCGGTTATTGGACGCCCCCGATGCACGAAGATGCGCTGGAGCGCGGCGCCGGTTCGGAACTGGGCGACTACGCGGGCTTCGCATTGAACGAAGCCGGCCGCTTGTGGGCGCTCTCCTACGATCCTTCGCGCGTCACCTTGAAGCATCATCAGTGCGATGCTTATGTGGCCCCGTATCAGATGCGCGCCGCTGGCAATTTCCGCATTTGGGAGGAGCGCGATCCGCACACTCAACGTCTGGTGGCCGTACACGTTTGGGCCCAGGTGACAGAAGGCCATCGTGTGATTTGGATGGATGGCCAGCCGCATCCTCCAGACTGGGCGCCGCATTCGTTCCGCGGATTTTCTACCGGCAAATTCGTAGGCAATGCCTTGGTGGTTGAAACCACGCACATGAAACAAGGCTGGCTTCGGCGCAACGGAACCCCGCAAAGTGATCAGGCTACTCTGCTCGAATACTTTGTGCGCCATGGCGATCATTTGACCAACACAACCATCGTCACCGATCCTGTTTTCTTGACCGAACCAGAAATTCGCAGCAACGATTATTTCCGCCAGGTTTCCGACCATCGTAACTGGCTCTATGCCTGCGACGATGGCGAGCAGATTCTGGATCGCCCCGCCGACAAGGTGCCCAACTATCTGTTCGGGCAGCAGCCCTTCGCGAAGGAGTTTGCGCAGGTCTATAAACTCCCACTGATTTCTGGGGTGGGCGGTGCGGAGTCCGTCTATCCTGAGTTTCAGGCTAAGCTGAAGACCGCCACCGACGCCGAAGGTCTGGCCCGCATGAAGCCGGAGCCCGGCCGTCCCGCGGAAACCAGCAAGGCCGTTGACCCCACGCCCACCGATGGCGAAATCCACGTTCTGCCGCTTCGCAACAACCTATATATGTTGACCGGCGACGGCGCGAACATCGTCGTCCTGGTGGGAGAGCAAGGTCCTTTTGTTGTTGACGCCGGCACAGGGGCGTTGGCCGATAAAGTCACCGCCGCCATTCGCAGACTATCGCCGCGGCCCATTCAGTTCATTGCCAACACAGGCTTCCGTGCCGACCACACCGGCGGTAACGCAAAATTGCACAGCGCTGGATCTGACCCTAGCCTGCAGGGTTCGTTCTTTTCCAACATCTTCGCTGACGCCGGTCAGGGCGCCACCATCATCTCGCATCAGAATGCGCAGAACCATATGCTGGATGCCAAGATGGCGGCCGACGGTATTCCCAGCGATACGTTTTTGGAAGACCGCCGCCGCAAGTATCACAACGACGATTCCATTGAAATGTTCTGGGAACCCAACGCGGTAACCGACGGCGATAGTATCATTCACTTCCGCCATGCTGATGTGATCGCCACCGGCGACATCTTCACCACCACGCAGTATCCATTCATCGACATCAAGAACGGCGGCAGCGTGCAAGGCGAAATCAAAGCGCTGAACGATATTCTGAACCGCACCGTTTACGAACATGAGGAGGACGGTGGCACCATGGTAGTGCCCGGTCACGGCTATCTCTCGAACGAACACGAAGTCCTGGAATACCGCGACATGGTGGTGATCGTCCGCGATCGCGTGCGTGCCATGATCAACTCGGGCGCCACACTCGACCAGGTGAAGGCCGCGCGCATCACCGCCGATTACGACACGCGCTATGGCAAATCCACCGGCCCGTGGACCACGGATATGTTCGTGGAAGCTATGTACACCAGCTTGAAAAACGCCAAGTAGAATGAAACATTCAGCGCTGCTTGTGTTCGTGACGTTTTTGTGTGCGGCGATGGCCCCTGTTTGGGGACAGCAAAGCGTTCCCGAAATCCCCTTCGACGCGCCCGCCGATTATTTCCAATACCCGGCGGAAATGAATCTGGGCGAAATCACCGGGGTAACGGTGAATTCAAAGGGCCACGTGTTTTTGCTTTCACGTTCGCAACCGCAGGGCAATGTTTTCGGCGACATGGCCACCCAGCTTTTTGAATTTGATGAGCAGGGCCGCTTCATCCGCGAAATCGGCAAAGGCGTTTACGGCTTTGCATTCGGCCACAACGTGCGCATCGATAAAGACGACAATCTGTGGGTGATCGACAAAGGCTCCAACATGGTGATGAAGTTCAACCAGATGGGCCACGTCACCATGGTGTTTGGCCGCCGCGAAGAAGGCACGGACCATCATGAATACCCCGACCGTGCACATCCTCCCGCTGCCGTGGATGGCATGTTCAATCAACCCACCGATGTTGCGTGGGATTCCGTCGGCAACATCTACATCAGCGATGGCTATGTGAATTCGCGTGTGGCCAAGTACGATAGCAACGGCATGTGGGTGAAAAGTTGGGGCAAGCGCGGCTACGCTCCGGGCGAATTCAACCTGCCGCATAACATCGCCATTGATTACCGGGACCGCATCTACGTGGCCGACCGCGCCAACGGCCGCATTCAGGTGTTCGATACCGATGGGAACTTCCAGCGCGAAATCGTCATCAACGTTCCCGCGCCCCCCGGCGCAAAACCATTTTTGGGCTATCAGCAGCCGCCGCCCGCCAACGCGCCTCCCGGATCGATCTTTACGTACCGTCCTGGCGCGCCCGCGGCCATCTGCATTCCGCCTGGGCAAAGCGACGTGATGTACGTGGGCGATCTCTATCCGGCGCGCATTTACAAAATCAACCTGGACGGCAAAGTGCTGGGCGTGTTTGGCAAAGCCGGCAAGGGACCCGGGCAGATCAGCGGAATTCATTCGCTGGCGTGTCCATCGGAGAACGTCGTCTATACCGGAGAGTTTCTGAACTGGCGCTCGCAGAAGTTCATTCTGCACCCGGAGCGGATGCCAATGGCACGATAGACTCCAGTGGCACGATAAACTCCAGTGGTTCGATAAACTCCAGTGGTTCAATAAACTTGGACATGCCCTTCTCCATCGTGCACGCCGCTGAACGCGACCTGCCTGACATCCTGCGTTTAGTCCGGGCACTCGCCGTCTACGAAAAGCTGGAACACCAAGTGGTGGCGAACCAGGAGGATTTCCGGGTTGCGCTATTTGGCCCGCGGCCCTCGGCCCGCGCGTTGATGGCATCGGTTGACAATGAGCCGGTTGGTTTCGCGCTTTTCTTCCAAACATTTTCTACGTTTCTTGGTAAACCCGGATTGTACTTGGAAGACCTCTTCGTGCAGCCCGAACACCGGGGGAAGGGAATTGGCCGCGCCTTGCTCGGCCGTCTTGCTCAGCTTGCAATCGAGGAAAAATGCGGCCGCGTGGAATGGGCCGTCCTCACCTGGAACCAGCCCTCCATCGATTTTTATCATCGGATGGGCGCACTGACCATGCACGACTGGCGGACGTTTCGATTGACCGGTGACGCGCTCGTCAAGGCGGCCGAAAGTGCTTGAGCTGGAACGGGAGTTATTGACGGAGCTAAAGGCCGTCGCCGACCCCGCCAAAGCTGTGCCCATGCAACAGTACATGAAGTCTTCCATACCGTACCTGGGCGTGCAGGCCACTCCCCTTCGTGCAGTTTGCAAGAAAATCTTCGTCAATCATCGCCTGCCTACGTACGAAGCCTGGCGTGATTCTTGTCTCTCACTTTGGCGAAAGGCAGAGTTTCGCGAGCAGCGCTACGCGGCGTTGGAATTAACCGGCCATCACTTTTATCGCGATCACCAAAACATGCGTGCGTTGCCCATGTATGAAGAAATGATCGTCACCGGCGCTTGGTGGGATTATGTCGACCTGATTGCATCGCATCGCTTGGGAGGCTTGTTGCGGTCGTATCCCAAACCAATGACCGCAAGAATGCGCCAATGGAGCCGTGGGAAAGATATGTGGCAGCGGCGCAGCGCGATCTTGTGTCAGCTGTCATTCAAAAAAGACACCCACTTGGCGCTTCTTTACGAATGTATTCAGCCCTCGCTTTCCTCGAAAGAATTCTTTCTGCAAAAGGCCATCGGTTGGGCGCTACGCCAGTACGCCTGGACCGATCCGCGCGAGATTCAGCGGTACGTGAACCTGCACGCGGATCAATTAGGCGCGCTCAGCAAGCGCGAAGCGCTCAAAAACATAAAAGCACGCTGATGTTCTAGTCTTCTTCTTCCTCTTCGCCCGTCTTGGCTGACTTAGCAGCGGCGATGATCTTCTCGGCTTGTAATCCGGGAACATAATCGTAGTGGTCAAACTGCATATGGAACGATGCCCGGCCCTGCGTCATTGAGATCAAATCGTTCTGGTAATTCAGCATCTCGGACATGGGCACATGCGCCTTGATGATCTGCATGCCGCCCTTGGTGTCCATGCCCGAAATACGCCCACGGCGTCCGTTCATATCGCCCATCAGGTCGCCCGCAAATTCCACCGGCGCCTGCACCTCCACGTTCATCACGGGTTCCAGCAACGCGGGCTTGGCTTGTTCCATGGCGGCTTTGAACGCCTTGCGCGCAGCCAGCTTAAACGCCATTTCCGACGAATCGACGTCGTGATAGGACCCGTCATAAACCGTGCATTTGAAATCCACCACCGGATAGCCGGCCAGAAATCCGCGCTCCGCGGTTTCGACGATTCCCTTTTCAATCGCCGGGATGAAGTTCTTCGGCACCGCGCCGCCAAACACTTCGTTGGCGAATTCGAATTTGCCCCCACGCGCCAAGGGCTCCAGCCGGATCCAGCAATCACCGAACTGGCCATGTCCGCCCGTCTGCTTTTTGTGACGGCCCTGCACTTCCGCTTGTCCGCGAATCGTCTCCCGATACGGGATCTTGGGCGCGTGCAGTTCCACGTCCACGTTATAGCGTTTCTTTAAACGGCTGACGATAATCTCCACGTGCTGCTGCCCGTTGCCCGCCAGCAAAAATTCCTTGGTTTGTGGATCGCGATAGAACCGCAGCGACGGGTCTTCTTCCAATATTTTGTGGATGGCGTTGCCCATGCGGTCTTCGTCGTTGCGCGTCTTCGCTGAAATCGCGTAGGCAATCGAAGGTTCCGGCAAATGGACCGGCGGATAGGTGATCAGCCCAGTCCTCTCGGCCAGCGTATCGCCCGTCAGCGTCTCCTTCAACTTCGCCACGCCACCAATGTCGCCCGCGTGCAGTTCCGTCACCGGCGAAATGGTTTTCCCCGACAGCGTCCCAATATGTGCCAGCCGTTCGTCGGTGCTATTACGCGCGTTAATCAAATGCCCGTCATTCTTCACCACGCCGGACACGACTTTGAAATACGTCACCCGTCCGGCAAAGGGATCGGCTAGCGTTTTGAAGACATAAATTGACGCGGGTTCGTTGTCGCGGACCAGGTGCTCGGCATCTTTGCCATTCCACGAACCCTTCCACGGGCCGCGCTCCGCCGGATTCGGAAAATTATCCACCGCGAAGTTCGAAATCAAATCCGTGCCGATATTATGCAATGACGATGCGCACAGAACCGGGTAGATGCGATGCTCGCGTACCGCCTCATGCAGCCCTTCCAATATGTGTTCCACCGGCAAGGTACCTTTTTCGAAGTATTCTTCCATCAGCTCATCTTTGCCTTCGGCCACCATTTCGATCACCGCCTCGTGCGCGCTCTTGGCCGCCTCCGTCATGTCTTCAGGAATGTCGCCCTCCGTGCCTTTGCCGTTGCCGTCTGGCGTGTAGGTATACGACCTCATCCGGATCACGTCCACCACGCCTTTGAAATTGCGCTCGCTTCCCATCGGCAAATGAATGGGAATCGCCGTGCGTCCGAAAACTGATTGCACGCTTTCGAGTGACCGTTCAAAACTCGCGCGCTCGCGATCCAGCTTATTGATGATGATGGCGCGCGGCAGCCGAAACTCCTCCGCAAATTCCCACACTGTTTCCGTCTGCACTTCCACGCCTGCCACGCCGTCCACCACCACAAACGCGGAATCGGCGCCGGCCAGCGAGGCCTTGGTATCGTTGATAAAAATATTGAAGCCCGGGGTATCCAGAATATTGATCTTTTTCTTGTTCCACTCCGCGGTGGCGACGGCCGTCGAAATGGTGATTTTGCGCTGAATCTCCTCGTCGTCGTAATCGGTGATGGTCCCGCCTTCGTCCACCCGTCCCAGCTTTGCGGTCGCGCCCGCGGTATACAGCAGCGCCGCCGTCAAAGATGTCTTACCGGAGTGCCCATGCCCCACTAGAGCCACATCCCGGATATCGTTGGTTTCGTATACTCTCACGGAGTCCGTTTCCTTTCGCCGTACGTTATGACGCGAATACACTCGCGTTAAAACGTGGATGTTATCACACGGATGTGTGGGAAGGAATCGGGGGCGAGTTCCAGTTCGGAAGTGTCTTTTTCTTGTTGCTTTACCGTGCGCCGAAAGTTCAGTGTGCATTTTTAGGCTGCGCGAATTCTGTTTTGCTCCAAATCTGTTTTGCTCCAACCACCGGTGACGAGGTTCATCGCCGAAACACAACCATGCCCGTCCCCGGGAATAGAGCCAGCCGAACGGGTCAACAACGCACGCTCCGCTTTCTTGCCGACTATACTATTCAAAGCTTGTCCACTCAAAGCACAGCCGCGAAGCCATTCCCAGCTTCATCGTCCACCGCCGCCCAAATCACCGCACGCCTGGAGCGTCTTCCCTCCTCGCGCAGTCTGTGGACCCAAGTGGCACTGATCTCGCTCGGTGGATTTTTTGAGTTCTACGATCTCTTCTTCAGCGGCTACATCGCCCCCGGCCTAGTCCGCAGCGGCATCCTCACGCCCACCACCAAAGGCATCTTCGGAACCACCGGAGTCGCCAGTTTCGTCGCGGCTATGTTTTCGGGTTTGTTTATCGGGACGTTTCTGGTCAGTTTTGTCGCTGACCGCTTTGGCCGCAGGACCATCTTTACCGCGTCGCTCATCTGGTACACCATTTGCACGGTGATCATGGCGTTTCAGGATCACGTCTTCGGTCTGAACCTATGGCGTTTTCTTGCAGGCATCGGCGTCGGCGTCGAACTGGTGACGATTGATACCTATTTGTCCGAACTCGTCCCCCGCACCATGCGCGGGAAAACCTTCGCCTTCAATCAAACCATTCAGTTTTGCGCGGTTCCCACCGTCGCGCTGCTCGCTTGGTTGCTGGTGCCCAAGAGTCCCTTTGGCTTCGACGGCTGGCGCTGGGTAGTTTTGGCGGGAGCCGTCGGCGCTATTTTCGTCTGGTGGATTCGCCGCCGCGTTCCGGAAAGCCCGCGCTGGCTGGCAGCTCATGGACGAACAGCGGAGGCCGAAAAGATTATGGCGAACATGGAGTCAAGCGCGATCGCCGAAACAGGAATGCCGCTGCCCGCGCTCCCGCTGCTGCAACAAAATTCGACGCCCATGGCGGACTCCTCCCAAAACATTTTTGCCGAAATCTGGCTCCCGCCCTACCGCACCCGCACCATCATGATGGTGATCTTCAATCTGTTCCAAACCGTGGGCTTCTACGGCTTCTCCAACTGGGTGCCTACGTTTCTGATCAGCCGCGGCATTGCCGTCACCAGCAGCCTCCGCTATACGTTTTTTATCGCCATCGCCGCACCGTTCGGCCCGCTGCTGGCCAGTTTCATCGCCGATAGATACGAACGCAAATGGCAAGTCACCACGGCCGCTTTGGGCATCGCCGTCTTCGGCCTGATCTTCGCCCGTATGTCCGACGGAGGCTTGCTCATTTTACTCGGCGTGATGCTCACACTTTCCGCAAACATTTTGTCCTTCTCCAGCCACGCCTATCAAACCGAGCTTTACCCCACGCGCATCCGCGCCACCGCCGTCGGTTTCACCTATTCCTTCAGCCGGCTTTCCGTCGTCTTCAGCTCCTTTGCCATCAACTTCTTCCTCTCGCGCTTTGGAGTGCCCGGTGTTTTCACTTTCATCGCTGGAAGTATGGTGATGGTGATGCTGTCGATCGGCCTGATGGGACCCAAGACCAACAACCTGGCGCTGGAAGAAATTTCGCACTAGAAATTTCGCACTGGCTGGAAGAAATGTCACACTAGAAATTTCGCACTAGCTGGAAGAAATTTCACACTAGAAATTTCGCACTAATAGTAGCTCCGGTCGCCAGACCGGAGACGCGGGCACGCTAGGGGTGAGGCAGCGAACCGCCGTACCGCCATTCTAAACAATTTCCGTTTGCCGGTGCCTAGCGCGCCGCAGGACGCGAAATCGCATTTTCCCGCTCCCTAACTATCAAGACGGCCTCTCCGCCTCGCCGTTTTTGACGAGTTTTACCCGTATTTCGATGATAAGCCGTGGCTTGCCGCAAAACACAGATAGCGTTTGGGCACAGCTTCGCCCTTCGCGCAGGCAAGTAGCAATTGACGGAGTTAACCAAATGGGGCATAAATGACGCCCAGCGGTCATTGCCAGCAGTCGAAACTCAACTACTGCCGTCTCCCCTGTCTGCAGATGCATCATTTCAAAAGCAAATTAGCATTTGGTGTTCCAGTTGCCACTAGTAGCTCCGGCGGCAAGGCGCTTCACGCTTCCGCCCCGCAAAATGCCGAGTTCCTCTGGAAACGTACGGCGAAGATAAAAGTGCCATCGGCCCAAGTTTTAGAACGAAACGAGGAAAGTAGACATGAAACTCATTGCAGTAATTCTTTTGGCGACCGGTTCGATGTTCGCGCAACTGTCCATCGGCATCCATATCGGCCAGCCACCCGCCCCACGCGTCGTGCGCGTCAGGCCGAACAGCCCCGGGCCCGGGTACAACTTTGTGGAAGGCTACTGGTATCCGCAAGGAAACCGGTATCGCTGGCACGACGGGTATTGGACGCGTCCGCCTTACGCGGGTTCTCCTTGGATAGTCCCTCACTATGAAGGCGGGATGTATTACGAAGGCTATTGGAACGGTTCGCGGAATGAACATTTTGACCACAATCACCAGTGGGATCGTGACAAAAATAATGGCGACAACAATCGCTATCACGACAACTACAATCACGACCGGGATCATGACCGGAACTAACCTATAACCTAGCACCGCGAGTAGCGCGGCGGACCGGACACGCCACGTCCTTCTGTCGGGCGTTACTTCCAAGAAAAAGCGGTTGAGGCATTTGCTGCCTCAACCGCTTTCATGAACTCGGATTTTAACCAATTCGAAAGTTGCTTTCGATGGTCGGGGCGGGAGGATTCGAACCTCCGACCTCCTGGACCCGAACCAGGCGCTCTACCAGGCTGAGCCACGCCCCGTGACTTACTAGTCTAGCTGCTCCCGTCACCGAAAAGCAATTTTAAGGCTAGTAGGAACTGGCAAAGATACAAGCGAACGATTAGTTCCCCAAGTCTTTCGCTTTGTCCACGGCCGCCTTTGCCACGTCCGCGGTTTTGCCAGCAGCTGCCGTAGCAGCGTCCTTCAACGTCCCACCCAAATCACCAGCCTTGTCCGCTGCCACTCCGGCCAAATCGCCCGCCTTATGCATCGCGGCGCTGGAGGCGTCTTTCACCGCGTCACCCAGGTCTCCCGCTTTATCAGCAGCCGCGTGCGCCAGGTCCGCTGTCTTGTGCGCCGTCGCCGACGCAGCCTCTTCTACTTTGTGCGCGGCTTCCGTTGCCAGATCTTTTGCTTTTTTGAGTAAGTCCATATAAATTGCCTTTCTAGTGTTTGCCTTTTAAACAACAACCAACTACACGCCGCTGATTATAGCTCAACCGCCTGTGAATCCTGTTATTAACCGATTTACAATCGCGGTCCACGCCAGGGCGACGCGCTTTGTGCCGCCGCTTCCGCGGTTGGTTTGCGCCGCACAAATCGTGGTGGGCCCGGCTTCTTCGCCGCCGCCAAAGTTCGCGCCGCCACATGCGCCCGCATATCCGCACCCGTCAATTCATGGGTGCCGCCGCTGGTCTCCAAAAGCTCTGTGGTCACCTTTCGCGCACACAGCCCTGGGCCTTCCTGAATCCCTACACGATGTGCCAGAAACAACGCTAAGTCTGCCGTGATTACAAAATGGCGCGTGGGCTCGCCTTTGGCAATCCAATCAAAACTATAAGCCCGCAATTTCTGTTGCTGAGCGAATCCCAGGTAACGTAATTCCATTCCAGTCTCCTTTTGGGGCGGCTTCTGAGTTGCTCTCAATAAAGAGCCGTTTCCAAAAAAACGCCCAACTTCGGTCTTGGGGGAAGGTCTGACGCCTACGGGCGTCGAATAAGATTCAACCGGCGCCAAATGTTGCTTGAAGCTCGAATCCAATCAAAGATTCATCGTTGCTGCACCGGACGTATGTCTGAGAAATCACGGCTGCAGTTCGTCGTCCTCCAGCGAAAACGCCGGGCCATCCAAAGGCTCGCCCAGATCCACCGTCAATGGCGAACTATCCGGATCCCTCGGCGCCATCTTCCGCTCCTTACGCTTAGCCGCTTTATCCCGCTGCTTTTCCATGCGGAGTATCTCTTTTTGCCTCTTGTCAAATGATGTGCGCGAACGCGTAGCCATAGAGGCTCCTTTCGTAGGGCCGCCCGGTATCACCCACCGTGCCTGCAAATGCCCAGCACAATAGGACCCGGCCCGGCGCCTCCTCCTTGCGAGCGCGATCAGGACGATCAATCCTACGGCGGCATCAAGCAAGCGCTGTGGCTACCGGCGGAAATCTCTCAAATCAAAACCAACCAAACTAGGCTCAAAACTACAGCCGTCAAACGAAAACCACAGCAACGAGAAGCAAAGAGGGCTAGTACTCTCTCTGGCCCTCTCTGCCAGTTTCTAGGCCCGCGGTAGTTTCTGGGACAAGAAGGGTTACCAACGCGGCTCGCGCCGCTGCCGCGGACCACCATGGCCTTGGCCGCCGCCACCGCCGCCGCCAAATCCACGGCCGCCACCACCACCGCCGCCAAATCCACGCCCACCGCCGCCACCTTGAGGCTTCGGCCGAGCTTCGTTCACATTCAATGCGCGCCCTTCAAAATCCGCCCCGTTCAGCGCCGCAATGGCCTGATCTGCCTGTTGTGCGTCCGACATTTCCACGAACGCAAACCCACGCGAGCGGCCCGTATCCCGATCCGTCACGATATTTACACGATCCACCGCACCGTGCGGTTCAAATAGGGCCCGCACGGAAGACTCGGTCGCATTAAAATCCAAATTGCCTACGAAAATGTTTTTCATACTTCTGCTTTCTGTCTTTCAATCGTGCGGGCCAGACCGGGCAGAGACAGGATTCGGCCGAGGTTCTATGCAGGACTCTCAAAAGGCTCTTTTACTATACCACTCCAGTACTAGGCGATAACCGCCAAGCGCCTATCATTCCGCCCCTCAATGCGCTACATCGCCGTTAGGCGCTTGAAAATCTACACTCAATGCAGCTAAGCTTGTCATTCGACTCTCGGGCTGTATCCTTCGATAACCGGCACCGCTTACCGGCGACCATCCGGATGCCGGTCAACCTCCGGGATCGCAGTATAAGGCAGGATTTTTAAATGACTCTTTTCGATATTTGCCAGTATCTTCAGGACACCAATTTTGGGACATCTCTCCGCGAATCGCAATACATGTTCCCACTGGTGGAGACGGCACACGTGCTCGGCCTGGGTGCCTCCGTCGGCTTGATTATTTGGACCGACCTCCGTCTGATCGGCGCCGCTCTTCGCAAAGAACCTGCCATCGAAGTTCATTCCCAATTGAAACCTTGGATGGCCGCCGGCTTCACTCTCATGTTCATCAGCGGCATCATGCTGTTCTGGTCGGAGGCGGCCAAGCTCTACAACAGCGACACCTTTCGCGCAAAGCTGATCTTCCTCACGGTTGCCGGCGTGAACGCGCTGATTTTTGAAACCCGCGAATCGAAGACGGGTGAGGTGGCCCGCATTCAATTGGGTGATTTACCTGCTCGGGCAAAGCTAACCGGCTGGGTCTCTCTCATCTGCTGGATTGGCGTGATTGTGTTCGGGCGCTGGACGGCTTACGGCCTGAAGTAGAAAATAACGGCTTACGGCCTGAAGTAGAAAATAACGGCCTACGGAATAAGGTAAGAAATGACGGCATACCGCCTTAAATAGAAAAGTTCATATGACATTGCTGCAACTATTCAGATGGTTTGACAACACGGGCATAGGGCAGGGCATTCGCGGATCTACCTATTGGTTTCCGGCCATTGAAGTGGTGCATCTGCTCGGTCTTACGCTTCTCTACGGTGCGGTGTTGGTTGTGGATCTCCGGGTGTTGGGCTTTGGTTTAAGCAAACAGCCCGTCCACCGGGTAGCCCAGCAAGTCACGCCCTACACCATACTCGCCATTGTTATGATGCTGGCAACCGGCGTGCCCCTGTTTCTTTCCGAGGCCCTGAAATGCTACGAAAATCAGGCCTTTTGGTTTAAAATGGGCAGTCTTCTGCTGGCGCTGGTGTTCCAGTTCACGGTTCATCGAAAAGTAGTGAAAAGCGATCAACCGCCGACGGCTGGCATGAAAGCTGGCGCGGTTTTCTCGATGTTCCTGTGGCTCTGCGTAGGATTGGGTGGCCGCGCTATCGCGTTTGTCTAGACAGGACTCAACTCACATATGCTGGTCTCTCGCCGTCATTTTGCGCACATCGGTTTGGCCACCGTCGCGGCAACAGCCCTCAATGCGGCCGCGCCTGCAATGGGACTGATCTTCCCGCCAGCTGGCCGCGGCATTCCTGAAGAGGGAACGTCCATGTATCCGCCGTCATCGCCTTCCAGTGTTCGTTTTCTGGTCGAAGGACTCGGGTTGAAAACCATGACGCCCGATGGTTATGACGCGGTTCTCGATCGCATTGCGCCGGCCGCCCAAAAGCTGGCCCAACAGGGCGCGCGTGCCATCGTTTTGATGGGCACTTCACTCAGCTTCTACAAAGGCGCGGCCTTCAATCAGAAATTGACTGATTCCATGAGGCAAGCCACAGGCTTGCCCGCCATCACCATGAGCACCGCCGTCGTCGAGGGACTGAAAGCGGTCGGCGCAAAACGCATCGCCGTGGCAACCGCCTACAACGACGAAGTCAACGCCCGCCTGGAAGCTTTCCTGGCAGAAAGCGGCTTCACCGTGCAAATCGTAAAAGGCCTGGGCATCGAAAAAGTGGAAGACATCAACGCCGTCACGCAAGCTGGGCTGACCGAATTCTGCGCTGGCGTTTTCAAGAACGCAAACCAAGCTGACGCCATGTTGGTCTCCTGCGGAGGCCTGCGCACGCTCGAAATCATTCAGCCGTTGGAACAACGCACGGGAATCCCGGTAGTTTCCAGCACACGCCACGCCCTCCGCGCCGGAGCAAGGCTCCTAGGCTTAGACGGCCGGGCGCCAGGGTTTGGACGGCTGCTGTCGAGGTAGATCCGCTCGCTAAATGTTAGCTGCTTGGTAGTGTGATTGGTAGCTCCGGTCGCCAGACCGGAGGGCATGCACACTACTCGAGAACCGAGCTACCGGCGAACGGGCTACCGGGATACACCACGGCCCACCGCTACGCCCCGCGGAGTATGCGCGCTCGACCACCGAAAATCCGCCGGCTGTTTCGCTACGCCTGCACGCACGGGGTTCGATTCAATATACGCAATCGTCTTTTGGCATTCGGTTTCACTGCGAATCCAGTGGTCGAAATATTCGCGCTGCCAAAACGCCGTTGCCGTACGATGCAACAAGGCATTCGCTTTCCGTGCGCTAAAGCCTTTCAATCGCTTCATGAAAATCCTGCTCTCTACGTAAGGAAAAACTAGCGCATGCACATGATTGCTCATCACCACCCAAGCGATCAATTCATAGTGACGAAGCTCTTTCTCTCCGAATGCAAGCGTATCGACGACGATTTGAGCAATGTCTGGCCGGGCTAACCAGTGGCGGTCGGCGATGGTTGCATGCAGGCGCCAGCTGATAAAAAGATTCTTCCCGCCCGGATGCCAGTGCGGCAAATTCCGCCAATAAAACGTCACGACAAAAGGTAGGAAACAGGAAGGGAAAATCTCACTAAAAATGCATCGAGTAGCTCCGGTCGCCAGTAGCTCCGGTCGCCAGACCGGAGGGCATTCGCTAAAAATGCATTGAGTAGCTCCGGTCGCCAGACCGGAGGGCATTCGCGCTTAGTCCGTCTCCGGTCTGGCGACCGGAGCTACTTCTACTCCACGCCAAACGCCAGCAACACATTTCCCGGCATACCCGATTGCCGTGAATAGCCGGAGTTTACATAAACCATGCCTTTCACCACCACCGGACCCGGCCCGGACATTAAAACAATGGTAATATCCGGTCCCCAGACCGGATATCAAAACGATGGTAAGGTCCGGCCCCCAGACCGGATATAAGTAACCGGCCTAATCACTTCGCCTCGTCTAACTCCCGCGCCTTTTTGTATTTCTCCTCCGCCTCCGCGGAGCGGCCAAGCTCTTCGAGCACGACGCCCCAGTTGTTGTAAGCACCCGCGAATTTGGGATCGAGTTCGATTGCCCTTTGGAATTTGGCGATGGCTTCGTCGTACTTGTGCTGGTACCGCAGCACGAGGCCCCAGTTGTTGTAAGCATCCGCGAGTTTGGGATCGAGTTCGATGGCCCTTTGGCATTTGGCGATGGCTTCGTCGTACTTGTGCTGGTCCTGGAGCACGCTGCCCCAGTTGTAGTAAGCAACCGCGTATTTAGGATCGAGTTCGATTGCCTTTTGGAATTTGGCGATGGCTTCGTCGTATTTGTGCTGGTCCTGGAGCGCGAGGCCCCAGTTGTTGTAAGCGGGCGCGTCTTTAGGATCGAGCTCGATGGCCTTTTGGAATTTGACGGTGGCTTCGTCGTATTTGTGCTGGTCCTGGAGCG
>JANXYJ010000088.1 GCA_025350105.1 Terriglobia bacterium | reverse complement strand
CGCCTGAGGGCCGAAAAATCAGCCCTCGGAGGGCCTTTCGGCCCACCAGCGGCGCTCGCTTTCCAATGTTGATGGCTGCTCAAACCTTCAAAATGAAGAAAATCCCTCAGCTACTTGAGGTTCTTCAACAAGTTCCTAGGACGCGGTCCGGCCCGGATTCATCGTCTTTCGCCGGTTTTGGCAAACCTGCTGAATCCCTTCTAAGCCTAAGAGAGCCAAATTCGCCGCCATTTCGCCGCTGGTCAGAGGCCGGCTTCCGATATACTCGCCGGAGTACGTGGAGTCCGTGCGGGTTCTCCCAGTCGGGCTGCGTGTTCATTCACGGGGGGGCTTTGGGTTTGTCTTGCGGATTGCTAAAGGGAGGCATCTAAATATGATTAGATTCTGCAGGTTACGTGGTCTAAGCGCAATGTTTGCGCTACTAATAACGGCTACGACTGGCGCGCTTTTTCTATCTGCGCAGGTGACAACGGCGACCGTTTCTGGCACGGTGACTGACGCCAGTGGAGCGTCGATCCCCGAAGTAGCGGTCCAGGTGAAGAACCTGGCTACTGGAGCAAATCAAACCACTGTGAGTGACGGGCAGGGAAGATTCACATTGTCGAGTTTGGCGGTTGGCGACTACGATGTGCAGGCGACGAAGTTAGGCTTCCAGACCGAAATTCGTAAAGGCGTGGTTCTGACAGTTGGGGGCCGGGCAATTGTTGACTTCGCGCTTCCCGTCGGCCAATCACAGCAGACGGTCACGGTAGAGGCGAATGTGGCACAAGTGGACACCACATCAGCGGCCGTATCCAACCTGGTGGAGCAGACCCAGATGCGAGAACTCCCGCTGAACGGAAGGAATTTTCAGCAGTTGATTACGCTGGCGCCTGGCGTAACGGTAGCGCAGAACAGCACGTTGCAATTCTACGGAAAAGGCGAGACCTATTCGATCGCGGGCGGCCGGCCTGAAGGGCAGGCGTTTCTGCTGGATGGCACCGATCAAACTAATTTCTTCAACCATGGCACAGGCGCGGGAGTTCTGGGCACGTCGCTTGGTATCGACGCCATTGGCGAATTTCAGACGCTCACCAATACCTACGGCGCCCAGTTCGGTGGCGGCGGCGCAGTGGTTAACGCGGTAAGTAAGTCGGGCTCCAATAGCTTTCACGGAACGGCTTTTGAATTTCTGCGGAACAGCGCGCTGGATGCCAGAAATTTCTTTGACAAAGGCTTAGCTCCGCCATCGTTTCGTAGAAATCAGTTTGGCGGTGCAATCGGCGGCCCCGTCAAGAAAGACAAGGCGTTTTTCTTTTTCAACTACGAGGGGTTGCGGCAGTCTTTGGGATTGACGCAAACCGCGTTCGTTCCAGACGCGAACGCGCGTAAGGGAATTATCAACGGGGTGAACGTAAACGGAACCAACGGCGTGCTCAGTCCCAGCGTCGTAACGGCGTTGGCGCTCTATCCCGCCACCGCACTCACCAATCCTTTGACCGGGGTGGTGAGTGTTCCGCAGGTGGGCAACCAGGTGGGCAGCGAGAACTATATGACCGGGAGATTTGATTACACTTTGAACGACAAAGATTCGTTCTTTGCCCGGTTCACTTCAGACCGCGCGACACTGGACAACCCGTTCCCCAATGGCCCGGTGCCGCTGTGGCCGGACATCGAAAAAACGCCGAACCTATATAGCGTGATCGAGGAGAGGCATATTGTCTCCGCAACCAAGATCAATCTTACGCGAGCCAGTTTCGTCCGGACCGACAGCAATGCCAATACTCCGAACGCGACGGCGATCCTGAATCCTTTCCCGGCGTCGGGTCATGAAGACGGCCAACTGACTGTGACGGGCTTAAGCACGTTAGGCGCGCAAGCTCTGGATCCATTTCGAATCGTGCAAAACAAGTTAACCCTCTACGACGATTTCTACTGGACCAAGGGCTCGCATAGCATCAAATTTGGGATGTCATTCATGCGTATGCAGACGCTGGAGTTTGCGCCTTTTCGCGGAGGCGGCCAGTACACGTTTACCTCCCTGACGGCTTTCCTGCAAAATGGGGCGGCTTCCTGGGCGGGAGCGTTGCCGAATGCCAGCGATTCCTACCACTGGTACCGTGAAAATCAAATCATGCCTTACGTCAACGACGATTGGAAAGTGACTTCCAAGTTGACGTTAAATCTAGGGTTGCGCTACAGCTTCGAGAGCAATCCGGTGGATGCAACGAATAATCTCTACTCAGTCACCAACGCCCACGCCAGCACTGGCTATTCAAAGGTCCCGAACGTCTTCCGCACCGGCCCGAACGCCAAAAACTTCGATCCTAGATTTGGCTTCGCCTACGATCCCTTCAAGGATCACAAGACCTCCCTCCGCGGCGGATTTGGTATCTTTCGCAATGTGATTCAACCGCGTGTGTTTACCTCTGGACCGGCGACGCACCAGCCATTTTTCAGCGTGACCCAATTGGCCACGCCGGGCAGCCCAGTGCTATTTCCTGTACCCAACTTGGGCGGAGTGAATTTGCCGAAGCCCAACGACAACCAATCTTATGACTACAACATGAACGTAGCCCCTTACTTGATGGAGTGGAATACCACCGTACAACGGGAATTACCAGGCTCGGTTATTCTCACCGGGAGCTATGTGGGCTCACGGGGTGTACATTTGATCGTCTATATCGATCAGAACCCTCCCATACCCAGCACGAATGCGAATGGCGTGGTTGTTTTAGGTCAACCAAACCCTACGCCAGGGGTTTTGACGGCCATCGGGAATGCGAGGGTGAATCCGAATTTCGCCCAACTGGTTCAGGGGACGCCTGCCGCCAACTCCTGGTATCACTCGTTGCAGTTGAATGCGGCCCACCGCTTCAGCCGTAACTTCCAGGCGCAAGTCGCGTATACCTGGGCACACAGTATCGACACGGCTTCAGCTACCAGCGGTTTGGAAACCGGTGGGGGTACCACGGAAAATCCTTACAGTCTTCACTTTGACCGCGGCGACAGCGCGTTCGATATCCGCCACACGGTGCGCATCAATGGTGTCTACGTGCTTCCCTTGAAGGGAAACGCTTTGATCAAGGGTTGGCAGCTAAGCGGCGTTATGAGTAAAACCACCGGCAGCCCGTTCAACGTCATTGACGGATTCGATCGGGTAGGCACGGTGACGGGTGCTCCCCGGCCCAATCTGAACCCCGCTTTCACCGGCAACGTCATTACGGGAAGTCCAACCAAGTGGTTCGATCCGGCGGCCTTTTTGCTCCAACCTGTTGGCACCTTCGGCAGTCTGGGCCGAAATGCATTTCGGAATCCGGGCTTGTTTAATACCGACTTGGCGCTGATGAAGGAAACCAGAATTCCGAAAATCTCCGAACAATTCGGCGTCCAGTTCCGGGCGGAATTCTTTAACATCTTCAATCACACGAATTTCACGGCGCTGGGGAATGCCGCTGCCTTTGTGGGGACGGGTGCCGCTAACACAATTAGCGGAACTTTCGTCAGCACGAGTACGACTTCACGCCAGATTCAATTTGGGTTGAAGTTGAATTTCTAACACGACTAGCAAGCCGCCAAACGGAGCTGAATCGGCGGTTGTTCCAAGGTTTGTTCCCGTTCGTACGGACGTAAACTAGACTTAAGTAAAGGTTGCGTGAAGGCATGCATACAACGAGCTATCGAGTAGCCGCCCGCTGTGTTTTCGTTTTGGCCTGCTGGAGTTTCCTGCAGATCGCCGCTTTGGCGCAGCAGCCCAAACCCGCCCCTGCGGCCGACAGAGTGGACTTCAATTGGCAAGTGCGCCCCATTCTTTCAGACAACTGTTTTCGTTGTCACGGGCCGGACGCAAAGAGCAGGCAGGCGGGCCTGCGGCTGGATCAGAGAGAGAGTGCTTACTCGCAGGCCATCGTGCCGGGTAAGCCGGAGCAAAGCGAACTGATCAGCCGAATTACATCCAAAGACCCGTCGTATAAAATGCCGCCGCCGCAATCGAGCGCGAAGCCTTTGACAGATATCGAAATCGAAACCGTACGCCAGTGGATCGCGCAGGGTGCCGAGTACAAACCGCATTGGGCCTTCATCGCGCCGGTGAAGACAACAGTTCCAGCCACCTCACTTTCACGCGGCGCGGTTAATTCTATTGACCGCTTTATTTACGCGC
>JANXYJ010000087.1 GCA_025350105.1 Terriglobia bacterium | reverse complement strand
GCGCGGTGTTGTAGTGTTCTTCTCCAACGATGCGCGGATCGAGAATCCGTGAGGTCGACGCCAGCGGATCCACAGCGGGGTAAATGCCCATTTCTGAAATCGACCGGGATAGGTTCGTCGTCGCGTCCAAGTGCGCAAACGCAGTGGCGGGTGCCGGATCGGTGTAATCGTCGGCAGGCACGTAAATGGCCTGCACGGAAGTGATGGATCCTGTTTTAGTGGAGGTAATACGTTCCTGCAAATCACCCATTTCCGACGCCAAATTCGGCTGATACCCTACCGCCGATGGCATGCGGCCGAGCAGCGCCGATACTTCCGAGCCTGCCTGCGTGAAGCGGAATACGTTATCGACGAACAGCAGCACGTCCTGATTTTCTTCGTCGCGGAAATATTCGGCAACGGTGAGCGCGGTCAGCGCCACGCGCAAGCGGGCCCCGGGGGGCTCCGTCATCTGGCCGTAGACCAGCGCGCATTTGCTCTTGGTGTAATCCTTGGGATCAATAACGCCGGCTTCCTGGAATTCGGTCCAAAGGTCATTGCCTTCGCGGGTACGTTCGCCCACGCCCGCGAACACCGAAACGCCACCGTGGCGGGTGGCGATGTTGTTAATCAGTTCCTGAATGACGACGGTTTTGCCTACGCCCGCGCCGCCGAACAAACCAATCTTTCCGCCCTTCAAATACGGTTCCAGAAGATCGATCACCTTGATGCCGGTCTCGAACATCTGCAGTTCGGTCGATTGTTCGTCGAAGGCCGGCGCCTGGCGGTGAATGGGCATGCGCTTGGCGGTATTCACCGGACCCATTTTGTCCACCGGTTGGCCAATCACGTTCATCACGCGGCCCAACGTCTGGGGCCCTACCGGTACGCTAATCGGCTCACCCGTGTCAAAGGCCTTCATGCCGCGCACCAAACCGTCAGTGGGCTGCATCGCGATGGTGCGCACGCGGCTTTCGCCAATGTGCTGCGCCACTTCGCAGATGATGTCGATGGGATCGGGCACGTTGAAGCCTTCGCTGGTGATGCGGATGGCGGTGCGGATAACGGGAATCTGGCCTTCCGGAAATTCCACGTCGACGGCCGGTCCGGCCACCTGAATGACTCTACCCTCGATCATATAAAAGTCCTTTTCTTTCTAAACGCTCGCTAACGCTCGCGGCTTGGCGCTGAGGTGGAGAATGAAAAAACAGCACCAAGTCTCGACCGTCCGGGAGCGTTAAAATGGCTGCATTTCGCATTCAATTCCAATTAATCTAATGCCGCGGCGCCACTCACGATTTCGATAATTTCGCGCGTAATACTCGCCTGGCGCACGCGGTTCATATACAGAGTCAATTTGTCGATGACGTCGTTGGCATTGGAGGTCGCCGCGTCCATGGCGGTCATCCGCGCGGCGTGTTCGGCGGCGATTGACTCCAAAAGCGCCCGGTAGATCCGCAGCTTGATGTAGCGCGGCAACAATGTTCCGAGCAATTGTTCCGGTTTCTGTTCGTAAATATAATCCACCGATTGCTGGGCCTCGCCCGTCTTTACCGTCGCGTCAAGTTCAATCGGCAACAAACGCGACTGCAGCACGTGCGGAGCCATCACACTTTTAAATTCGTTGGAAAACACATATACCGCGTCCACTTCGGCGCTGGTGAATTTGTCGATAATCTGCTGGGCGAGTTTTTCCGCGTCCTCAAACACCAGCTTGCGGAAAATGTCGGTCTGTTCGCCGGTGATGGTGGCTTTCATCGCTTCGCGGCGCTTGCGGAAATAATCGCGCCCCTTGCGGCCGATCAGCAGAAAACTGATTTCGCTGTCCTGATGCTGGTTGACGAAGGTGTGCGCCAGCTTAATCAAATTGGCATTGAAACCGCCGGCCAAACCGCTATCGGCGGTAATTACCACGGCCAGGATTTTCTTTTCCGGACGAACGGTGAGCAGCGGTTGTTCGCCATCAGAGCCGCCAGCAGCCTGGGCCACGTTAGCCAAAACCTGCTGCAACATGTTGGCATAGGGACGCGCCGCAATGGCCTTTTCCTGGGCCCGGCGCAGCTTTGCCGCCGAAACCATTTTCATGGCCTTGGTGATCTGCTGCGTGTTTTTGACGGACCGGATGCGCCGCCGGATGTCGATCAAACTTGGCATTGGCTTTTTCTATGACTGGTCTTACGCTCTATTTCGCCGCCCGGTTTTGCAGGAACCGGGTTTTGCACTCCGTCACAGCCGATTGCAACTGCCCTTTCAGTTCGTCGTCAATGGCCTTCTTGTCACGAATGGTCGAGAGAATTCCCGGATGGGCGTTCTCCACGAACTTATAGAGTTCGGCTTCAAACGGACGGCACTGATCCACCGGCATGTCATCCAAATATCCCTGCGTGCCGACCCAGATGATGAGAATCTGTTTTTCGACTGGCAGGGGCGACAACTGGCCCTGCTTCAGAATTTCCACCATGCGTGCGCCGCGGGTAAGCTGGGCGGCGGAAGTTTTATCGAGATCCGAGCCAAACTGAGCGAAGGCAGCAAGACTGCGGTATTGCGCCAGATCCAAACGCAGCGAACCGGCCACCTGCCGCATGGCTTTAATCTGCGCGCTGCCGCCGACGCGACTGACCGAGATACCGACGTTAATGGCCGGGCGTACGTTCGAGTTAAACAAGTCCGATTCCAGATATATTTGGCCGTCGGTAATGGAAATTACGTTGGTGGGAATATAAGCGGAAACGTCGCCGGCCTGGGTTTCAATAAACGGTAAAGCCGTTAATGACCCGCCGCCCAATTCGTCTGACAGTTTCGCCGCGCGTTCCAGCAAGCGGCTGTGCAAATAGAACACGTCGCCGGGGAACGCTTCGCGGCCCGGTGGACGGCGCAGCAGCAGCGAAATTTCGCGATACGCCGCGGCGTGCTTCGAAAGATCGTCGTAAACGCACAGCGCGTGGCGCTTGCTGTCACGGAAATATTCACCAATCGCGCAACCGGCGTAAGGCGCGATGTATTGCATGGGGGTTGGATCGGAAGCGGTTGCCGCCACCACGATGGTGAAGGCCATGGCTCCGTTGTCCTCGAGCGTCTTGACCACCTGTGCTACGGTGGAGCGCTTCTGCCCAATCGCTACGTAGATGCAAATGACGCCGGAATCCTTTTGATTGATGATCGTATCCAGCGCCACCGTGGTTTTGCCGGTCTGGCGGTCGCCAATGATCAATTCGCGCTGGCCGCGGCCGATGGGAATCATGGCGTCGATCGCCTTGATGCCGGTCTGCAGCGGTTCTTTCACGCTTTTGCGATCCACCACGCCGGGCGCGATGCGCTCAATGGCGTTGTACTGTTTGGTTTCGATGGGGCCCTTGCCGTCGATGGGTTGACCGAGAGCATTGACCACGCGGCCAATCATGGCCTCGCCCACTGGCACCGACATGATGCGGCCGGTGCGGCGGACTTCGTCACCTTCTTTAATGCCCGCGTATTCGCCCAGCAGCACCGCGCCCACCTGGTCTTCTTCCAGGTTCAACGCAATACCGGAAACGCCGCCCTTGACGAACTCAATCAGCTCGCCGGCCATGACGTTTTCCAAGCCGTAAATGCGCGCGATACCGTCGCCCACTGAAATCACCGAGCCGGTTTCGGCCACATTGATCGCCTGGTCGTAATTTTCGATTTCCTCGCGCAACAACCGCGAGATTTCATCTGCCCTGATTTGAGCCATATATCCTTTTTATGATTAACGCCTACGAATTTGCGAGCTTGGTTCGCGATTCATCCATATCTTTAAGATCCAAGCTTGCTTCGCAGCTTGTCGAGTTGCCCGCGAACACTGCCGTCATATACTGTTGACCCAACCTTGGCCACCACGCCGCCGATCAAAGCAGGATCGATGGTAAACTGCGGCCGGGCACGTTTTCCCGAAAGCCGCGAAAGCTGCGCTTCGAGCGCCGCACGCTGCTGGGCCGAAAGTTCCTGCGCGCTGGTAACGTCGGCGCGCACAAAACCCAAACGCTCGTCCGTTAAAGCTTCAAAAGCTTCGATGATCGATTTCAGCTCATGCGCCCGCCGATGGTCAATCACGACGAACATAAAATTGCGGACTTGTTGAGAAACACCCAGTGGCCCCATCAAGCGCGCCATCACCGCGCGTTTTTTCGACGGCGGAACGGCAGGCGAGGCCATCACGCCGCGCAAATCTGCTGAGCTATCGACGATGGATTGCACCATTTTCAATTGGCCCACGATTTGTTCCGGAGTGCCTTGCGACGATTTTGCCACGCCGAACTCCACCACGTCAGCCAGGGCTTTGGCGTAGCGCGCTGCGACAACGGAAACCATATTAGTTGCGCGCCCCCTGGTTATTTCCGGCCTGCTTGCTTAGGTCCTGAATAAATCCGTCCACTAAACCGGCACTGCCACCCGCTTGCGCGCGCAGTTTTTGCTCGGCGAGAGTGAGCGCCAAATTCGCCGTATGGCTTTTCAATTCGCGGCGCGCGGCTTTGCCTGCGGAATCGATTTCCAGCGCCGCCTGCTGCTGCAATCGCGAAATTTGATGGGCGGTTTCCTGCCGTAAACGCTCGCCTTCCTGCTGCATTTCGGCTTTAGCCTGAGCGCGGAACTGTTCGATTTCCGCGCCCAAAGTTTTCAGGCGGGCTTCCACTTCGGCTACACGCTTATCGGCTGCCGCTTTGATCTTCTGCGCTTCAGCGATGCCCTGCTGAATCTCGCCGGTGCGCGAACGAAACAGCGGCGGCATGGTTTTGCTGAGCAGGTAGCCTAGTGCCAGAGCCAGGATCGCGAAGTTGGCCCATTTGAGCATAGGATCGGGCTCAGGCATTTCACCCGATTTTTCAGCGGCCTCTTTTTCCTGTGCTTTGAGGGCCGGTGCCGCAAGAAACAACAGAGAGGACAATGCCAGGATCGAGAAAAAGCGCTTCATCACGCTCTCCTCTGCAAAACCGCGGAGGTGATTTGATCGGCCAAGGCGGATGCCTGATCGCCTAGCGAGGCGCGCGCGGCGGCGACATCGGTGGCGATCTCGGCTTTGTTCTTCTGGATCTTCACGGCGGCCATTTCACGAGCGGAAGCGACTTGACCGGTCTGATCGGAAAGCCACTGCTTGCGCATCTCTTCCTGCTCTTTATACACTTCGTTGCGGGCGTCGCGCAGTTTGCCCTCAAACTCACCGGTCTTGCGGTCGGCCTCTTCCAGACTGTGGCGCGCGGTTTTGCGGGCACCCTTGGTCAGCCCATCTCGTTGCCCACGCATTTTGGCCAGCGGGCCAAACAACGCAGTTTTCAGAAAGAACCACAGGAACAAAAGCAAAATGATCGTGGGGATCGATTTTAGCAGTATTCCACTCAGGGCTTGGAGCGTTTGTTCCATTCAGATGTTGTTGGGACCGGTACTACGAAAGTCTGGCAAAACGTATTTCCGGAGAATGGGCACTAGGTTGTCTACCGTATCGTGCCGTCCACCGTAAAAATTACGGTAACACAGGAAGGAGGGTGCAATCAATAGGTTCACAAAAAGCCGCGGAATTTTTGTCACGAACGCGCGCTAAGTGATTGACTAATATCTAACTTGGCAGGTTGGTTAACTGCACGAACTTCTCCGCCATCGCGGCCTGGGCGCCGCCTCCCAGTAGGTCCGCCAAGGTGTGAGCGTTCAGCGATTCAAGGAAAGCGTCCAGGGCGTGCTGCAGCACGGGCCGCAGGGAGCAGACGGGGGCAATGCCACAGGTGTTGGTTTTACGGTCGAAGCATTCGGCCAGGCGGAGGGTTGCTTCGGAGTTTCGGACGACGTCGCCGAGGCGAATTTGGGCCGGATCTTGGTCGAGGACAACGCCTCCGGCGCGGCCCGGTACCAGGCGCACGTAACCGTGGTCATGCAAAGTGTGCATCACGCGGACCAGGTGATGCTTGGAGATGCCGTAGGCGCGGCTGATTTCCGCGGTGGAGATGGCGGAACGCTCACGGTTGGTCCCCAGGTAGAGAAGCACACGCAGGGCATATTCGGCATGAAGACTGAGCTGCATACTCTATTGGGCGTTGACTTTCCAAAAGGGCGGCAGGTTGGGTTTGGTTTCGCGAAGAAGGCCCAGAATGGCCTGATTTTCGGTGGTAGATTCGCGGGTTAACGCGTTAAACAATTTCCGGTAGATTTGTTGTTTGGCCAGATCGGGCAGGCCGTCGAAGGCTTCGCTGTAGATCATGAAGCTGAGCGGATAGCGGAAGAGGCGCCGGGTTAAATCAAAATCGCGAAGCGAGCGGCCTTGCGAATCGCGGGGACCCTGTTGCGGAAAGGTTTTGGTGAAGGTGGAAACGCCGGCAATGGGTTCGTAGATTTTGGCTTCGCCGGCGAAGAGCATGTAGTTGGCAAGTTCGGTGGTTAGAAAATCCAGGCGCGGTTGAAACTCGGCGAGCCGGTTCTCGTTTTGTTCATTTTCAGCAAGAACCATGCGCACTTCCCAATTGATGCGGGTGATCAGGTTGGTGGCGCGCACCTGATGTTCTAGCGTCATCAGCGCCACGATGTCGCTGGTGGGGGCCAGATAGGTGGCTGCATCAAAACGATTGCCCAAGCTGGTTAGGTTTTGCGTACCGCGCATTTCCAGCATTTCGGGGCGGTCGGGATAGGGGGCGACGGCGTTGCCGCGATGGAGAGTTGTGCCGGTGACGTACCAGCCGCCCCAACGATCGGCAATGGGGGTGCGGCTATCGACGATCAAACCCGCGCCCGGAAAACGAGGCGAGCCTTGCGGAGTGGGAATCACCGAGCTGATCATAAGGCCGGGGATGTTAAGGGTACCGGGAATCAAGTGGCATGCCAGGCATTCGTCAGTACGGCGAAAGAAAGAAGGACGGTCAAAGTAAGCCGGCTTCGAGTCGTTCTTGTTGTCGAGCGTATAGAAGACCACACCTTGTTGCGGATCGAGCGAGGCGAATTCCATCACGTCGCTGCCGTGGACGAAGCCCATCTGAACGGTGTCATTAAAATACAACGCCCGCGGGGCTTTGGGCGAGATTTTAGAACTTTGAAAACTGGTTTTGGAAAACACCAGTACCTGCGAATCGGCGTTCATCTGAAACGCTTTTAACAAGGCTGGCAGGTAACCGCCGTGGCTGGGATCGAAGGCGAGCTTCAACTCTCCGTTATCGATGCGCCGTTGCAGGCGGGCGACGGGATCGTCCACTGGATGCTGCAACAGAGCGTTGGAATAATCGATGGCGGGGTGATCCATGTCGATGTAGGGGTAATCGTAGGCGTCGTCATGAGGAGGGGCGGCGCGGGTTACCAAGACGAACAGGGCAACGGCGGCGGTGCCAGCGAGTGCTTTGAAGGTAGGGTTCATGATGGGCTCCCGGAGCATAAATTATGCATGTTATATGCATCTTATCATCGAGCGAAGCGCCGGTAGTGGGTCAGTTTGAATTCATGAGAGCGATGATTTCTTCAACGCTCCAGACGTGATCGGCACTACCTGCCTTCACAGCGGGAGTCGTTTTCAGCGTCATGTGAACGCGCCCGAAATTGTAGTACATGAAATAGAGCGCGAGCGCTGCGGCGTGGTTATCAACCTTCTTAGAAAACGTTTGGGATACATTCCTGATCCCCCGTTTGAGCCGGATCGTTTTTTCAACAAGCTCCTAAGACGATCCCGAAGACGGTGACGATGATGAAGACTAGCCGCCCCATCGCTTCGTCGCTGCTCGTTTAGCAATCTCCGTGCGGCGTTCGGGCGTGAGTGCCGCTGCTCGCGCCTTGCCGCCCTTGACTCCGCCCAATTTCCCAAGTGCGACCGCCGCCGGGTTCTTGCCCGCGTTCGGATCCGGCAACGGTTCGCCGTCCATCTTCTCGCCGATGGCTTGCTCCACGACGCGAAGGGCTACCGTCGTGAAGTCGTGATCCTTGACTGTGCTTGAGCGTCTAGGCATGATACAATCCTACGGCAAGGATCAGGCTGATGCAACCGACTTCACACCAGGACAACTCCATTGGCCCGAAAGAAAAGCTAACCGTCTTATTGAAGGAGTATGACTCCTTGCGCGCGGAGGTTCTGGCGCGTACGAACCACATCTATCAGCTGTTCGCCATCGCGGGAGGGGCCGCCACTTGGCTGCTGTCTCGTTCAATTGATGGACGATTTTGGCTGCTCATGTGCGGTCTCGCCACGGTTGTGCTCGCAGGTTGGTGGACTTCAGTCCGCGATATCAAGAAGTGTGCAACGCGGATAGGGGAGCTTGAAACAAAAGTTAATGAACTGGTCGGTGAAGACCTTTTGCAATGGGAGAAGTACTTCGGCGGCGAAGCGACCGGCTTCTTTACCACCAAGCCACTCAAGCGCCCAACCTCAAACTGACCCACTACCCAAGCGCCGGGGAAGGGGTTAAGGGGCAAATGCGCGGCAAATCAGCAGTACCCAAACCTAACTTTGCCTACAACCCCAGGACTATCGGCGAGTACTATCCGAATTGCACTCGCGGGCTATTGGTACGATGCTTACCATCCCGTAAACTCGGGTTGTCGAGAGCAAGATCAACAGGGGATACCACCATGAATCGATGCCAACATTGCGAAGCGGACTTAGCGAAATCCGACCGGGTTTGCTGGTCCTGCCATGTCCGGGTAAAGCGGCTGGGATTGAAAGCGCCGAAACGGTTCTGCCAGGCCGTGGACCTGTTTCACGTGATGTTCGTAGTACTGACCCTTACTGCGATTTTTACGACCGCGGTGCCGACGTTGCAGATTTGCGCGGCGGGATTGATGGTGATCCGGCTGGTGAAGCGGTCGGCGGACTATATGTTGGAGTTGGGTCCGTTGAAAGCGTTTGAGGCATTGATTCCGCGCAATGGGGCCGAGCATCGGAATCGTCCCGCGCCGAGGGATTTTCGGAGCGCGTTTGAGAAATCGCGGCGGGCAGCGTAAGAATGGATTGTTTTGCGCCCACTCACGTTCGCGGCTGGGTGCTGGATTTCAGGTTCGCATACGCGCGAGGAAATATAAACCGCACAAAGAAAAAATGATGTTGGGTGACCACGCAGCCACTTGCACGGGCAATTGATTCAGATTGCCGAATTGTTCAAACACCTGGCCCACCGACGAATAGGCAATCGCGATTAGAAAACTGACAAAGGCGCCCGCCATGGTGCCGCGGTTGCCGGCCATGAAAGCGAAGGGAATCGACACCATCGCCATAATCAACGCCAGTAGTGGCATGGCGAATTTCTTTTGCAGTTGCACTTGCAGCACAACGGTATCAAGACCGCTTTGCTTCAGCTCAAGAATGTAGGCCCCCAATTCGCGGTAGTTCATCTGCTGCGACTGCTTCACTTCCTTTACGAAGTAATCCGGGGGTTCGTCCAGTTCGGGAAAGGTGCGGGTGGCAGCCTGAAAATCATCAAAGTGGGTCACCCGGGTGCCTTTCATTTCGCGGCTCCAGCCATTTTCAAAAACCCAGGTTTTCAGGTTCGGCTCCCAGCGAGCGCGCTCGGCTGAGATGTGGCGCTTGAGACGAAAAGCGACCGGATCAATTTCGTAGACGTTCACGCCCACCATCACGCGTTCGGTTTGATCGAAATACTTGTAGTAGTACATGCGATCCTTCAGGCCGGAGATCCATTTGCGATCCGGCCGCAGGAAGGTTTGCGCGGGGCGGCCTTTGATCTCGCTGTGAATGGCGTCCTGGCGGCGGTCGGCGGCGGGGACCCAATAGTGATCGAACAGAAACAGACTCCCGCTGAGCAGAACGCCGGTAAGCAAAATGGGCGCTGAAAGGCGATAGGAACTGACGCCGCAGGCCTTAAACGCCGTGACCTCATTATGTTTGGAGAGCACGCCAAAGGTGATCAGCACCGCGAACAAAACCGCAAAGGGAGCCAATTGGTAAATCAAACGCGGTGAGAGGAAAAAATGATAGGCCATCACGCGCGACCAGGGGATGTGATTCCTGATGATGTCGCTGAGCAGTTCGAAAAACGTGAAGACCTGAAAGATCATCACGAAGCTGGCGAGCGAGACGACGAAATAGCCCGTAAAACGCGAAAGCACATAGCCGTCTGTGACCTGCGGGAAAAAGAAAATGCGGGGGGACCACACGCGCGGGGCGAATTTGCCCAGAAGTGAGGAAGGATCGAAATTTTTGGTGCCATCGCCACGGAGACGGGCCAAGCGGGCCGTGATGGCGCTGAGCGGGTCCGTATCGCCGGGGTGTTCCAGGCGAATCACCAGGATGATGCCGCCGATGGCGAAAAGAATATCGGGCAGCCATACGGCGATTTCAGGCTGCAACGTACCCTGGCGCGCCAGACTGATGAAGCTGATCAGCGTCATGTAATAGACCAGCGCCAGGCCGGCGGTGAGAACCACGGCAGCGCTGCGTCCAGCACGGCGGCGAGAGATGCCGAGAGGCACGCCAATCAACGCCAGCAGCATGCAGGCGAGGGGCAGGGCAATGCGTTGGTGGAATTCGAGGCGAGCGTCGAGGTTGTCAGCGGCTTTTGTGCCGGCTATGGTTTTCGTGGCGCTGCTTGCGTAGGCCAGCTTATACAGGGGGCCCATGTCCATCTCCACCACCGGCCGGGTGGCGCCGACGGCGGCGGGTTTCTTGGCATCAAGCGCCTGGTCACCGTTGGGAAATGAGGTGATGTGATAATCCTCGGTGGTTTTGCCGGTTTCGTAGGTGCTGCCATTGCGGAGCGAAAGCTGCAGGCGGTTGTCCTTGGGATCGGTCAGGACGACGGCTTCGGAGGCGAGGGTGATGCGCGGGCCGTCGCCGCGTTCGACACCTGCGGGACGATTTTCGGGAGGCGTGACGTCAGCCAGAAAGACGCGCCGCCAGTGGCCGTTGTTGCCGGCGGAAACGTCCGTTACGTACAACACGGAGTTGGGAAATTGTTCGGAGAAGATGCGCGGCTGCACGTCTGCGCCGAAGCCTTCTTCAATCAATTGGTTTTCCACGCGAAAGCGTTCGCGGATGGACCAGGGCGTGAGCCACAGCGACGCGGCGGCAGTGAGGCACATGGCGATGAAGCCGAAAAACAAAACCACAGGCACAACGCGACGGGCTGGAATGCCGCAGGCCCGCATGGCGGTGAACTCGCCGTCGGTGGACATGCGGGAAAGGGCGATCAACACGGCCACAAGAACTCCCAGCGGAACGGTGAAGGGCAGCGACTGTGGCAGGACCAACAGGAACAAGCGCGCAACTACCCAATGCGATCCGGTGGTGCGGACCAGGAATTCAAACAGCGGACGGGCGCGGAGTAAAAAGATGAGAAAGGTGAATAGCGCAGCGCCCAGGATCGCGGTGACCAGAATTTCGCGAAAGATAGTGCGGGCCAGAATACGCATTGCGTCTGGCTTTAGTTTAAGATATCTGGACTGCGTTCACCGGCGAATCGGCCCAAGGGCGCTATTCATTGCCCGTCAATCTCGTCCAGCCGTTGTGTAACATCGTTCCAGGAGAAAAGGCGGACGCCAGGCGTGCCGTTGACAGCGCCATCCTGAAGAGAAACGCGATTTATGTTCTGGCCAGTGTTCCTGTTCTGGCCGATGTTCAGAGCTACACACTGCGGGAATCCACTATGCAAAAAATACACGCCTTGCCAAAACGGCGGCAAATCGCGGACGGCAATGTTGCGCGGATCGCGGCTGAGCTCAGCGCCCACCTGCCGGCAGGTGCGCTGCGCGAGCAAAGCGACGCCCCGCCACACCGCCAGGTTGTGTTCGAGAGCCGTCACCTGGAACAACAGCAGACCGCAGATCAACAGATATCTGACCCGCTGCGGACGGCAGCCTTCGGTGAGAAATCCCCAGAACAGCGCCAGCCCCAGCACCGGTAAATAGAACACACGCGAGCCGTTCAGATCCGTACCAATCAACAGCATGTGTTGCACCGGCAGCGCCGCGGCGATCACCCACAGCAAACAGGTTGTAAGATCTTTACGGCTGGCGCGGGAAACCAACGGAAACACCGCGGCGACAATCACCATCAGCAGCACCGCCAGCTTCAGCGGCAGGCTGGCGGCCGACCAATTGATGGGGAACAGCAGGATGGCCCATTGCCGGAACAGCAGCGCTTTCAGTGTCAGCAGCGGGTGGAACTGTAAAATGGACGGCGCGCCGGATGCCGTCTTGTACCCGCCGATGCCGCCCAGAAACCAAGTCCGATAGGCCAGGGTCACAACACAAAGGGCTGTAACCAGACCGGTCCCGGACAAGATTCTCCGGCGGGCGGTTGCATCATAAAACGGAATCAACAGGAGCGCCAGCAGCGGCAGGCAATACGCAGATTCCTTGCTCAAAAATGCACAGAAAGCGCACAGGCCGATCACTCCGTACCAACGCGTAGCGCCGGTATCAACGAAAATGCTGAGCGAAAGCAAGGCCGCCAGGGTAAAAAGAGTGGCCAGCAGATCGAAGCGCCCGCCCACCCATGCCACCACTTCGGGCCGGACGCCATGTACACCGAAGATGAGCGCGGCAACCGTCGCGCACGTGATGCCGCGAGAAAGCCTCCGTGCCAGCAGCCAAACCAAACCCGTATTCGCCAGATGAACGCCCAGATTCCACAAATTCCACGCCGTTGCGTTGATGCCGGCCCATCTTGCGTCCAGCCAATAACTGAGGTACCCAAGCGGACGGAAAAAATCATCGCCGCCGGGGGAGTACACGACCACCGAGCGAACCATTTCCGCCCAGGTCTGCGTCGTGGCGCGGTGCACGTGTATGTATGCGTCATGCAGCAGCGGATTGTTGATCGCGGGAATAAAGGCCAGCCCCGTACACAGTAGAACCGCAGTGATCAAGATAGGGAATTTATATCGCGTGGTTTCGGGTGCCGCTTCGGCCGGTGCCTGGCTGCAAAACAGGGTCAACAGCAGAAAAGATAAAGCCAGGATGCCTTCCGCGTTCAGTGGGTTGCTCACCGGCCGGATCAGGTGAAACGGGCCGGTAAACGTCCAGGCAATCAGGACCGATCCAGCCGCGGCATAAACGGCGCGCAAAACGATACGGAGCATCCTAATCTATGCGCCCCTGCGCCAGACCGTACACCCGAACTGTTTTCGCCACGATTTCTGCGCTCAAATCGCTAGTCTACACCGAACCGTGCCGCGGCCGCGGCCGCGCGAAAAAAGAGAAACGTTCAGGCTGATTTTTCAAGCCAATTGGGGACGGCGCTTACCGCGCAGCAACGTCCAGAGCGAAGGCGCGCCGGCGAAAAACCAGGCGGCGATCACAGGATCGTAAATGGCGCAGCCTAACGATGACGTCGGGCTAAAGGGCAGGATGGGGTTTCCGTAGAGTTGATGGAGAATGTCCCAGCCCGTGTGCAGCAGCCAGCCGGTGCCGATGAAGCGATACGAGCGGAGGCCGTAGTACGCAATCACTGACATCAATACGTTGAAAGCCATCTCCCACAGACCGAAGCCGCCACCGCTTAAATATGCGGCACCGGCGCCGGCGATCATCAGGGCCATGATTTTTTGGCGCGCTGGTTCCTTGATGAGTGAAACCAGCACGATGGAGATGAAGGCAAAAACTACGGGCAAGATCCACTGAATGGGCGTGGTGAAGTTGGCTGTAGCCATATGTATTTCGTTCCTGTGATGTTGTGCGTTAGCGGTCTTTATATGTACCGTGCTGTTTGGCGACTGCGATCAGCTTGGGGTAAAACTGAACGAAGGTGTTGTCGACGGCGGCGTGCTCTTCGTGACAGCTGTAGCAGGGGATGGATCTGGGGAACAGCTTACCGGTCTGCGCACCCTTTGGAAAGCCGTAGAACGCCCAGCCGCCTTTGGAAGCGTCCTTGACTTCCACTTCGATATCCGTAGGCAGGCCCACTTGCGCGCGGCCGCTTTTGTTGATGGACAGATTGGTGGCCGATGGCACCATCTCTGCTACCAGCACCGTTTTGTCGGGCCATAGGCCCGTTTTCATATAGGCGTCGTAAGCCTTCGGTTCCGCGAAAACGTTGGTAAACGCCGGGTTTTCGTGATTCGCCTCAGTGTACGACATGCCCAGGCCGGAACCCAGGTAAACCCATTTGCGATAGTCGGGAAGGGCGAGGTCGCCGGTTTTTGTGAATTGCTGGGCCGCAACGCCTCCCACGATCAATAGCGCCAATGCGATTCCTTTTTTCATTTGCCTGTCCCTCCGTTTAGAGCCGCGGCGATGAGTGGAATCTGGCGGTTCCATGGCTCAAGAATTTTCATCATCTGTTGCGTCAGCATCGGGCCGGCGCCTTTGGGTGAACCAGCGTGAAAGGGCGGTTGTGGATCGTATTCCAGCGCGAGCTGCGTCAGTTGCGCCGTCTGCTCTCCACGCAAATGCGCCAACAGAACCAAACCAAAATCGATGCCCTCGGTGACGCCGCCGCCCGACATACGGTTGCGATCGATCACCACACGCGCCTCAACGGGTTCGGCTCCAAATAAGGGAAGCATGTCGCGCACGGCCCAATGCGAAGTGGATTTATACCCGCGCAGCAAGCCAGCCGCACCTAAGATGATGGAGCCCGAGCAGACGGAGGTTACGTACTTTGCGCGTGCGCCGCGATCGGCCAGGAACGCGAGCGCCTCAAGATCCCTCATCACCGGAATCATGCCCGGACCGCCGGGGACGAACAGCACATCCAGGTCTTTCGGACATTCGCTGAAGCTGGCCGTTGGTTGGACGCCGACGCCGTTGTCGCTGACGACGGTGTCGTGGGTCTTCCATACCAGATGGATTTTTGAGGAGCCCGCCAGCACGGTTTGTGGACCAATCAGGTCCAACAAAGTTAAACCGGGATACAACAGCATCCCGATTTCCAGCGGCTTGCCGGAGGGAGTGAAGATAGCGGTCTCCTCCGCGCGGCTTTTCTGTGCCAGCGCCGTGGAAACCAACGCAGCGGCGGCGATTCTATGACCAAAATCTCTTCGATTCATTCGATGTTCCCTTCCTTGTTGACTCTTCTTAGAGAAGACACACTTCTAGCGCTGCGTTCCCCTGCGTTTGAAAATACAAGATGAAACGCCTGGATTCGACGATACAAATGGACTGGATTTACTGCCGAGCTTTACTGCTTTTAGGCTTGGGCTTTTTAACTTCGCCTTCTGGTGCCGCACGCGCCAGTAAGGCCTGAAACGCAATTTGCGCGCGCCTGTCGGCATCGGGCGATTTCAAAAAACGGTGCGCGGCGTGATGGCTAAGATAGATACCGCTGAGCTCCCAGACGAATTGCGGGACGTCGAGATCTTTCTTCAGATGTCCCAGCTTCACAGCTTGTGCGACGGTGTGCTCCAACAGCCCGCGCCACTCGGCCTCCATTACCGCGATTTTGTCGCGGACGGGGCTTTTCACGTCGTCGTACTCAAACATGCCCGCTGCTACGGGACAGCCTCCCGGAAGGCCAGCGCGCGGCGCCCAACCCAGCCAATTCTTGACCAGAGCTTTAAGACGCGGCAGGCCCTCGGGTTCCGTCATCGAAGGCGCAATAATATACTGCGCGCCCACCACCCCAGTGTGTTCCAGCAAACTAATTTGCACTTCTTCCTTGGATTTAAAATGCGCGAACAGGCCGCTTTTGGACATGCCCACTTGATCGGCCAGCACGCCGAGCGTGACGGCGTCCAAGCCTGCGCGGCTCATCAAAGCGAGACCGTGGTCGAGGATGCGCTCACGGGTGGAGGGCGTAATTGCCATAAGAGAACAATAGCACGACCGGTCGGTCGTGTCAAGAGGAAAAATTGCTGATCGGCACAATGTACTGACGAACGGAAGGATGTCGAAAGGATCTCGTCGTCTTTTAGTTTGCAGGAGCTGGCTCGTTTAAGGGCCAAGATCTCCAGTAGATCGAGCCGACCCCATCTTTCATGGCCACAAACCTAAAGCGTTTTTCGAGGCGAATTGGTATGAGCCACGGCTTGTACGAGACCCCCAAAGCCATATCAGCTGTAGTAACGCTTCCCCTGATTTGGCTCTCTGGATTAATTGTTAGTCTTTCGTCTAAGCCGAGCTCGTGATGCTGCCACGTTGGATTCACAAAGTGCAAAAAATTTTGGCCGCCGTCAGAATTCTGGGTGCCCTCTATTGTC
Organism: Terriglobia bacterium; assembly: GCA_025350105.1. Taxonomy (GTDB): domain Bacteria; phylum Acidobacteriota; class Terriglobia; order Bryobacterales; family Bryobacteraceae; genus Palsa-187. The sequence continues at coordinate 1,783 of JANXYJ010000087.1, read as the reverse complement.
AGTGGACGTAGGGTTCCTGGAGCACTCAGCGAAAGGACATACACGCTAATTCCAACATCCTTAAGTGGTAGAAAGCCGGTGTTAACGATATCAAATGACGCAGAGAGGATATTACTTGGATCGACGGGCGCCGAAGGCGGCGATACAGCGACGCGCGGCACAACCACCGCCAAGCCGCCCAACAAAGTCGCCGCTGCCAATACTAGGCCCCCCACCGACCAATGAGATTTCTTGGCCTCAGTGCTTATGTGTATTTTTAGCGGTTTTCGTCGCTTCGACATCGGGCTCGCGTGACTCTAATCGAATCGTCCGCCGTTTCACTCACGCCCGAAGCGCATTATATTCTAATCGAGTACGAAACTTAAACTACGTCCACGCCCATAGATCGCGCCGTTCCACGCACCGAGCGCATGGCCGCTTCGACGTCGAAGCAGTTCAGGTCCGGCATTTTGATCTTGGCGATTTCTTCTACCTGCTTCTGTGTGATCTTGCCCACGCGGTTCTTGTTGGGTTCGGCGGAGCCTTTGGCCAAGCCGCACGCGCGCTTGATCAGCACCGGCACCGGAGGCGTCTTGGTGATAAAGGTGAACGAACGGTCCGAGAAAATGGTGATCACCACGGGGATGATCAAGCCTTCCTGGTCTTTCGCGGAAGTCTTGGCATTGAAGGCCTTGCAGAATTCCATGATGTTGACGCCCTGCGGACCAAGCGCGGTGCCGACGGGAGGCGCCGGTGTGGCTTTGCCCGCGGGAATCTGCAATTTAACGTAGCCAGTGATCTTCTTTGCCATGACGTGTCTTTCCTTTTAAACCTTTTCCGTATTCTTGTGAAGCTTAAGCTTTTTCTACCTGCAGGAAGTCCAATTCCACTGGCGTCGAGCGGCCGAAAATGGTCACCATCACGCGCAGCGTGTTGCGCTCCGGGTTGACCTCGTCCACTTTGCCCGAGAAATTGGCGAACGGCCCGTCGATGATGCGCACGGTTTCGTTCTTTTCGAAATTGAGTTTGGGACGCGGGCGCTCCGCCGCCGTGGCCTGACGGTACAGCACGGAGTTCACTTCGTCCGCGGTCAGTGGCACCGGCTTGTCTCCGCCACCTACAAAACCGGTGACGCGCGGCGTGGCTTTTACGGCATGCCACAACTCGTCGTCCATTTCCATTTCCACCAGCACGTAACCCGGATACAAAAGGCGCTTGCTGGTGACTTTCTTTCCGTTGCGCAGTTCCACTACTTCTTCGATAGGGATCAAGATCTGCCCGATGCGATGCGCGAAACCGAAGGCGTCAGCACGGGTTTTCAAAGACTCCGCCACTTTGTTTTCGAATCCGGAGTAGGCGTGAATGATGTACCAGTGCTTGGGGGGTGAGTCGGGAAGATCGTGGCCGGCGCCTTCGGGCGCAGCTTGGCTATTCACTGCGTTATGCGCTGCTTCCACGACTGCGGCAGGTTCGGGCATCGCGTCTTCGGGTGGCAAAAGTTCTTCAGGCATGGAGTGTCTTTCGGTCTCGATTCGCTTCGGCCCTACTTGGTGAACTTATTGAACAGCATGGTGACAAAGCGGCTGACCACGGTATCAACGATGGCGAAATAGGCAGCAAACGCGAACACAGCGAAAATAACTACGCCGGTGGTGGCGCGGACTTGCGGCCAACTGGGCCAGGTGACGCGGCGCATTTCCAGCTTCAGTTCTTCCACGTAATCTTTTACGCGGGCCGGCCAAGCGCCGGGCGATTTCATTACTTCTTCAGCCATGACAGACCTTCCTAACTCCAAAGTTATCGA